>NZ_JBHUNA010000020.1:0-198880 GCF_042685205.1 Lentibacillus juripiscarius
TGGAAGGCCAAAAGAACATCCTGTTTTAAAGTTAAAAGGACTTAGTTTGGAAGTATGAATAATTCAGGATAAACTATACTTTCTGACGTACAAAAAAATCGGTACCCCACGTGAGAAGGTACCGACTGGTACGCGGGGACAGGTTCCTTGTCCCCGCGTGAGCGCATTGATTTACATTTTTTGGTGGGACGATGGACCTGTCCCCATGTCCCGGTTATTTCCATGTGTCCTCTAATACACGCACCCAATTCCCATGGGTGATTTTCTGCAGTTCATCATTGTGGAATCCGTGTGCTTTTAGGCGGTCGAGCAGTTTCGGCAGGCCGGTTACGTCTTTCAGGGAGTCGGGGACGGTTGTGCCGTCAAAATCGGAGCCCAACACCACGTGATCGACACCGAATTTCTCGGCTATGTATGCCACGTGCCGGACAATTTCATCCAGTGATATGTCTGTTCCAAGGCCGCCGTCTTCCCGCAGCATATTGACAGCGTAATTGATGCCAGCAACCCCGTTCGATTCGGCGATGGCCGCAAGCTGTATATCGGTTAGATTCCGGGCAATCGGACTCAGCGCATGGGCGTTCGAGTGGGTGGCAACAAGTGGAGCATCCGTGATGTTTGCGACGTCCCAGAAACCTTTTTCATTCAGATGGGTGGTGTCTATCATGATGCCGAGCTGATTGCACTCCCGGACAAGCCTCTTGCCGGCTTCGGTCAATCCTGCTCCTGTATCTGGTGTTGATGGATAACGGAACGGCACACCTTCCCCAAAGACATTTGGTCGGCTCCAGACGATCCCGAGTGAGCGAAGGCCTGCCTGATATAGCACATGAAGTGCATCCAGGTCGGGATCAATGGCCTCCGCACCTTCGATATGAAAAATCGCAGCCATGATGCCTTTATCCAGGCAACGGGTCAATTCATCAGCGGTTCTTACCACTTTCAGCCTTCCAGTCGATGCAGCCTCCAGCCGGAACAGTCTGGAAGCGAGTGCATTGGTGAATGCCAGTGCTTCATCCTGTTGGATAGGCGGGGGAAGCGGTACGTCATAGCCGCTATCTGTCATATAATCTTCCGGTTTCACTTCATAATTCTTGTTTGGGGTGTAAACGGCAAAAAATCCTCCACCGAACCCACTCATTTCAGCACGAGGCAAGTCAATGTGGCCTTCTGAGCTTTCTGTGAAAAATGACGGTGCATTATCAGACATGTGCAGCCTGAGCAATGTATCGTTGTGCCCATCGAATATCGGGAATTGTGTCATAAAATGGTCGCCCCTTTGTACAATTTTTATACTGGTATCATATCACATCTGTAACCGGGACGCGGGGGCGGGTTCTCTGTCCCGAGACCAGCCGGGATCACCCTGGTGTTTACAGGGCAGCAAAAAGGGAAATAGTCATGGTAGTGAAAACTTTTTTGAAAAGGAGATGAAAGTGATGTCTGACATAATAAAATTGCGCCGGAAAGAAATAATTGCTAACGACACGATGGCGTTTTACTGGGAGATGCCGGATGGATTCGAATTTAAAGCTGGGCAGTTCGGCGATTTTACATTGATTAACCCGAGTGAGACCGATGAAAAAGGCGACACAAGAGCTTTTTCCTTTGTTCAAGCTCCGTCTGAAAACGAGCTTGTCACGGCCACTCGTATGCGGGATTCGGCTTATAAGCGTGAACTGGAAAAACTTTCGGAAGGTGCAGAGGTGAAATTTGACGGACCGCATGGGAATTTCAAACTTCATAAAACAGAGTCAACTCCCGCCGTATTTATTATCGGGGGTATTGGCGTAACACCGATCAGAAGTATGATTGCGGAGGCAACACTCCAGCAAACGTCACATGACATGACGTTGCTTTTTTCCAACAGTACACCGGAAGATGCGCCATTCATGTCGGATTTTAGAGAATTTGAGAAGAAAAATCCTCATTTCACGTTTGTTCCCGTCATGACGCAAACGGATTCGGGTGAATGGAATGGAGAAAGTGGCCACATCGATGAAGACATGCTGAAGCGTCATGTATCTGATGTGAGTGAACCGATTTATTATCTTTCTGGGCCCGCCGGCATGGTTACGGTGATGTATGATATGCTCGTTGAAGCGGGTGTAAATGAAGATAATATTCGGGCGGAAGAGTTCACAGGCTATTAATGAGAGACTGTCATAAAAAAGATGGAACTATCATGGTGTATAGCACTGTGATAGTTTTTTTGTTTTTATGGGGTTGTTCTGGTAAAAATGACACTTGGAATCTCTTTGTTGACTTGCTTTTCCATTGCATAGGCATTTTGGATAGCTGGAGTTCACAGGTGCTAAACCAACGTTCTTAACATTTATCTTACAAACATGCATAACTCGTTCCGTCTACTTTTTTGAAAAAATTCATGTATAATAGAGGGGCAATGGGGAGGGACGCTTATGACTAAAAAAGCTTTGGTGATGGCATTTATTACCATTATTATTTGGGGATCCACATTTGCTGCTATTCGTGCGAGCCTTCATGGTGGCTACAGTTCAGGTCATTTGGTGCTGATCAGGTTTCTAATTGCCTCAGGCTGCTTTCTGCTGTATGCATTGTGGCCTGGGACGACATTCCGATTGCCAGCCAAAAACGACCTGCTGAAAGTGCTGGTTCTTGGCTGGATTGGCATCACGATTTACCATACCGGCATCACGTTTGGTGAGCAGACGGTAGCGGCCGGGACTGCAGCGATGATTGTTGCTTCAGCCCCTATCTTTACGGCAATTATCGCCATTTTTGCCTTAAAGGAATACCCAAGCTTTTTTGGCTGGATTGGACTTGGTATCGGTTTTATCGGTATTTTTTTGATTACACTGGGTTCGGCGGATGCGGATTTTGCGATATCGGGCGGTGCGTTGCTGATTGTGATTGCGGCAATTGCGACGTCGATTTTCTTTGTATTTCAAAAACCACTTTTAACCAAGTACAGGCCGGTTGAATTGACGGCTTACTTTACGTGGTCAGGGACGCTGCCCTTATTGGTTTTTTCGCCCGGATTATTCGAGACGATACAGGGGGCAACAGTGGAAGCGCACTTGGCAGCGGTATATGTCGGTATTTTTCCCGCAGCGATTGCGTACGTGACATGGGCGATTGCACTTTCTTCCGGTAAAGCTGGCGCGGTGACAAGCATCATGTACATTGAACCGGTATTTGCTATTTTCGTTGCCTGGGTCTGGTTGCAGGAATTGCCCAGCCTGTTGTCTGTTATTGGCGGTTTAATTGCGATATCGAGTGTTATTCTTGTTAATATGTTTGAACGGGGGCGGCGAAGGGCTGGTTAGAAGAGTTGCATAGCGGGAATTTAGTTATAATTCAACGCGAATCCGGCTTTTTTCGGCGGATTCGCGTTTTAAACAATGACGATTTATTTCGCCAGCTCCTGCAAAAATCCTTCTGCAAATTGCTCGCAATGTTCAATGTCCTGGTCATCAGGCTCCAGTTCAACTTTCAGCTTTTCTTTATAGACAGCGCTATTTCGCTCTTCGGCCTTTGTTGCCAGGGTGTCAAGGGCCGGTCCGTATATGTCATAATAGGAATCACAAGATCCGAATGTCCCGACCAGTTTGCCGGATAGGTCCACATCGTCCATGTCCTGATAGAAATCTTCCACTTCAAATGGAATGTCATCGTCCCATGAGTAGGAACCGAGCAGTATACCATCATAATTGACTAGTTCCTTGGCAGGGATCGGCTCGAAATCAAATGATTTGAAATCGACATCATGATCCTTTGCTTTTATATAATCGGTAATGGTCTCAGCCATAACTTCTGTGCTGCCTGTCAGGCTTGCATATAGTACGAGAACTTTTGCCATGGGCTCTTCAGCTCCTTTTTGTTCATTCCTTATATATAGTTTACAACCTAATGAGAATGAATTTCAATTATTAGCTTGGCCATTCACAAAATAGCTACAAAAAATCGACAGATGCGTGACAGATTAAGACGGGTCATGGGGGTTATCTTTTTATTTCCCGGGCAATGTTTTTGTCGTTTTTTCTGGAAAGGTTTACGATGAAACAGAAAGAAAATTTCTATACACGGGAGTGATCAGAATGGAAGCTCGGCTTGATTATTATTCAATAGCACCAGAAGCGGCAAAGATTATGGTGGAATTTGAGAAGTATATTCAATCGACCAATCTGGACACAATGCTTCTCGAATTAGTGAAAACAAGGGCTTCACAAATCAATGGGTGCGCATTTTGCTTGGACATGCATACGAAAGACGCGCGGGCAAATGGTGAAACAGAACAGCGGTTGTATTGCCTCAATGCATGGCGGGAAACCGACTTTTACACCGAAAAAGAACGCGCCGCTTTAGCTTTGACAGAAGCGATTACCGAAATAGCAAACCATCACATTTCCGATGAACTATATAATGAGGTGCGGGAACAATTCAATGAAAAGGATTTTGTTGACTTGGTCTACGCAATCAACACCATAAACAGCTGGAATCGCCTGGCAATTACAACAAGGGCAGTCCCGGGACGATACAAGCCAAAAAGCAAGTAAGAACAAAAAATCCTCGCTGATTCGGGACGTGGGGACAGGCTTCTTGTCCCAGTCAGTCTGGGACAGTGAACCTGTCCGCATGTCGCTTGTCAAGGGAATGGTAGAATGTACGCAGAAGTTCGTTATCTATTGTGCCATTGGTAACTTCATAGAATGTATGGCTGACCATAATTTTGTCACCGAACGATACAATGAAATCTGTTTGATCACTGGATGCATAAATCATAATGGCAGTCATTGTTTCCGGGACAAAAAACCCTCTTCACAACGGGTGGTCGTGAAGAGGGTCTGTTTGTATTGCTTATCGTTCGGTCAATGGGATGTCGTCATAGTTATCCGGATTTATTTCGTCCACTTCATCATTAGCAAGGCTGTTCAGGATCCCATAGACGCCTGTTTGTACGGCCTTTACCAGCTGGCCTTTTTTCTTCTGTCCAAAACTTTGTGTCTGCCCGGTCACTTCAAATAAAACTGTTCCACTGCCGTTAAGGGCGAACGAACCGAGCGCTGTACCCGGCAAATCCAAATTTTGCTGGTAAAGGGAAATGTTATTGTACGGTGAATTTCCAATGCTCTGAAGTGCCTCATATGCCGCGACACTTAGCTGTTTGGAAAATTCCTCGTTATAGCTGTCAGCGTATTTGCTGTATTTTTCTCCTGCCTCACTGTCTGGATGTGGGACAAACACACCCGATAAGGATAATGTCACTTCATCGTTGGTACCCTCAATCATATATTGTCCTTGATGGTGGAGATCGATGAATGTGTTCACTTCGCCAAATTCATCTTGCAATCCTTTATACACATCGCGAACGGTTTGCGCTTCTGGTGTAATATACCATCCAGGTTCTGCAGATGATCCTGGGAGATCCTCCGGCTGCGGAGTGTAGTCGAGGTTCGGGTTAAAATCCCTGTTCATATCAAAACCTGGGTTAGATGCATAATCCCAATACTCGTTCGTGTACGTATAGTAATTCCATGATGGAGATGCGTCTTCCAGCTGCGGAAAATCATCCACGACCTCGCTCCATGACATATCAGTTCCGCGACGGTTTAATTCAGTGGCGTCCGGGTTAATCATCGGCATCGCGACAATCGTCAGTTCTTCCCGAAGCTTCCGAAACTCAGGCGAATTGTTGGAACCAATCTGTTTGAGCATTTTTAATAATGCGGCTGTACCCGTTTTTTCATTCCCATGAATCTCACTTTGAATGAGAACTACTTTGTCACCGGTACCCACTCTAGCTGTATAAATCTCCCGTCCCTGATTGGAGTGTCCGGCTACATTGACGTCAACTTTACCGTTGCTGGAACGCTCCATTTGCTGCAGTTTCTTACTAAGCTCCTTATGATCAATAAACCCGGAGATGGAATAGTGCTGCTCGCTTGGTGTTCCGGGTGCGTAATTCCCGTTACCGGGTGCAGCTGCTGCAGGTGTAAGGATGCTGGCACTCAGCAAAACAGAACCAAAGACAGCTGCCACTTTCTTTTTCCTCATCATAAAATCCCTCCTCATATTGATTGCTTATATATTCTTTGTTCAGCACTGTTTCCCCTTTAAAAAACAGAAAAATCAATCAAAAGTCACACTTAACGGAACGCAAGAACAGGCCCATTGTCCCGAGTTGCGGGAGGAGTAAACCAGTCCCCATCTCCCACTTGCAATACGCCCTATTTTTTGATAAATTTACAATAATAAAAATATGCTGCTTGATCTAATTGACTCTGCTGATGAAGCAGGGCATGTCCTTAGATTGAAACCAGGTATACAGACGGGAGTGCTATGCATAATCCTGTCTATATAGCTGGTTTTTTTTACAAATTAGGAATGTATAAAATTTCAGCTAAGATAATTACTCAGCTGCAGTGAAAATTTTAACGTCCTAAGTGTAAGTGCAACTATGGTAATCACCTGCGGCCAAAAGGCTTGGTGCTAGCCAAGTTTACTTTAGTAGCAGCCAAATGAATAAAGGGAGGGAAGGGAATGGAACATTTAGCAGAACTGGATAAGAAACATTTTATTCACCCGACATCATCGATACAGCAACAGCAGGCAAATGGACCGAAAGTAATTATGGAAAAAGGGGAAGGCATCTACTTAACGGATATAAATGGAAGCGAATACATGGATGCCATGTCCTCGCTGTGGAATGTCAACATTGGCCATGGCCAGGATGAACTTGCTGAAGCAGCGGCGGAACAGATGAAACAGCTGGCATTCAGCTCCGCCTTTTCCACTTTCAGTCACGAACCAGCAATCCGGCTGGCTGAAAAAATAGCATCCATTGCGCCTGACGGTTTAAACGCCGTGTTTTTCACGTCCGGCGGATCAGAATCCAATGACTCCGCTATTAAACTCACACGGCATTACTGGCGGATTCAGGATCAGCCGGAGCGGAGGAAGATTATCGGCCTGAAACGGGCATACCATGGGGTTGCGGCTGCATCGACCAGTGCAACAGGTATCAAGGAGTTCCAGGAAATGGCCGGAGAAATGATGACAGGTTTTGTTCATACCGAAACACCATATGAAAAAACGGCTGATGAAGCGATCCATGATTTACGGCAAACTATTGAAACAGAAGGCCCTGACACGGTTGCAGCGGTTATGGCAGAACCGATACAAGGGGCCGGTGGTGTGCTCATTCCGCCTGACGATTATTTGCGCCAAGTCCGCGCATTGTGTGATGAATATGGGATTTTGTTCATTGCGGATGAAGTCATCACCGGATTTGGCCGGACAGGTAAGATGTTTGGTGTGGAGAACTTTAGCATAACACCTGATTTGATGACGTTTGCTAAAGGAGTTACAAGTGGGTATTTACCACTCGGTGGTGTCATCGTTTCCGATCATGTGCATGAAATGCTGAAGGAAAAATCAAAGGGGACACTTTTCCACGGGTTCACTTATAGCGGTCATCCGACTGCAGCTGCTGTAGGGCTGAAAAATATCGAAATTATTGAGCGTGATGGCCTTGTAGAAAATGCCAGGGAAATGGGCGGGCAGATGCTGCGGGCATTTGAGAAAGTCCAGTCCGAACTGGACATTGTGGGAGATGTCCGCGCTAAGGGGCTGCTTGGTGCCGTTGAGCTGGTACAGGATCCGGCTACCAATAAGCGTTTCTCACCGGACCAGCAGGCAGCGCCAAAAGTGATTGACCAATTGCATGAACGAGGGATGATTTGTCGCCCAGTATCGTTTGAGGGAACAGACATCATCTGTTTTGCACCACCACTCATTATCAATCGTGAGCAGGTCCATACGATGGTGGAAAAACTGCACGATGCCGTGTTTGCCGTGCAAAAAGAGCTGCAAGTAAAAGGTTAGATAGAAAGATAGACTTAAACTCGTGCGATCCGGGCAAAAACTCGCTCGAAAATCGGGAAAGTCGTGCGACCCGGGCGAAAAGTCGCGCGAAAAACCTTAAATTCGCGCGGCAACCGAAAAACTTGATCACCACAAATGTAGCAATTATCCGATTCATTCGTTAGGAGGGAGAAAGTGGAAGAAAAAAAGCTGTTAAAAATATTGGGGAACAAAGATGTGCTGGCCCTCGCTTTTGGTGCCATGATCGGCTGGGGATGGGTTGTGACAACAGGTCTGTGGATCACCGAAGCTGGTTCGCTGGGGGCGATTCTAGCATTTGCCATCGGTGGTGTACTAGTCGTTGTTGTCGGACTGACGTATGCGGAGCTCGCTTCCGCACTTCCGCTTGCCGGGGGTGAGCATGTCTATACATTCAAAGCGATGGGCAGAACTGCTTCGTTTATTGCAACCTGGGCAATTATTCTTGGTTATGTATCAGTTGTTGCCTTCGAAGCGGTGGCGCTCCCGACTGTTTTCGAGTATCTCGTTCCCGATTATAGTCAGGGGTATTTATATACGATAGCCGGCTGGGATGTGACAGCTACATGGGCAGGTGTAGGCATTCTAGGGTCGATTCTTGTGGCCTGGGTCAATTACCGGGGCATCAAGCTGACAACGGCTATTACATTCATCCTGACGATGCTGATTTTGGGAGCAGGGCTTCTACTGATTACCGGAAGCACAGTCAGTGGCGATATCCAGCACATGCAGCCACTGTTTGAGAAAGGTATTGCGGGTGTCCTGACTGTCATTATTATGACACCGTTTATGTTTGTCGGCTTTGATGTCATTCCGCAGGCGGCGGAAGAAATTAATCTACCACAGCGAAAAATCGGTCAGCTGCTGATTGCTGCTGTTGTCTTGGCAGTGCTTTGGTATGTGGCGATTATTTTTGGCGTATCGCGGGTGCTGGGTTCCGGAGAACTGGATGCATCGAACTTGGTCACGGCTGATGCGATGGCAAAGGCGTTTGGTGACAGCCGGATGATGGGCAATATTCTTGTGCTTGGTGGAATTGGAGGTATTATGACTAGCTGGCTTGGATTTTATGTTGGCGGCAGCCGGGCTATTTTTGCACTGGCCAGAGCAGGAATGCTGCCGAAGTCGCTAGGAGAATTACATCCAAAATACAATACACCGCACAAGGCTATCGTGCTGATTGCTGTTTTGTCCACTGCCGCACCGCTATTGGGGCGTCCTGCATTGGTATGGCTTGTTGATGCTGGCGGACTCGGTCTTGTTGTTGCATGGCTGATGGTGGCAATTTCGTTCGTCATTCTTCGGAAAAAAGATCCGGAAATGAAGCGTCCATTCAAACTTTCCGGCGGTACGACAATTGGCTGGGTTGCCATCGTTATGGCGTGCGGTGTCACGGTTTTATATATGCCTGGTATGCCATCGGCGCTCATCTGGCCGTACGAGTGGGCTATTATCGGCCTGTGGATTATTCTTGGTGTGGTACTTTATCACGTTTCTCTTTCGAAATATGGCAGGGAATACGCAGATAAGCATATGAAGGAAGAGATTGACAAGATTGCCTGATTCTTCAGTAGTTGTGCAACTTTCTGGGAAGATATGCAGACTGGATCGGTGCCGTCTGTTATTTTCACCTTCTTTCTGTTAAGCTGTTTCCGTTTTTTTTGAATTAATCATCATTTGAAAGAAGGGGCACCTTTTCAGTGGCCTCGACTTTTGGCCTTGAGAAGCCTTCTCTCTCGGACTTTTAGCGGCGCTTTCCCGCGAGGTGGTTAAGTAAGGTTCATTCTCTAGAGTGGCGAAAAGACTACAATCTTTTAGAGAACAGCCTTCCGTTAAAACCTATAAATTTCCAAGCAGCGTTTCCAAATTCCTGGGGCGCTTCTTTTTTATGTTGTAAAGCTATTTTCATGTACCATTACGTTATGCACCTGCATAAAATATGAATAAATGGTGCCTGCGAATGTTCCAACGGGGCAGCACTGCCGCCGCAAACAATCAGGTTTTTGTAACAAGTGCCCAAATTATTTTAATTGTACAAATAATGTTTGACTTCCGGATAATACGTGAATATACTAGTAGTATCAAAAATGTCGACAGTCGACAGGGTAGTCCACATAAATCTATGAATCGGTTTGTAATAACATGTTCTGCACAGTACTTTCCGAACAGTTTTGCGTATGAAAACTAAATAGTTAAAGGTAAGCGGTTTCAAAAAGGGATCGCAAAGTTTGAACATGGGGGAGGGGTAACCGTGTTGACATTTCCGTTTTCAGAGTTTCAGGAGCGATTGAATAAAACGAAGCAGCGGATGGTTAACGAAGGGGTTGATTTGCTGCTTGTGACAGATCCGGCTAACATGAACTACCTGACCGGATATGACGCGTGGTCGTTCTATGTTCACCAAATGCTGATTGTCATGCTCGAGGATGAACAGCCGATATGGGTAGGCCGCAGTCAGGATACGAGCGCGGCACTTCATACAACGTGGCTTGATACCGACCATATTGTTGGCTACGGTGATCAATATGTCCAGTCCGGCGTCAGACATCCAATGGATTTTGTCAGTGATTTGCTCAGGGAAAAGAAATGTGATAATAGAACAATTGCTGTGGAGCTTGACGCCTATTATTTTACGGCAAGAAGCTATATGCAATTGACCAAGGGACTGCCCAATGCGACGTTTAAAGATGGCACCAATATGGTCAACTGGGTCCGCATCATTAAATCGGAACGCGAGATTTCGTATATAAAACACGCCGCCAAGATTTCCGAAAAGGCGATGCAAGTGGCCTTTGACACGATTAATGAAGGTGTCCGGCAATCTGACGTTGTTGCAGAGATATCTCATGCACAAATAAGCGGAACAGAAGATTTTGGCGGTGATTATCCGTCGATTGTACCGCTTTTGCCAACAGGGGATAAAACATCCGCAGCCCACTTGACTTGGACCGATGACCGTTTTCAGAATGGGGATCCAGTGATCATTGAACTTGCTGGCTGCTATAAACGCTATCATTCACCACTGGCACGAACGGCTGTGCTTGGGCAACCGGATGAAACCATGCAGTATGTCTCTGATGTTGTCCTGGATGGAATTAATGCGACGCTAGATGCTGTTAAACCAGGAGTAACATGTGAAGAGCTTGAAGCAGTATGGCGGAGTGTTATTGAAAAAAGTGGTATCAAAAAAGAATCGCGCATGGGTTATTCGATGGGGTTGAACTATCCGCCTGACTGGGGAGAGCACACAGCTAGTCTGAGACCAGGCGACCGAACAGTGCTGGAGCCAAACATGACCTTCCATATGATACCAGGCATTTGGATGGATCATATGGGTGTTGAAATTAGTGAATCCTTCCTGGTGACAGACACAGGCTGTGAAGTATTGGCTGACTTCCCGCGGGACTTGATGGTCAAACCAAATATCCGGCTCGCGTAATTAGAAAAATAACGTCCTTGTGACAAGCTAAAACCGCAAAAAACCCCGTATCACTTATGAGAGTGGTACGGGGTTTTTTGTGATTCTTACGGACTGGAGTTCTGCCCAATTATGTCGCCTTTTCGGGCCAGACACTTGCATCAACCAGATTAGGCGGCTTCCTTCCGTTCAGACCCGCCTCCAGATTTTCGGCGGCAAGTTCAGACATCTTCAGTTCCGTTTCATGGGTAGAGGAGCCAACATGCGGCGTCGTCACGGTATTTGTCATTTTTAATAGCGGATTATCAGGCTCAACCGGTTCATTCGCATAGACATCAAGTCCCGCTGCAGCAATTTCACCGTATTTAAGCGCATCAATTAAATCTGCTTCAACAACCGTCTTCCCGCGCGATCCGTTGATGAAGATAGCGGAGTCTTTCATCAGCTTGAACTCCCGCTTGCCAATAAGCCCTTCCGTTTCAGGCGTCAGCGGTGTGATTAAACAGACAAAGTCCGATTCCGTAAGCAAGTCATCGAGGGTGCGGTAGCCTGCCTGGAAGGTCGTTTCCACGTCCGGTTTCCTGCTGCGGCTATGGTACAGAATATCCATGTCAAAACCGAAGTGGGCCCGTTTGGCGATCGCTTTTCCAATTCGCCCCATTCCGACAATACCGAGTGTTTTATGGTGGACATCCGTGCCGAACAGGTCATTGCCGACAGCTTCGATTTCCCATTGCCCATTTTTGACATACTGATCCAATTCCGGAAGACGTCTGGCTGTTGCAACGAGAATACCGAAAACTGTATCCGCCACTGTATCGGTCAGCACTTCCGGTGTATTCGTTGCCATGATGTTTCTTTTCTTCAGCGCCTCCAGGTCCAGATTGTTGTAGCCGACGGAAACATTGCTGACGATTTTCAGATTGGGTGCATGGCTGAGCAGTTCATCATTGACTGGAAGCTCAAGCCCGATAATTCCTTCTGCCTCCTGCAATTGGCTCAAGAATTCCGGATCTGTGGCGGGGTCAATGTCTTTGAAAAAACGGACATCATATCGCTGTTTCAGATCGTCAAGGACAGGCTGTTCCACCCGGTTGTATGCAATTATTTTTTTCAATGTACTCCCTCCCCTTCTTCATGCAAAACATGTGCATCTATTATTAAAATAGGTGTATTTAAAGGTAAAGTCAATAAATTTAAAAAAATGGAAATACTATTTGACAATATGAATTATCTGAATTATGATGAACGTATACATCAATGTCGACAATCGACATTGAACATTCGGGGAGGATACAGAGAGGAGCTTTTGGTTTGCACGAACAAGATAGCAGTGGGATTACGCAGAAACCATTAAGTGAACTGATTGCCGACCAGCTGAAACGAAAAATTTGGAATGAGGAGATTCAGCTCGGTGAACGGCTGCTTGAGACAGAGCTGGCAGAATTATTTGATGTCAGCCGCAGCACGATCCGGGAGGCGCTGAAAATCCTGGAAATTGAGGAGCTGGTGGTCATTCAGGCACGAAAAGGAACTTATGTCGCTGCATTCACCGAACAGGATGTGGATGAGATCATCGAACTGCGCACATTGATTGAGGCGCGTGCGTTTACCCAAGCAACTCATCATCTGGAACAGAATCATGTGGAGGATTTGCAAGCCATTGTTGATCAGATGAAAACGAAGGCAGATGAGAAAGACTGGAATGCGCTGTTTGATCTTGATATGCAATTTCACAGCTATGTTGTTCGGCTGTGCGGGAATTCACGAATCATTAAAATTTACGATTCGCTGCAAGTGCAAATCAGGACATTTCTTATGCACCTTGACCAGTATTATTCAAACCATCAGTCGTTCTATGATGAGCATAAACAGCTGCTCCAGGCATTAGTCTCAAAAGATGTGCATACAGTGGAGGGGGGAGTCAGGAACCACATTGAATACGTGGAAACGAAACTGCTCGGTCAAAAAACGATACAGAATTTAAGGAGGTATAATTTATGAATAAACAATTTGCGCAAGTAAAAACGGAATTGCCAGGACCAAAAGCAAAGGAATTGCTCGACAGAAGGCATGAGGTTGTCCCGCACGGTGTCAGCTACGGTGCCCCAACGTTTGTTGACTCAGCAAAAGGGGCCTTGCTCCGGGATGTGGACGGGAACCAGTTCATCGATTTTGCCGGGGCAATAGGTGTAATCAATGCCGGGCATAGCCATGATACAGTTGTCAGTGCGCTACAGGATCAGGTCGCCAAATATATTCACACCGGTTTTAATGTGATGATGAATGATCCATACATCGAATTTGCAGAAAAGATTGCTGAGCTCGCACCGGGCGCGTTTCAAAAGAAAGTCATGTTTCTCAACAGCGGGGCAGAGGCTGTGGAAAACGCTGTAAAAATTGCTCGCAAATATACTAAACGGCAGGCAGTCGTATCCTTTACAGGCGGATTCCATGGACGTACCTTGATGACGATGTCCATGACAGGCAAAGTGAAGCCATATAAATTTGAGTATGGCCCGTTTGCACCGGAAGTCTATCATGCACCATTCCCATACAATTATCGCCGTCCGGAGCAGATGACGGAAGATGAATATACGGATCACCTGCTGGAACAGGTAAAGAATTTCTTCATTAGTGAAGTGGATCCAAGTCAGGTTGCAGCCTTCATCATGGAACCGGTTCAGGGGGAAAGCGGCTTTATTATCCCGAATAAAAAGTTCGTTCAAGGGGTATATGACTTGTGCAAGCAGCACGGCATCCTGTTCATTGCTGATGAGATACAGACCGGATTCGGACGGACTGGAAAATATTTTGCCGTAGACCATTTTGGTATTACTCCAGACTTGATTACTATTTCCAAATCAATGGCAGCAGGTTTGCCAATCAGCGGGGTCATCGGCCGGCAGGAAGTAATGGACGGTGCTTCCGGCGGTGAACTGGGCGGAACATTCTGTGGTAGTCCGCTTGGCTGCAGGGCTGGACTCGCCGTGCTTGAAGTGATGGAAAAAGAGAAGCTTAATGACCGCGCAGTAACTATCGGCAACAAAGTGATGGAATCATTCAAGAAATTGAGTGATCAGTTTGATGAAGTTGGGGACTACCGCGGACTTGGCGCAATGTGTGCAATCGAATTTGTGAAGGATCCTAAAACGAAAGAGCCTGCTAAAGAACTAACGGCTCAGGTGCTGCAGGAAGCTCGTGCACGAGGACTTATTGTGCTGAAAGCCGGTGTGCATGACAATGTGGTCCGTCTATTGATGCCGCTTGTGATTACCGATGAGCAGCTGGATGAAGGGCTTGCCATCCTTGAAGAGGCGGTTGAAGCTGTGGTTGCCGGTGAGAAGGTCAGATAATAAATTTTTTAAAACCGGGAATGGACGGTCTTTTACATTGACCAGCGAAACGGCCCCGCTGCTTTCGGGGCCATACCACTTTTGATGAAGATAGGAGTGACCAGGAATGACAGTAAAAACAGACAATTATTTGATGTGCATCAACGGTGAATGGGTTGGTGACGAACTCGGGACATTGAATGTTACGAACCCGGCAAACGGAGAAATCGTCGGCACCGTACCCAATGGTGGTGAAAAAGAAGCGGATTTAGCGGTAGCGGCCGCCCATGACGCATTTGCATCATGGTCCGAATTAACAGCACATGACAGGGCAGGGTACTTGCAAAAACTGAATCAGCTAATGCTGGAACACCAGGAAGAGCTTGCCCAGATCATGACGATAGAAATGGGGAAGCCAATTAAAGAATCACGCGGTGAAGTCAATTATGCCGCCTCGTTTATTGAATGGTTTGCTGAAGAAGGCAAGCGTATTTATGGGGAAACAATTCCAACACATAAAGATGGAAAGCGTCTCCAAGTCTGGAAAAAGCCTGTTGGTGTTGTCGCGGCTATTACGCCATGGAACTTCCCGGCTGCCATGCTGACACGGAAAATGGGACCGGCGCTGGCTGCTGGCTGCACGGTTGTGATGAAGCCATCAGGTGAAAGCCCGCTAACTGCAGTTAAGCTGATGGAACTGTGCGAAAAAGCTGGCTTTCCAAAAGGCGTCGTGAACCTTGTGACCGGATCATCATCTAAGATTGCCGGTGCCATTATGGCGAATGATAAAGTCCGCAAAATTACGTTTACTGGCTCAACGGAGGTTGGCAAAGTCTTGATCAGGCAAAGTGCCGACCAGGTGAAGAACCTGTCGCTGGAACTTGGCGGGCATGCTCCATTGGTGGTTCTTGATGATGCGGATGTGGATTTGGCTGTGAAAGGAGCAGTCGCTTCCAAGTTCAGGAATGCCGGACAGACGTGCATTTGCGCGAACCGTATCTATGTTCAGGAAGGGGTCTACGATGCGTTCAACGATAAGCTTGCAAAGGCGGTTGAAGCGCTGAAAGTTGGAGACGGCACGGATGAGACGGTCGATGTAGGCCCGCTTATTAACCAGGATGGATTGGATAAAGTGAGCCGGCATATGCAGGACGCTGTTTCGAAAGGTGCCAACGTCGTTACCGGAGGCGAACCGGTTACAGATGGTAAAGGTGTTTTCTATCAGCCTACTGTTGTGAAGGATGTCGATGAATCGATGGTCGTCATGCAGGAAGAAACATTCGGTCCAGTTGCACCCGTCCAAAAGATTACCAGTGATGAAGAAGCGGCTAAATTGGCTAATGATACACCGTATGGACTGGCAGCTTATGTGTTTACGGAAAACGTGGCCAGAGGTACCAAGCTTATTGAAAAACTGGATTTTGGAATCGTCGGCTGGAATGATGGCGCACCGTCCGCACCCCAAGTGCCGTTTGGCGGTATGAAAGAGAGCGGCATTGGACGGGAAGGCGGACATGAAGGCATTGACGCCTTTATTGAGTCACAATACGTTTCTATCGGAATGGAATAATCGGCAGGAGAGGATGGTTGCAGTTGAAAGAGGCAATCCAGACACTGAATGCCCCGAAACCGAGTGGACCGTATTCACAAGGAGTGAAAAAGGATCAGTTCATTTTCGTATCCGGTCAGGATGGGGTCCAGCCGGGCGAAGATGAGGAAAACAGAGGTTCCATAGCCGAACAGACGGAGGCGTGTCTCGATCATATAAAAAGCATTCTGTCGGAAAAGGATGCAGACCTTAATGCTATTGTTCATATGACTTGTCATTTGGCTGATCTTAACGGGCAAACGGTGCAGGAATTTAATCGTGTCTATGAAATGTATTTTCGCAACGTGGAAGTAAAACCGGCGCGTATTACAGTCGGAAGCCAGCTGCTTGGAACAGATGTAGAAATAACAGCCATTGCAGCTGTGGAGTGACACTGCCTGAGGTTTGTGGGCAAATCGAATCTAGTAGAACATCCCAGGAGTTCTTTCCAAATGAAATATTTGAGTCAATTTTATTAATCAAATCTGAAATATCTGGATATGTGCTAAAACTGTTGATTTCCACTGCAGGCGGTCGCTTTCCGCGGGCATGGCTTGAGCCACCTCGTTCGCTTTGCTCACTGCGGGGTCTCAAGGCTCATGCTATTCCCGCAGGAGTCGCCGCCTTCCGTTCCAATCAACGTGGTTAGCGCTTTACATTACCGGACATTTAAACGATTTTTAATTATTCGGATAATAAATGAATAAGCACACTTATGAAATTGGCTCATTTAACATGCCGTCATAAGATCTTGTTAAACGAAAAGTAACGGATGCTGCCTATTTCATAGAGTAGGCGGTATATCTTTATCTATTTCGGGAAGTGAACAGAATGTGCTGCACCAAACGGTCGATACACCGAATAACGGCTAAAATGTGAGCAGAATTCGTGGGAGAGTTCGAATCATCGTGTGGAATAATTTAAGAGAGGAGCACATCCCAGCAACTGGAATATGCGAGACTCCTGTGGGAGGAAAGGCCTAGATGAGACCCCGCAGAGTGTAGCTCGAGGAGGCTCATTAGCCGCCCGCGGAAAGCGAGTATATTCCAGTTGCGGTGATCGATGTGAATATCCTTTTCCACACTTTTTCCAAACACCCAGCTCTGGAAGGGACTTTTGAAACGTTCTACTAATGCAGTGTTTTAAAAGGGGGGATGGAAATGATGGTGAAACCGGAAACCATTCGAATAAAGGCGGAAGAAATGGCCGCTACATTGACTTCGTGGCGTCAGCATCTTCATCGCTGTCCCGAATTAAGTTTTCAGGAAGTGGAAACCTCAGAATTTGTTACGGAAAAACTGAAAAAGATACCCGGGATGAAGGTGGAGACAAATGCCGGCTATCCGACAGCTGTTACCGGCACCGTTTCTTCCGGTTCCGGACCAGTTATCGCAGTTCGGGCGGATATGGACGCTTTGCCGATACAGGAAGCGAATGAGTGTGATTATAAATCCTGTCATGAAGGGGTTATGCATGCGTGCGGACATGACGCACATACCGCGATTGGGCTGGGGACTGCTAGTTTGCTAGCTGAGTTAATTGACAAAGGGGAACTGGATGGAACGGTTAAATTTTTGTTCCAGCCGGCAGAGGAAACAGCAGATGAGACCGGTTCAACTGGTGCTCCGTATATGATTGCATCCGGGGTGCTGGATGATGTCGAACAAATTGTGGCGCTTCATATGAGTCCGGAAGACCCGGTTGGTGCTGTTAAAATTCATGACGGCTATAGCATGGCGAATGTGGATGTCTTTGAGGGACGTATTTTCGGAAGCGGCGGACACGGAGCATACCCGCATCTTGGCACTGACCCGGTCTGGATGCTCGGGCCGGTGCTGCAGGCGTTGCATGGCATTGTTGCACGCCGCGTATCTCCGCTTGATTCTTCCGTTATCAGTGTTGGAAGCATACAGGCTGGATCGGCCAGCAATGTCATCCCGTCTGAGGTATTGGTAAAGGGGACCATCCGCAGTTATCAGCCGGATGTCCGGGAGTTGCTCCATCATGAACTGAAGAAGGCATTTTCGGTTGTCCGCCCCTTGGATGGTGATTATGAGCTAAGTTTGAAACCGGAAGATCCAGCATTAAAGAACAACCCGGCAGTTAACAGCGTGATCCGCGAGTCGGTGAAGCAGCTATATCCGGATTTCAAGATTTTGGACACTCCCTTTGGACTGGGCGGAGAAGACTTTGCCCACATGACAGCCACTGTCCCAGGGGCGATGTTTTTCCTTGGCTGTGCAGTCAATGACGGCCATACACGTGATTTGCACACACCACTTTTTGATATCGATGAGAGTGTGCTGCCGATAGGAGTGTCCATCATAGCAGAAACAGTCAGGCGCTGTCTGGAAAATGGAAATGGTCATAACAAGGCACATTCCGATTCGCGACAGGAATCTGCAACAAGGGAGGGATAGCATGCAAGCACAACCCGTTACCCAGCGGGATGTCTGGGAGGCAAAAAAGCGGATTAGCCACAGCGCGGCAAATACACCGCTCATTTACTCTCCCGTCTTGTCCGACATAACAGGAGCATCCATCCACTTGAAACTGGAAAATTTAAATGAAAGTGGTTCATTCAAAATCAGAGGGGCAACCAACAAGATTCTGAGTCTATCTCCAGAACAGCAGGATCGAGGTGTCACGACATTTTCCACTGGCAATTTCGGTGTTAGCGTTGCAACAGTTGCGCGGAAACTGGAAACGAAAGCAATCATATGTATATCCAAGCGGGTTCCAGAAGCCAAAGTGGATGCGCTGAAACGCACTGGAGCAAAGGTGGAAATTGTCGGGGAATCGCAGGATGAAGCGGAAAAGCACTGTTATCATCTGGAACAGGAACACGGCCTCACCGTCGTCCATCCGTTTGATGATCCGCAAATTATTGCCGGGCAGGGTACTATTGGATTGGAACTGCTGGAAGAACTGCCTGAGATGGATACAGTAATTGGCGGTCTCTCCGGTGGTGGGCTGCATTCCGGACTGGGGGCGGCGCTGAAGCCTGCTGATTCAGGTATCCGGGTTGTCGGTGTCTCCACAGCGAAAGGGGCAGCGATGTATGAAAGCATTAAAGCAGGAAAACCGGTGATAGTGGAAGAGCAGGATACCCTTGCTGACAGTCTCTTGGGCGGAATTGGCCTCAACAATCAGTACACATTTAACATGGTACAGCAGTACGTTGACGATATGATGCTGCTTGAAGAAAATGAAATTGCCAGTGGGATGGCGTTTATGCTGGAAACACACCGAATGGCAGTAGAAGGTGCAGCTGCTGCAGGTGTCGGTGCTATCCTGCACGATCGTGTCAGGCCTGGTTCACATGCAGTTGTTGTCATCAGCGGTTCCAGTGTTGATGCTTCAACCATGCTTTCGGTTACTGCGGACTATCAATCTACAGAAACAGGTCAGTAATAGAAAAAACAGAAAAAAACTATTAATCTGCCAGTCATATGCAGTAAAATAGCAAAAGGGGCTTTCCGGCGTCCAGCCTCTCTGGGGCAGGAGCTGAAATTTTTTCTAAATGGATTGGGAGGTTTTTATCATGAATAACATCTTGTACAATGACGAGATTATGGTGCGGGATAATGTCGTTGAAATTGAAGACCGGGGTTATCAGTTCGGAGACGGTGTCTATGAAGTCATCGGTGTCTATGATGGCGAGCCGCTCCTGATGGATGAACATATGAAGCGACTGGAAAGGAGTGCCCGTGAGATTCGGCTTACACTTCCCACAGAAGTCGGTCAATTGAAAGAGAAGCTGCAGCAACTAGTGCAGGCAAACGGACTGGAAGAAGGAATCATTTACTTGCAAGTATCACGCGGGGTTTCGCCACGCTGGCATGAATTCCCTTCTAAGAGTACAAAAGCCGTAACGGTTGCCTACACACGGGAAGAAGAGCGGGAAACCGCATTAGAAGACAACGGTGGGACAGCTATACTGGCGGAGGATATTCGCTGGCTCCGCTGTGATATTAAAACACTCAACCTGCTTCCAAATGTGCTTGCCAAACAGAATGCTGTGGAAAACAATGCAATCGAAGCCATCCTGCATCGCGGCGATACCGTGACAGAGGCGAGTGCGTCGAATGTGTTTATCGTCAAGGATGGCGAACTGTACACACATCCAGCTGACAACTATATTTTAAACGGCATCACTAGACAAAAAATTTTGCAGCTGTGCGATGAGCTAGGGCTGAAAGTGCATGAAGAAACGTATACCGTTGATGACCTATTAAACGCGGATGAAGTTTTTATCTCGGCAACAAAAACAGACATTGCTCCAATTTTAAAAGTGGACGACAAGACAATCGGCAAAGGAACGCCGGGCAATATAACACAACAGCTGGTGAAGGCCTTCCGTACGCTGTATGAGAAAAAGAAAGCTTGAACTACGACGATTACACCAGGGTAATTGGCAGTTAGGGGGTATAATGAATTGGCTCATCCACCATTGACAACCTGCGGCCCAACGAAAGCAGAAGTGGATTTGACTGCTTTCCGGGATAATGTTAAAGCATTTAAGAATATTGCAGTTGATTCAGATAGCCGACTAATGGCTGTTATCAAAACAAACGCCTATGGACACGGAGTTGTGCCCATAGGCCATGCTGCCATTGAAGCTGGTGCGGACCGACTGGGCGTGACTACCGTTGAGGAGGGGGCATTGCTTCGGGAAAATGGCATTGACGTCCCGATCCACATTTTGAGTACTATCATGCCGGCACAGGCGACAGATGCCGTTACATATGACTTGACGGTGTCTGTTTCTTCCAGCGAGCTGGCAGAAGCTATTCATGCTGCGGCTGTCAGTCAGGAAAAGACCGCACCAGTTCATTTAAAATTGGACACAGGATTACACCGGTTTGGCATTGCTCCGGAATATGCACGGGAATTTTGCCGGTCCTGTTATCATCTTTCCGGGCTTTTCTGGGAGGGAATCTATACGCATTTTTCCAGTGCTGATGAAGGGCTTTGGGAGACAACAGAAAAGCAGTTCTCACTGTTTATGGATACTGTGCTGGACTTAAATGAATGCGGTTACAATTTCCCGATAAGGCATGCAGGTGCTTCCACCATTGCCATCGAGAGGAGAGACATGCATCTGGATATGATCCGGACTGGGGTTGCCCTGTTTGGGTATCCGCCGGAAGTCCGCCAGCAGGGGATGGTACCATTGAAGCCTGTCATGGCATTGAAATCGAGGATTCTGCACGTGCGCACACTCCCGCCTAATAGCTCCGTCGGTTATGGTGGCAATTATGTCACATCAGGGTACGAAAAACTGGCCATCGTTCCGGTCGGTCATGGAGATGGGTACAAGCGGGCACTTTCCAATAAAGGCGAGGTGCTAGTTCGTGGCAAGCGTGCAGCCATTGCCGGAGAAATTTCCCTGGACCAGATGATCATCAATGTGACGCATATTAGTGATGTCCAGGAGGAGGATGAGGTCGTCCTCATAGGTTGTCAAGGGGGGGATACGATTTCGGCGCGTGAGATAGCGGAAAAGGTGGACAGTATTGTAGATGAAGTGCTGGCAAGCCTGATGGAACGGGTGAATCGGGTGTACAAATGAGAAGAAATGCCAGCCAGAGTTATGGGGGACATTAGGACTAAAATGACAACACAGACCTCGCAAACAGTAAAATCAAATTGGAGGAGAGTGTATGGATTTTTTGTCGGTCATCCCGCCGATTGTTGCGGTGGCATTGGCAATCATTACGAAGCGAGTGCTGTTGTCGCTCTTTGTCAGTATTTGGGTTGGCGGCCTGATTGCAGCAGGAGGCAATCCGTTTGAAGCGGTTGGTATTACGTTTACCTGGTTGAAAGATGTAATGGTTGATCCATGGAATGCCCGGTTTCTTGTCATGACGGCACTGCTCGGGTGTGGAGCCGCGTTTATGTTCAAGACAGGCGGATCACAGGGCTTGATTAATGTACTGGAGAAGAAATTGACCACCAAGAAACGAGTTCAGTTTTTGTCCTACTTCCTGGGACTTATCATCTTCTTTAACGACTATGTGAACTCAGTCATTGTTGGGAACGCCTCCAAAGATATCTCTGCGAAACATAAAATTTCGAGGGAAAAGCTGTCCTATGTGCTTGACTCGACAGCTGCTCCAATTGCGACGATTGGGCCGGTTTCTGACTGGATAGGGTTTCAGGTCTCGTTAATTGCCGGTGCCTTTGCAAGTATTGGCATTGTTGGAATGGAGCCTTATTTCGCATTTTTGCAGTCGATTCCGTGGAATTTTTATGCTATTCTTTGTTTGCTGGCAGTTCCGATGATTATAGCAGGCAAGGATTTTGGCCCGATGGCAAAAGCGGAAGAGCGAGCACAAAAAACTGGCAAGCTGATTCCGGAAGGATCGACTCCGCTGTCTTCTGTCGATCAGGATTTGGGGGAACCGTACAAAAAAGAAGGTAGTGTCTGGAATTTCATTTTGCCGCTTGTCGCTCTCATCTCCGTAGGTATATGGGGATTGTGGTACGTTGGCGGTGGTGCTGAAGGAAAGTCCATTATGGATGCCCTTGCTGACACAGATGTCTCGGTTGCTCTGACATGGGGAGCTTTTGCCATGACGGCAGTCGGTCTCATTCTTGGCCTCATTCAGGGAATGGGCTTTAAGGAAAGTGAAGAAACACTGCTGGGCGGTATCCGGACCATGCTCCCTGCGTTAATCATTATCATTCTTGCTTGGTCGATAGGTACCGTTACATCCGAACTCGGCACTGCTGAGTACGTTGTTGGTGCCACAGAAAGCTGGATGACAGCCGGACTCCTGCCGTTTTTGGTTTTTGTCATCGCCATGTTCATCTCGTTTGCAACTGGTACATCATGGGGCACCATGTCGATCCTGACTCCGATTGCAATTCCAATGGCGTTTAACTTCGGCGGGGAGCCGCTTATCCCGATTATCATTGGAGCTATTTTTGCCGGGGCGATCTTTGGTGACCACATTTCACCGATATCAGACACGACGGTCATGGCATCGATTTTCGCGGAATCCGATCATATAGCCCATGTCAATACACAAGCACCATATGCACTTGTTCCGGCCAGCATTACCGGAGTGCTCTACCTGGTTTATTCCGTGATTGGCAGCAGTATTGTCCTGCTGGCAGCCGGTATTATTGTCCAGTTTTTCTTATTGCGCTATTTAGGGAATCGCCATGCGAAAAAGTATATGGAAGCAGAAAACAGAATTGCTTAATATCCCACTTAAAGGAAAACAGCAGAAACGAGGGAACCACCCATGAAGCATTTGTCCATTGCACTTATTCCAGGTGATGGAATAGGACCAGAAGTTGTAGCAGAAGGAGTAAAAATCTTAAGAACAATCGAGGAATTGGATCCCGAGTTGTCGTTTTCGTTTACGGAATTTCCGTGGGGCTGTGAGTATTATTTAAAACAGGGGAAAATGATGGATGCGGATGGCATCGACCAGCTCCAGAACTTTGATGCGATTTACCTTGGGGCGGTCGGCTATCCGGGTGTTCCGGACCATATATCATTGCGGGATCTGCTTATAAAAATAAGGAGATCGTTTGATCAATATGTAAATCTTCGTCCTGTTTCTCTGTTGGACCCATCCTTCACGCCGCTGAAGGACAAGTCAGACAAGGACATCGACATGCTTGTTATTCGGGAAAACAGTGAGGGGGAATATGCGGGAGCAGGCGAGTGGCTGTATAAAGGAAGGCCGGAAGAAGTGGTCCTGCAGACAGGGATCTTTTCCCGCAAAGGCACGGAGCGGATCATCCGCTATGCCTATGAGGAAGCCCACCGGTCGAATAGGACGCTGACAAGCATCAGCAAAGGAAATGCATTGAATTATTCGATGGTTTTCTGGGATGAAGTGTTTGAAGAAGTGGGAAAAGAATACCCGGATGTCGAAACCTATTCCTATCTTGTTGATGCGGCCAGCCTGTATTTCGTTTCCGATCCGGAGCGGTTTGAAGTTGTTGTCACATCCAACCTCTTTGGCGACATCGTGACTGACATCGGAGCCGGTATCACCGGTGGACTGGGACTTGCCGCCGGGGCCAATATCAATCCGGAAATGAAATACCCGTCCATGTTCGAACCTGTCCACGGTTCAGCCCCGGACATAGCCGGAAAGGGACTGGCCAATCCGATTGCAGCTATTTGGTCGGTCAGTCAGATGATGGACTTTTTCGGTGAAGAAAAGTGGGGGAAAGCTGTGTTGGATACCATTAAAGGCTTGACTGTGGAAAAGGAAAATCTGACACCTGATCTTGGTGGAAAAGCGACAACAAATGAAATAGGAGACCGGATCTCCGAAAAACTACAGAAATTGATTTGAAAAAAAGTATATGAGAGGTTAAAGAACTGATGGACACCCGTAAAAAGAGGTTGTTCAAAAAGTGAATCCTAATCCGAAAAAACCTGCTTCTTAAAAATTTGAAGCAGGTTTTCGTATGTGAATCAATCTAAGAGGTGGTATGTGATTTGTAGAAATTATACAACCAATCGTATAATCTAATATAATTGGAAGGAGTATCAGATAAGTTTTGAATGCCTGTCGTTCATTATAGCTCACGAAGTTTAGATTCCTGTTCAATCGAACGTAAAGCCAACGTTTTCAAATGCTTTTCTTGCTGCGTTTGGCTTTCCTTTAAGGAATGTAATTGATTGTTGATATGAGACAGTTGTTCCGTGTTTTGAGCGATTTGTTTTTCGTTTCCATTGATGAGATTCTTGTTTTCAATGATGAGTTCAGAATTTTGTACAATCTGCTTTTCACTTCTGTCAATTTTATCCTCAACCCGTTTAATATCCCCTTTCGTGGCCATACTAGACTGTAGCTTTTGCATTTCATCCTTCCTAGCCATATTAGTCTGTAGCTTATGCATTTCATCTTTCGTAGCCATATCAGTCTGTAGCTTATGCATTTCATCTTTCGTAGCCATATCAGTCTGTAGCTTTTGCATTTCATCCTTCGTAGCCATATCAGTCTGTAGCTTATGCATCTCATCCTTTGTAGCCATATTAGTCTGAAGGTTATGCATTTCATCCTTCGTAGCCATATTAGTCTGAAGGTTATGCATTTCATCCTTCGTAGCCATATTAGCTTTAATGTTCTGTAATTCATCCAGTATCTGGTTGATCACTTGACCGTCCATTGCTGCCCCCCTCTCCTTATTTGCTTGAGAAAAGTATATCACCAATAATCTTCATCGACAACTTTCCAATTATCCGTATAATCACTTCAAAATTCAATTGTATTAATAGTATAGTTTGCAAAATTGCATTTCTCCTAGGGTAATACTAAATACGCCACCACGCACCAGGCGGGAATTAAATTTTATTTATTTTTTAACCATTTTTTGTTAGTAGCATAACTCATGCTAAGAAATTACTTGTGTAAAAATAAATTTCTCTATAAAGTGGTTGATTTCAAATGATTATGTATTGTATAATTATTCCTAATTTCAGAAAATAGTAATATAATTTGGAAGTTGCTTGTACAGATCAATGTACCAGACCATGGTGCGATGACGAATACGGGTTGGAAAATGACAGACATGCTGGCGATTACGGACTTGAATACGCTTGTACAATTGGATATTTATAAAAATACATTTCAATACATATAAATGGGGACGTACCAAATGGACAAGCTATCGAAAACATTGACCGGATTAATGCTCTGAGCGGGCATTCACCAGCAGAAAATATAAACATGAAAGATTTAACAGCAACATTTGGATTACTGGGGACATTTATTAGGAACCTCGACACAAAGATTCCATATTTTCTTGTTTTTACTATACTGCATTTCATCAAGGGAGGAATCACACATGAATTGGAAAAATTTAACAATAACCATCATAATGTTCTTGATCATTGCCGGAACGCTTGCAGCCTGCGGTGGAGGAAGCAGTGACGAAGCAAACGGCAAAAGCGCAAGTTCTGATAAAGAGGATGGAAAAGAAAAACTGGCCGATAAACAAGAACTGACTGTAAATATTGCAACAGAGCCACCGGCGCTGCACCCGCAGAAGGCGACCGATACAACATCAGCCGCTGTGCTTGATCAGATTTTCGAAGGGCTGACTCGTGTTAATCAGGAGGGCGAAGTAAAGAATGCAATGGCGTCAGATATCCAGATTTCGGATGACAAGAAAACGTACACGTTCACTATCCGTGACGATGCCAAATGGTCAAACGGTAACCCAGTAACAGCAAAGGATTTTGAATATGCGTGGAAGTGGATGCTTGATCCGAAAAGTACTGATACTGATTTTGCTTACTATCTTTACCCGATTAAAAACGCGGAAAAGGCTAAAACCGGCGAAGTTTCGCTTGATAAAGTCGGGGTTACTGCCATAGATGACCAAACGCTGGTTGTGGATCTGAAGCAGCCAACGCCATACTTTCTGCAGTTAACAGCCCACTTTTCCTTTTATCCGGTAAACCAAAAGGTGGCTCAGGCGAACTCGGATTGGGCGTCTGATGCAGGTGAAAAATTTGTCACCAATGGACCATTTCTTTTGGAGTCGTGGAAACATAAAGACGAAATTGTTTTAAAGAAGAATCCTGATTATTGGGATGCTGAGACTGTCAATCTGGAAACCATAAATATGCTGATGGTAAATGATCCGAATACTGAACTATCAATGTATGAAAGTGGCGAATTGGACTGGGCTGGCGATCCAACCGGAACAATTCCATTATCAGCCATTCCGTCACTAAAACAATCGGATAAGCTGAATGTTTCACCATTAGCCGGTACGTACTACATTGAATTTAACACTAAACAAGAACCATACAATAATAAAAATATCCGTAAAGCACTTTCGATGGCAATCGACCGGAAAGCAATTGTCAAGAGCATTACCAAAGGCGGTCAAAAGCCGGCGATGGCGTTAGTCCCACCGGTTATTTGGGAAGAAAATGAACAAGGCTACTTTAAAGATAACCATGTTAAAAAAGCAAAAAAACTGCTGCAAAAGGGGTTGGAAGAAGAAGGACTGGATAAGTTGCCGGAACTGATCTTCAGCTTCAACACCAATGAATCGCACAAAGCTATTGCCCAGGCGCTGCAGGATATGTGGAAGGAAAAGCTGGGAATTGACGTAAAACTTGAGAATAAGGAATGGAATGTCTATCTAGATTCACTAAGTGAAGGAAATTTTGAAATGGGCCGCATGGGTTGGCTAGGGAGTATTAAAGATGCTACTAACTTCCTAGATATGTATGAGACGACAGAAAGTAATAATTATACGGGATGGGAAGATGAAGAGTACCAATCTTTGATGGAACAAGCAAGGAAGGAAACGGATTACCAAGCCAGAAAAGAACTGCTGCGGCAGGCAGAACAGATTCTCATGGAGGATATGCCGATTGCACCAATTTATTTCTACACAAACGTGTGGCTGAACAAAGACTATGTAAAGAACATTAAGGTATCGTCACTTGGCGGTGTACAGTACAAATGGGGATATATTGCAGAACATTGATGATACGGAAGGCTAAATTAATAACGATTTAAAAAACCTGAACCCTTTTGAAAGGGGGTTCAGGTTTTACTTATCATCAATAAGGAAATACTGATCCGGGCCATAGCCGACTGCTTCTGCTATATACGGGGTGGTTGGGTCTGAAGCTGTTTCCTGAATGTCATCTACTATAACAGTGAATTTCCACTCATCACCATAATCATATAAGTACAAAAAACGCTGTCCGCAATAGAGCCCGACAGAACCAATCATCGTTTCAGCTGCATTTGGTTTCCCCGACCGATCATCTGGTGAAACAATGCATGATTTGGACCATTTCCTTCCATCCATAAAAAATGAGTAAAGGTGGTCGTCATCAAACTGAAAGGCTCTAATAATCACCTTATGTAAGTCATCCATAGTATGTTTTGCAGATAATACGATTTTCCGCCATGCAATGTCGTCAAAAGCCACTTTAAAAGTGTGCACTCCATTTGTAAAGTTCTGTTCCATCCTGGGCAACGATTTGTTCAAATCACTTTTTGAAAACAGGGTTGCAAAGGCTTGATGAAAAGGCTGTGGTCGTTGGTCCTTCGTTTTGATTAAACCGTCATTTTCTTCAGGCAGTGTGGATCCCGGTATTGGGTTAACCTCACCGTACTCTTGTCTTAGTGGAATATTCCAAATAAGGAGGTTTCTGGATTTCATTAAAATAGGAAGCATGTTTATACCAAAGTCCGTCAATGTTAACGACTTTGCAAAATAGCTGTTTTTCTTTTTAAAATAATCAATTTTTACCTGGTCTTTTTCGCAAATCCATAGACCGAACCATTCGAAATAAAGAAGAAAATAATTCCAATCAAAGATGAGGTTCGCAACTAACGTTTCTTTATCCAGTTGCAAGCAAAAATCTGACTTCTTATCTAATAAATTTTCCACAATATCTGGTAGAATATAGTGAATACCAGTATGTTGTTTGTCCAAAAGCATTTCCCAATTTGCATTGGTCCAGAACGTTTCCAATAAAAAGAAATATTTCTCCGTGTCAGTTAATTTCTGAAACGTGTTCCATCTTTCGGTCACCACTAAATGTAGCTTTTTAAATTTTCCAGCCTTCATTATCAGATTACCACTTAAAGCAATGTGAAAGAAAAAGTGTATATATGGATAGTTCTGTTGCTGTGAATAGCTTGTTGCGTTTTCTGTCTTTATCGACATCCGGTCTTTAATGGCGGGCAGATGTTTTTTCGAAATATATTCATTCGTATTTGTTAGGTGGATTTTATGTTGCTCAATATAATCCATAAATCGTTCAAAATCGGATACTAAGTGGATAGGAAATGTTTCTCTGTTAGCTTTCGTTGTTATTTGGTTAACCTGGGTATTTGGGCTTATTTGATCATTGGTATCCCCTAATAAACTCTCGAATGACAATTGTTCTATGTGCCCATTATTACTTGAAGCAGAATAGTTTTGCAAAAAAGTCCCCCCTTATTAGTTAAATTATATAACAGGTGAAGCTTAAAAACTATATATTCTATCTAAACCTGATTCTATTTTGATTTTGTATTAATGTATACGCAAAAAATGAACAAGTGCTAATTTCGACAATGATGCGCCGGAACTGGCAATTTTGTCTGGAAACTGGATGATAATGTATAATGGTTGAAAAGCGCATTAAATGGGAGGTAATACGTATGATTGATAATCTTCAGGATACAGTGACATTAAACAATGGCGTCCAAATGCCTGGGTTTGGCCTTGGCGTTTATAAAGTCGAGGATGGACAAATGGCTGTTGATTCGGTCAAAGCCGCGCTAAAAACTGGCTACCGGAGCATTGATACGGCATCCTACTATCAAAATGAACGAGGCGTTGGTCAGGGCATCCGGGAATCTGGTGTGCCAAGGGATGAGGTTTTTGTAACGTCCAAAGTTTGGAATGATGAGCAGGGGTATGACAGTACATTACAGGCGTTTGAGTCAAGTCTAGAAAAGCTTGGCTTGGACTATTTGGATTTGTACTTAATTCATTGGCCGGTAAAAGGTAAGTTCAAGGAGACATGGAAGGCAATGGAAAAGCTATATCAAGAAGGAAAAGTGCGTGCAATTGGTGTTAGTAATTTCCACGTTCATCATTTGCAGGATTTGATGAATGATGCCAATGTCAAGCCGGTCATTGACCAGGTTGAGTACCATCCACATTTGACACAGGAAAAGCTGAGGGCATTTTGTGAGCAGGAGGACATTCAGCTGGAAGCCTGGTCACCATTGAAACGGGGACGCATTCTGGATGAACCGGTGATCACGGACATTGCCGCAAAATATAATAAAACGTCTGCACAGGTTATTCTGCGCTGGGACATTCAGAACTATGTTGTTACAATCCCCAAATCAACCCATGAGGAGCGCATCAGGGAAAATACGGATGTTTTTGATTTTGAACTGACTGAAGAGGAGATGAGACAGATCAACAGCCTGAACAAAAACGACCGCGCAGGTTCCAATCCGGATAATTTTGATAAAGTTTAAAAAGAACAGATACAATCTATCTGTTCTTTTTAAATAGCTTTTCACATCCGCTATATTGTAAATTCAATGTTGAGAAATATTTTAGTTTTCCCATTTACTATTTTTCTATTTAAATCGAGTAATTTCGACTATATAATATATGCAGCATAAAATGTTAGATTTCAGAATATTATTTACAAAAAAGAGAGGAGTATTAGATGGGGAAAGAAAAGAAAGGAATCTTTCAGCGTTTTTTGGATGGGATTGAGTTTATCGGTAATAAACTTCCTCACCCAATTACACTGTTTGCCATTTTAGCGCTGATTGTTCTTATACTTTCAGCTGCCTTACAGCCATTAGACATCAGTGTGGAACATCCCGGCGAGGATGGTGAAATGGTCGAGATTAAAAATCTATTGAATGCGGAAGGGCTGCAATATATTTTTGGCAGTATGACGGATAACTTTATAGGGTTTGCGCCACTTGGGGTTGTTCTTGTAACTATGCTTGGCATCGGTGTTGCTGAGCGGACAGGCCTTATTAGTGCATTGCTTAGAGGTTTCGTTTTATCAGTGCCGAGGCGTTTCATTACGGTAGGACTTGTGTTTGCAGGGGTTATGTCCAGTGTGGCGTCTGATGCTGGTTATGTAGTGCTGCCACCGCTTGGTGCTCTTATCTTTGCGGCGATGGGCAGACATCCACTGGCAGGTTTGGCTGCCGCTTTTGCAGGTGTATCCGCTGGCTTCAGTGCGAACCTCGTTTTGTCAGGTACCGATGTGATGCTTGGGGAACTGACTATTGCTGCGGCGTCGGTGATTGATCCGGCATACGCCGAAAACATGAATATTGCGATGAACTGGTTCTTTATTGCTGCGTCAGTATTTGTTCTGACAGCAATCGGAACGTGGGTAACAGAACGTATTGTTGCTCCGCGCCTCGGTGAATACAAAGGGGAAAATACAGATGAAGACGTCAGCCAGGATCAGCTTGAAGGACTGAAGCCAATTGAAAAGAAAGGGCTGATTTGGTCCGGGTTGTCGCTTGCAGTTGGACTTGTGTTGACAGCGTTGCTTATTTTGCCAGAAAATGCGCCGTTGCGGGGTACAGAAGGCAATTACATGGACCAGATTATTCAGTCGCCATTTATGAGTTCACTAGTACCGATTATTGCGATTCTGTTTTTTATCCCTGGATTTGTGTACGGCAAGGTCACGAAAGTTATCCGCAATGATAAAGATGTTGCGGCACAAATGTCCGATACGATGGCTTCGATGGGGATGTTTATTGTCCTGGCTTTTACTGCCGGTCAATTTGTGGAGTACTTTAATGAAACCAATATGGGCACGGTGCTTGGTGTGTATGGAGCGGAACTTTTAGATAGTGTCAATTTGACAGGCATTCCGCTAATCCTTATGTTTGTCCTGATCACTGGTTTTATTAATCTATTCATTGGTAGTGCTTCAGCAAAGTGGGCGATGATGGCGCCGATTTTCGTGCCAATTATGATGCAGCTCGGCTACTCACCGGAACTGACACAGATGGCATACCGTGTAGCTGATTCATCGACCAATATTATTACACCGTTGATGACCTATTTTGCTGTGATTATCGCCTTTGCACAAAAGTATGATAAGAAAATGGGAATCGGCACAATGATTTCCGTCATGCTGCCATATTCGCTGTTCTTCCTAATTGGCTGGACCATCATGCTCGTTGTATGGATGCTGCTGGGCATTGATCTTGGCCCAGGTTCTCCGATCATTTATAATGGCTAGATAAATAGAAATCCTCTCATGCTAATTAATGAGAGGATTTCTATTACCTTCCTTTATACCCTTTCCGGAAAATTTCCTGGACTGGGTGGACGGTCACATAGGCGTTCGGATCGATATCAAGGACAATTTTTCGAAACGGTACAATTTCATATCTGCTGATAACCAGGTAAAGTACTTCCCGCTGTGATTGGGTATAGCCGCCTCTTCCTTCCAGCACCGTAATTCCGCGCGCCATTTTGTTGGTGACGGCTTCCATAACCTCATCCGGCGAACTGGATATAATGATGGCCGCTGTTCGTTCGTTGGCACCTTCCACGACGACATCAATCACTTTGGCACCTACATAGACGGAAATAAGCGTATACATCGCCCGCTCCTGCCCGATGATAAAAGCCGATCCCGCAATTACCGCAATGTCGATGACGAGCATTCCTTTCCCGATTGTCCAGCCGAACAGCTGGCTGGCAAGCCGGGCCAGAATTGCCGACCCACCGGATGTGCCGCCTGCCCGGAAAATGAGACCGAGGCCAAGCCCGACGGACAGCCCTGCGAACAATGCAGCCAGCAGCATATCATCGTTAATGTTCTCGCCCCAGCTAACCGTAATGTGCAGAAAGAATGAGGAAAAGATGATTGCAATAATCGTATAAATGGTCACACGTTTTTCAAACAGTTTATAGCCAACCGCAACAAGTGCCGTGTTCAGGACAAAGTTGACCGTACCCGGCGACCAGTCGAACAAATAGTGAGCAACAATCGTTACCCCAATGACGCCACCTTCCGACAGCCGATTGGGAATCGCAAAATAGTTAACGCCGATGGCAAAAATAAAACCCCCGATGATAATCATGAAAATGTCTTTTACAGTTTGATTCATATGCAACCTCCCTTCATGTGCATGCTCTCCCGTGCGATTTCAAAAATGGCAACTGCTGTCCATTATAACGAAAGGATGCTAGTTTGAGAAATGGATGCGGATTGATTTGGGCGGGAGATGGAAAAGTCGCGCGACCCGGGCTGAAACTCGCGCGAAAATCGGAAAAGTCGCGCGTCCCGGGCCGAAACTCGCGCGAAAAACAAGAAAGTCGCGCGAGCTGGGCTGAAACTCGCGCGAAAATCGGAAAAGTCGTGCGAGCTGGGCTGAAACTCGCGCGAAAATCGGAAAAGCCGCGCGAACCGGCCGAAAGTCGCGCGAAAATCGGAAAAGTCGCGCGACCCCGGGCCAAAACTCGCGCGAAAATCGGAAAAGTCGTGCGAGCTGGGCTGAAACTCGCGCGAAAATCGGAAAAGTCGCGCGAGCTGGGCTGAAACTCGCGCGAAAATCGGAAAAGTCGCGCGAGCCGGGCCAAAACTCGCGCGAAAACCGATAAACTCGTGCGAGCCCACCCTCAACTCGTGCACCGGAGACTTGCCTCCAAGCAGCTGCCGCGCGAGAACGGCATCACAGCTAAAAATAAAAAACAGCCGGGTATGCACGCAGCCCGGACTGTTTAAGTTTAATAGATAATATTCTCATTTAATCGTTAAATGTTATGACACGGCCCCATAAGTCTTTCGTGCCCCAGATGCCGCGGCGCAGTACTTCCAGCTGTACAATCTGACTATGGTCGACAAACACGTTGACTTCCGGGCCATAGTTTTTAATATACCATTCAAATACGTCCGGATCGGCCGCTTCGAACATAACGTTTTCTGTACCAAGCTCGCGAGCGAATTGGGTGGCGATACCCGTACGCCATGAGCTGACACTTTCGGTGATGCCTTCTGATTCAATCATCAGCATGTACGCGCCGGCATCTAGGCAGCGTTTGCCGACTTCGATTGCCTGAGACGGGTCGGTAATGCCTTCTGTTTCGTTTTGTTCGACGGTGTTGGTGCCGCCCGCCCCGAATTGAACGCCAATTTCCGGTTTAGCAAGCAGGCCAGCTTTTTGCACTTTTTCGACGAGACGGACAATGTCATCGGTCGGCATGGTAATGAATCCGGTCGAAATTTCGATAATGTCGAAGCCGATGCGCTTACATTCACTGATATAGTGGTCGACTGCTTCAGGTCCTTGTGTCAGCACGGTTTCCATGAATCCACCTGTGGAGACTTTGACGTCGTAGTCATGGGCCATGTCCAGCAGTTCACGCAGTTTATCTTCCGGATATAGCGTAAATGCGCCGCCAGAAAACTTGAGAATATCGATATAATCGCCCATTGTTTCCAGAATGTCCCGCAAGTACTGTTTGCCCATAACGGCATAGTATGGGCCGCGGATTTCGGTCATTCCTTTTGTACGTGGCTTTTCCTGGCGATTGTTCATCCGGATATTTTGAAATGCGCGCTGATTTGTCATTTGTCATCATCCTCCTTGATTTTTACCTCACCAAGCAACTCGGTCAGGTCACGAATGTTCACATGTTCCAAATTTTTAATCGTATCGGCAATCCTGGCGGCAATCTTGCTGTCCATGCCGCTCGTCAGTTTATTATATTTCTCCATTAATACATCCCAGCTGGCTGGCTGTGTCGTAAAGCCCTGGTAGTCGCGTTTTTCCATTTCAAAAACACTGCCATCGTGTGTTTCCAGTTCAATATGGCAGGCCATTTCGTCTGGAAAACGATTGCTGTATGCCTCGTTCGGCTGTACATCCACTTTTTGCAGCAATTTTTGGATATCGTCACGTGTGATTCGGTCTGGATCGTACTGTTCCGGCATAACCTGACCGTCCAGATAAGCGGCGGCTAGCATATATGGCAGGGAATGGTCTGCTTCTTCTTTATAGCGAATCAGCTTTTTGCCGCCTTCTTCACCGCCGCCGATAATGTTGTACGCGACGTCGAATGTTTTCAATCGAATAGCTTTAATATTTTCCGGCGCGATATTTTCTCGTTCGCGCAGTTCTAGCAGTCCCTCAATTGATGACTGGGAGTGAATTTCAGCGTTATATCGTTTAATGATTGTATCCGTAACACGTTCGAGATCCTCATCTTTCCAATCCAACTCAAACGCTCCGGCAATCGAATCCATGAACCCTTTATTGCCTTCAAAGACTTCTCTAGGCCCGGTGATACCATATTTGGCAAGCATGGACGCATGGACCGCACCCATTGCTGTACTTGGATAAGCGAGTCCTTTCCAGTTTGATAATTCACCGGTTCTTGTTACACGGAGTGAATTATAACCGGTACCCACAATGGCTACCGCGTTGGCAATTTGTGTGCTGCTAAGTCCCATTGCCCGTGCTGCACCTGCAGCGGCACCGTATGCACCCTGCACGGTATGGTCAAATCCATGTTTGCGTACAGGCGCCACATCCGTCAGGCGGCACTGCACCTGATAGGCAATCGCTAGCGCCAGCAAAAAGTCACGTCCGTCCGCATTGGCTGTTTCGGCCGCAGCCATTACTGGTGCGATGTTGTCGGACGGATGCCCGGTTTCTTCCTTAGCAAGATAAGAATCATTGTAATCGAGATACCGGATAGCAGCACTGTTAAAAAATGTGCCGTAATCAGGTGTTGTTTTACCGCCGCCGATGAGCGTAACCAGCTCGGCACCGCCAATATCTTCCGTCATCCGGCGAATCTTTTCAACCGGTTCACTGCCAAGCGCCCCGATAGCAACACCGATGGAATCAAGGACACGTCCCTTTAATGCTTCCTTTGCTTCGTCGGACAGGTCATCCCATCTTAAGTTGTGCGCCCAATCAGCGAGCTGTTCGACCATTGTATTTTGCTTTGACAAGTGAATCACCTCCAAATGATTTGGAAATGAAACCTCAGTGGCCACAAAGAGGAATCGGAAGGGGGATTAGTTCCTCCTTCAATTCTTATAATACACCAACTGGTGATAAAAATAAATTATTTAATTTAATAAAACCGATATTAAAAAGTTATCAAAAGTGATAAGTTAGTTTTTAGAGCATGAATTCGTTGTAAGTGCTATGTACTTAATGGTTCATCTCAGGAATAAACTGATACTAACACGGTACGGGAGGGGTCTGATGCGAAATGTGGTTCTGATAGTAATGGCTGCCGGGTTAGGCGTAACAATCTACCTGTTTTTATATACATCACCGGAGGAACGTGCAGCAGAAGTTGTTGAAACATTTTATACATATGAGCAGGATGGCGCCTTCTCCGATTCGTGGGCTATGTTTCATCCATTCATGCAGGAAAAATTTCCGAAAGGGCACTATTTGCAGGACCGTGCACACGTGTTCATGAACCATTTCGGTGTGACGACATTTTCGTTTACCGTCGGGGAGGCTGTCGAAATGAACAACTGGAAACCGGCCAAAGAGGCGGAACCGATGGATGAAGTATACAAAGTGCCAGTTTCCCAAATGTATAAAGGAAAATATGGGAATTTTACCCTGGTGCAGAATGTATTTGTGACGGAAGTAGATGGAGAATGGAAAGTACTTTGGGATTATAAGAAGGGGTAGCGTTTGTCATACTTCTCTTTTTAAGTACACCGTTTTTAAGAAAACAATTTTTTTATATACAATCGTTCCAACTTTAGAAAAAGTGTGGTGCTTTTTTAGAAGTGGCATAACACCTTACACTTACCGGAAACGATTATATAAATAGAACCCCGATTCACGATGGGTGCCTATCATGTGACAACGATGCCTTTACGTGTTGGAGTGGAATGGAAGCTTATCAAAATGATGAAAACAAGGGAGCTGTTAAACGATGGATGCAAAAGAAATGGCAAAAAAACAAGCAGGGGAAGCTTCATTCCGGTTCATTGAAAACGGCATGACGATTGGTCTTGGTTCGGGTTCCACCGTTTATTGGATGATCCGAAAGCTTGGCGAGCATGTCTGCGATGGGCTAAACGTTGCAGGCATTCCATCATCAAGGCAGACGGAAGCGTGGGCGAAGGAATTCGGTGTTCCGCTTACGGATTTCTCCCAGACGCAAACGCTGGATCTGGCCATTGATGGAGCGGACGAAGCTGATCAGTCATGGAATCTGACAAAAGGTGGCGGTGGTGCACTTGTCCGGGAAAAAATCATCGCAGCAGCCGCAGAACAATTTGTCGTTATAGTCGACGAATCGAAACTCGTGGACCAGCTTGGGGCATTTCCGCTCCCGGTGGAAGTGCTGCCGTTCGGCTGGGAGGTAACGGCAGAGCGCATTGCCAATTTGGGTGCCAAGCCGGTCGTGCGTCAAAATAATGGGAGCCTGTTCACTTCTGACAATGGAAACTATATTCTCGATTGTGACTTTGGCACCATCCATGAACCAGCAGCACTGCATCAGCAGCTGAAGCAGCTTGTTGGTGTGGTGGAAACCGGAATTTTTGCCGGCATGGCGGACAAGCTGCTCGTTGGTCACCCGGATGGTGTGGACATTCGTGACAGCTGACGGACAGCAAGAAGCGGCCGGTCCAAGGCATGATTTTTTCCTGTGTTCCTGCTAGAATAAAATAGGAAGTATAAATTAGCGGAAAAATGAGGTTACACATACACATGAGTCGACTGATGGATATATACGAGCAATTACGAAAAGCCGGCAATGATGGAGCAACTGCCGCTGAAATAGGGGAACAGCTTCAGATTGACCGCTCCACTGCAAGCCGGTATCTGAATGATCTGGTGAAAGCCAACCGCATTGAAAAAATATCGGGCAAACCGGTCAGATATGCGGTGCATGCTTTGGTACAAAAGGAAGCCCCCGACACAAATGTAATCGGTTCCGGGGAGAGTCTACAGCCAATTCTTGAAACAGGAATGGCAGCCTTTTTATACCCGTCCAGACCACTTCCAATTTTATTGACAGGGGAAACGGGGACAGGAAAGTCTTATTTGGCCGAAAAACTGTCAAGTCTGGCCATTGAGAATTCGGAAACGTATGAAAATATGCCATTTATCGCATTTAACTGTGCAGATTATGCCCAAAATCCGGAGCTGCTTGTCGGGCAGATTTTTGGGATAAAGGAAGGCGCGTTTACCGGTGCAACGGAAGATAAGGTTGGACTTGTGGAACAGGCGGACGGCGGGATTTTGTTCTTGGATGAAATCCACCGCCTCCCGCCATCAGGCCAGGAGATGCTGTTTTATTTGATTGACAAAGGTATTTACCATCGGCTCGGGGAAGCCACGCAGGAACGGACGGCAAACATTGCGCTCATCGGGGCAACGACAGAAGACTCGGAAACATACCTGCTCCCGACTCTGCTGCGCCGGTTTTCTGTAAAATTGAATGTACCCTCACTGAGGGAACGAACAGCAGCGGAACGGGAGGCGTTAATTGACCGTTTTCTTTCTGATGAGGCTGCGAAAATGAATGCGGCGCTTTCGATTGAAGAAGACTGCCGAGAAGCATTCCTCACCTATGATTGTCCTGGCAACATTGGCCAACTGAAAAGTGATATTCAGATTGCTTGTGCTCGGGCTTATTTGCGCTACTTGAACAGGCATGAAACGAAGGTGCTTGTTAAGCTGGAAGACTTTCTGGGTGAAAAAGAATTCGTCGAACAGCGGAACTGGAATGAACATAAAACGTCCAAGCAAATTGCGGCCCGCAGTAATACGGAACAAACAGTATATCCATTTCCGAATATTTATCAGCGGCTGGACAAGCAGTCAAACGAAGAAAATGCTGATATGCAAAAAGCAGTGCTTGATTATATTCGGGAATTAACACAAAAATATAAACAGCCTTCGTTATTACAGGAAAGCTGGCAACATTTGATTGACAATGATTTATTTCGGGTACTACAGGACGCACTGGGTGAATTGAATGCCATTCTTCCATTTGAACTGCATACAAGCCAGCTTTACGTAATTGGATTGCATCTGCAGAATTACCGGAACCATTTGCTTGAAGATGTGCAGAAAGTACCGATTCCTGTGATGATCCACCCGAATGCAACGTACCGGGAAGCAGCCGGTAAGCTGGCTTCTCACCTAAGTTCGGAACTTAGCATGGGTTTGCCACAGGAGGAAGTCGAACTAATTGCTCACTTCCTCACACCGGAGCAAAAGGTGCAGCCGGAAGTAACAAAGGAGCAGGAAATCGCCGTTGTTCTAGTGACACACGGAACATCGACTTCCACTTCCATGGCTCAGGTAACTAATCATCTGCTTGGGAACAATGTCATTCATGCGGTTGATATGCCGCTGAACATTTCAGCCGAGGATACGTATGAACGGGTGAAACAGACGATTAACGGTCTTTCCCATATTAGTGGTGCCCTTCTTTTAGTGGATATTGGTTCCTTGATCACTATGGGTGATACGATTCAGCAGGAAGTACTTGTGCCCATCCGGACGCTTTCCAGTGTGAATTTACCAATGGTCCTGGAGGCAGGAAGACAGTCCCTTATTTCCGATCAGACATTGGATGGGATGTATACTGAAACTAAAAATGCCTTTATGAGGTTCGTGGAAAAAGAACAGGCATCCGGTGTCCGGAAGAAACGGCTGATAGCGACGGTATGTTTCACGGGGGAGGGTGCCGCACAGCTCCTGGAATCATGGATTGAAAATCAGCTGTCCGAAATTGATCAGGATGTGTTAATACGGTCGGTAAGAATTGATCCCGCAACGAAAGACACGTCCGTTCTTACTGGCTTGAAAGATTATTATGATGTCATTGCTATCATTGGCACGGTTCCAGTATCCATTGACGGAATTCCTTATATACCGGCTTGGGAACTGTTGCAGCATGAAGGGATTTCCCGGATGCATAAGCTGTTGGAGATCACCAGGAAATCGGCTTTGCCACCTTTGAATCAAGACGTTTCACATGATGAAATATATGAATTGATCACACACGGACTTCAGGAAATTATAACGTATGTGAATCCGAAAACAATTGCAAATTTGCTGCAGAAACACATTCCTCCAATCCGTGATTTTTATGATTGGGACAGCAATCGGGAGCTTGGCATGTGGATGCATATTGGTGGGCTAATCGATCGCATCATTGCAGCAAACCTGCAACAGAGTGACAAGAAATTACTCTCCTCCATCCCATTGGATAATCAGACGGTACTGTCAGCACGCGAACTGGAATTATGGAATCCATTTTGCGACAGGCTGGAAGAGACGTTTCATATTCATGTTCCAGAGGAAATAAAACGAGAGTTGGCTAAACTCTCTCGCTAAATGTGTGCAATCATTACTGCACACATTTTTTTATTGTGTTTTTTCGCACGGTTAGCGGAAAGATTTTAAAATCATATTCCTTGCCACTCGGGGGTTCAGCAATTATTTTACGACTTTGCTTCTAAAGTTGGCATACTTTTTGCTTTATAACAGGTGAATGCACCCTTCTGTGGATGGGATGGATGCATGAAAGTTGCCCAAACGTGGAAAATAACCACTGGTTAGCTGGGAGGGATAGGATGAAAAAATTCTTTATTATTTACGCATCGGTGTTCGCACTTATTTGGACCGGTTACGGTCTTTACGCAGTGCTGACTGGAAAACCATCGGCAAATGTAATCCTCGGATTTGGCATAGGTTTTTCAATTTTTATCTATGCGGCTTCATGGTTTTCATATTGGCTTATGGGGCACTACAAGAAAGTTGACAAAATGGCGAAAGACATCCTGACAAAACAACATTCATGATAAAAGGAGCGGATTAATATGGCAGATCAAGTGAAAGTTATTATCTTGTGCAGCTGGGGTGCGACGTCCAGCCAGCTTGCTAAAAAGGTACAAGAAGCAGCAGGGGAGCGGGGAATGGATGTAGAGGCATATGCCGGCGGAACCGGTGAATTTAAAGAGAAAGCAAGCCAGTATGATGTTGCATTGCTTGAGCCGCAAGTGCGTCACCTTAAAAAAGAAGTGAAAAAAGTGGCGGAACAGCATGATATTCCGGTCGAACTCGTCGATCAGCGGGCGTTTGCACTGATGGATGGAAATAAAGTGCTTGATCAAGCATTAAAATTACTGGAAAAATAAAGGGGGAGACCACCATGAACGTAGTAGAGTGGATGGAAGATAAACTAATGGAACCGTTGGGCAAAATCGCCCAGAATAAATACTTGCAGTCCATTCGTGATGCATTTGTTATTTTTGCGCTACCCGTTATTATAACGGGTGCGATTTTCCTGATTATTGCCAATCCGCCGACATCACTCGACTGGGGAATTATTAATGCGTGGGAGGATGCGATTGCACCGATACAGGGACAAATTCTATTCCCGTATAATCTGACTTTCGGGATTATGGCGGTGACTGTTGCATTTGGTGTCGGCTATAGTCTTGCATCACGGCATGACATGGATGCGGCAATGGCAGGTATTCTATCTATGCTGGCGTTTTTCATGACAGCATTCCCGGTCACAGATATTAGCCAAGTGCCGTTTGGCGATATTTTGAATTATCTAGGCGGACAAGGTTTATTTGTAGCAATTATTTTAGGTATATTGACGACCGAAGCAATGCGTTTTCTAATTAATAAAGGTGTAGCCTTTGAAATGCCGGCAGGAGTACCCCCATATGTCATGCGAACGTTCCGTGCACTGGTGCCATTCTTGCTTATTCTGCCTGCGGTATGGGCTCTGGAATGGATTGTTTGGGCTAACTTGGAAAAAACGATACCACAGGCAGTTCTTGATTTGTTCAGTCCGCTTGTGTCGGCATCGAACTCTTACTGGGCCGCACTTGGCATGATTCTATTGATGCTTGTGCTCTGGTCCATCGGTATTCACGGCATGAACGTGGTATCATCTGTTGCTTACCCATTCTGGATGACCCAGATGGCGAATAATGCGGATGCCATCAGTGCAGGCAATCCATCTGAAGCAACTGGTATTGTAACTGAGCCGTTCTTCCACATGTTTACACACATTGGTGGTTCCGGTGCAACACTTGGTCTTGCTATATTCATGCTGTTTGCTGCTTCCGTTCAATTGAAACAGGTCGGTAAAACAGCGATTATTCCATCACTATTTAATATTAATGAACCGTTGATTTTCGGGGTACCAATTGTATTGAACCCTATCTTAATTATCCCATTCGTATTGGGTCCTGTTGTCATTGTGACGATTAACTACATTCTGTTTGCGACAGGCGTTATACCTCCGGTTGTTGTGCAGCCGCCGTTTACGGTACCAATATTCTTTGGCGGTTTCATTGCAACAGGCGGTTCGGTGGTTGCCGGACTGGTACAAATTATGAACGCTGTTATCGCCGCGCTCATTTATTGGCCATTCTTCAAACAGTACGATAAACAGCTTGTACAGGAAGAAAAGGCGACAGAAGAAGCCTAAGATACATGTTTAAAAAGAAGGACTTTGCAATCACTAAGACAGCCAAGAGGTAAGAGGAGTGTTAATGTAATGAACTACGAGGAAATCATGACACAATTGATTTTGCACGGGGGCAATGCCCGCGGTGCTGCCTATGAAGCTTTAAACGAAGCGGAAGAATACAACTTTGATGAAGCTGAAAAATTGCTAGAAGAAGCGAATGACGAGTTTTTGAAAGGTCACAAATACCAGACCGAGTTGATCCAGAACCCGGATGATGAAGGTGTTCCGAGCTTTTTTATGATTCATGCACAGGATCATGTCATGACCGCGCAGGCTGAACTGCAATTGATCAAGCGCATGATCGAACAGCTAAAGAACACAGAAAAGCTGGAAAAACGGGTTGAAAAATTGGAACAGCAATAACTCATGTGAATGCTGCTTGACTGCCGAATATGCGGTGTCAAGCAGCATTTATACATATGGAAAGACTATAACAAACAATCCGCTGAGGGGAGAGGTTAGGACATGAAATTTGGCACAGTTGGTACGGGTTGGATCACTGATGCATTTATTGAAGCAGCCATGGAGACGGATACGCTTGTACATACGGCAGTTTACTCGCGAACGGATGACAAAGCCCGTGCATTTTCCGAAAAGCATGGCGTGAATCATGTATTTACCGATCTGGAAGAAATGGCGGCAAGCGATGAACTGGATGCTGTCTATATCGCATCACCGAATTCACATCACTTTCATCACGTGCTAACGTTTTTAAAGGGACAAAAGCATGTTTTTTGTGAAAAGCCTATTTTTTCCAATTTACAAGAATGGGAGGAAGCGTACCGCATTGCTGAGGAAAATGGTGTCTTCTTGTTTGAAGCGATGCGGAACTTGTATGCGCCGAACTTCACACGTATTCAGGAAGGTGTGGAGCAGATTGGTGCAGTCCAGAGCATGATTTTGCCATTTGTGCAATATTCGGGACGTTATGACAAATACCTGGCCGGTGAGGATCCGAATGTATTTACAACAGCATTTTCCGGCGGTGCACTTATGGATCTCGGTGTTTACCCGCTGTCCATTGCGGTCGGCTTATTCGGCAAACCGTCAAATGCTGCCTATTTTCCGGTTCTGCTCGACAGTGGTGTCGATGGCAGCGGAACACTGGTCCTCGAATATCCCGGCTTTACAGCAACTATTCTTTGTTCCAAGATTGCCCAGTCGATCAACACATGCGAAATTCACGGGGAAAATGGGACACTGGTGTTTGAGAATGCGGGTGATATGTACCATCCGAAAGTGCTGCGGAACAAGGGAGATGAAGTGGTAGAATTGTCTGCAGACGATCATCCGAATAACATGGTTTATGAGGCTGAATCATTTGTCCGTATAATCGAGACCAATGATACTGACGCATACGAACGACTGAAAACGATCAGTTATGACGTTTTAGCAGTAGCGGAAAACGTTCGGAGAGAAAACGGTATTATTTTTGACAGTGAAAAATGATGGAGGGTTTTACAGGGCCGGGATAGCCGGTCCTTTTTGATGGGGGAAGAGTGGTTAACGGAGGGGTGGAAGTGAGCTCAATTGCGGGATTATCAACCTGTTTATATCAACCGGTCGGGAGTGAATATCAACTGGTTTGTTGCGGATGTCAACCGCCCGGGGGTACTTATCAACTGGTCTACGGCAGCTAACAACTCTTCTGTGGCAACTATCAACCCATTTACCGGTGAACATCAGTCCACATGAAATTGCCTTTATAACTCGGTTTACTTTTGAATCTCATTAATTATTAAATTAAGATTGTGATATCGATAAGTATTGTTTCTTTCAACATAAAGGGGACTTTAATATTGAAAATAACGAACAAATTGGGGCAAGAAATCATAAAGAGGCTCGCGGAAAATATCGATGTTGATATTAATATAATGAATCTAGATGGAAAAATTGTTGCCAGCACGGATAAATCGAGAATAAATGAGCTTCATTCTGGGGCAATCGAAGTAATTAAAACCAATAATTCTTTAATTCTGAATAATGAGGATGTACATTATTATCCGGGGACTAGGCCTGGTGTTAATCTACCAATAGTGAATCAACAGAAAATGTCAGGTGTAGTTGGAGTGAGCGGAAGTCCGCAAGATATTATGCGCATAACAGGATTAATTCGTACATCGGTCGAAATTGTTATCGATCAAATCTATACCCAGCAGCAGAAATATTTTAAGGAGAGGCAATGGAATAATTGGCTTCATCAATTACTCCATCCCAGTGGATATAATAAAGAGAAACTTCTGGAAGAAGCTACTTATTCGCTAAGAATCAGCACAGAAACCTATTGGCGGGTTATTGTATTGCAAGGTGCAGGTGTACATCATCTTCTGGAAGAGATCCGGCAAGAAATAACGTTATCCAAAATAAATTCGTTATTTACTCTTCCATTTAAGGAGGATGAAGTTATAATTGCAGTTTCAATCGATTTTGAAGCCATACAGCGCTTATTAAATTGGCTTTATCATAAAAAAGTTAGAATTGGTGTCGGGGACCAGATGTACGGATTAGATGGTATACGTCAGTCATATCAGCTAGCAAAGCAAGCTTTATGGTTTAATGAAGGGAAGAGAAAAATAACTTACAGTCAGGAATGGAACTTAGAAAGGCTGGCTGGATCAATACCTGATGATGTGTTTAATAATATTTGTTTGAAATATAAACACCTTCTTGAATCATTAGGGGAAGTATATATTAATACGATTGACACTTATTTTTTAAAGAACTTCTCCGCAAAAGAAACTGCAGAGACTTTACATATTCACCGCAACACGCTTCTATACAGATTAGAACAGATAACTCTTAAAGTAGGATTGGATCCACGACTTTTTGACGATGCTTTTCTGCTACGAACAATAAGAAGTAGAAAGGAAATATAACTGTGCAAATGCACAAATTATTGGATTGAATATTTTTAAAATTTATTAATATCGCTAATTGTTAGCGCTTTCTCAATGTTGTTTAATAAATATATACACTAAGAACAAAGGAGTACTATATGAACATCGTAGTTGCACCTGATTCGTTTAAAGGGAGTCTCACATCTATTTATGCATCGAAAATAATGGAAAGAGCTATTAAGACAATTGATGAAGACTGCCATGTTAGTTTGAAACCAATGGCTGATGGTGGGGAAGGTACGTTGGAATCATTATTTTCTGCGAGCAGTGGTATTCGTGTTCCTATAACGTGCACAGGACCATTAGGGGAACAAATCGATACATCTTACGCGATAGTTGATTCAAATTTGGCCATCATTGAATGTGCCAGCATTGCAGGCTTGGTTCAGGTTCCAATGGATAAAAGGAATCCAGATGTTACCACAACTTTTGGGTTAGGTGAAGTAATACGCGATGCCCTGGATAGAGGTTGTAGATCGTTTGTCCTAGGTCTTGGGGGCAGTGCCACGAACGATGGTGGATTGGGTATGCTACAGACTTTAGGAATGGAAGCATATGATGGAAATGGCAATACGGTTACCCCTTTTGGTAAAGGTGTGAAGGACCTCATGGATGTCAGTTTTTCAGGGATTGATACAAGATTGGCCGATGCTGATATAAAAGTTGCTTGTGATGTCGATAACCCGCTTTGCGGTGAAAGGGGAGCAACAAGGGTCTTTGGGCCGCAAAAAGGAGCGAAAGCTGATCAAGTAGAGCAATATGACCTTGCATTAGATGTATATGGCAGTGCAATTGAGTCTTCCCTAGAGAAAAAATTAAAGGACATACCTGGCGCTGGGGCGGCAGGCGGTCTTGGCTTCGCTTTATTAGCCCTTGGAGGGAACCTTGTTTCAGGGGCACATCTATTAGGGGATTTAATCAATGTTGAAGATGCAATTGAAAATGCTGACTTAGTTCTCACAGGTGAAGGCCAAAGTGATGAACAGACGCTTTACGGAAAAGCACCGGGTTATATTGCATCTATTGCAAAGAAATATCAGGTTCCTGTGATTTTAATGTCGGGTGGTCTTGAAGGTGATTTAGATATATTAAGAGCAAGATTTACAGGCTGTTTTTCAATTGTGAATAAGCCAATGTCGCTGGAAGTCTGTATTGAAAAGGCTGACGAACTGCTTTTTGAGCAAACGAAGCAGGTAATTCAATTATTGAAAAACTTTTAGAAAAAAGGGGTGGAGAGATTGGAAGGTTTTGGACTCGTTTTACTTATTGTTGTTGGGGTATTGTTTGTCATTTTTGCTACAGCTAAACTAAAATTGCATCCATTTTTATCTTTAATTATCGCCGCATTTGGTATAGGCATTGTATCCGGACTACCGTTAACAGAGGTTGTTAATTCGGTAAATGATGGTTTTGGCGGATTGATGGGAAGTATTGGTCTTGTTATTGTTTTTGGCACTATTATAGGCGTTATTTTGGAAAAATCCGGAGCTGCACTCAGGATGGCGGAAGTTGTGTTGCGATTAGTAGGGGAGAAACGCCCGCAATTGGCAATGAGTATTATTGGCTCAATTGTCAGTATCCCAGTATTCTGTGATTCCGGTTATGTTGTTTTGTCCTCATTAAAGAAAGCACTTGCGAAGAGGGCTAAAGTTACAGTCGCATCGATGGCCATAGCCTTATCAACTGGACTATTCGCAACACATACATTAGTACCACCAACCCCGGGGCCGATTGCTGCAGCTGGAAATATTGGTGCTGAAGCTTACTTGGGAACAATTATATTGATTGGTGTTATCGTAGCGGTTCCGGCAATTATCGCTGGTTATATTTGGTCAGTGCGAGTAGGAACAAAAATTAAAGTAGAAGGGGAAGACGATGATGCTTCCGCTTATGATTATGATACAATCCTAAAAGAGTTTGGCGAGATGCCTTCAACGGTCAAATCATTTGCACCAATTGTTGTACCTATTTTGTTGATTGGTTTTAGTACTATTATTACATTTGTCGGCTGGTCAGGAACGTTTTTCGATATATTTTTATTTTTGGGATCACCAGTTGTTGCTTTATTAGTTGGGGTGTTGTTTGCATTTTTGTTACTGCCTAACTATAACGAAGAGACACTTACGGAATGGATTGGTATTGGGATTAAGGAATCTGCCCCAATATTGTTGATAACCGGTGCAGGTGGTGCATTTGGAACAGTAATTAGTGCAACGCCTGTGGCTGATTTTATACAAGGGGTTGGTGAAAATGCGTTTTTTACGGGTACATTATTTATTTTTATTCCATTCTTAATTGCCGCCGCATTGAAATCAGCCCAAGGGTCATCAACAGCAGCACTTGTAATTACTTCAACATTAGTGGCACCATTACTTCCAGAGGCAGGAATTACTGGGGCATTGCCGCTTTCCTTAGTGGTTATGTCAGTAGGTGCTGGTGCAATGGTTGTTTCACATATAAATGACAGCTATTTCTGGGTTGTTAAGTAATTTAGTGGGATGTCCGTAACACAGGCATATAAAGCACAAACTGTAGGAACGTTATTGCAAGGGGTTGTAGCGATTACTGTTACGTTTATTCTATGGATTCTGTTCGTTTAGGAATAAGAACGTTCCAAGGGGTTTACTCTTGGAGCATTCTTTTATTGATGTTACTATATGCTAAATCATCCCAAGCTGCTCAAGGCCACGGGCAATACCTTCTTCGTTCACTGTCGCGGTCTGGTGTTTAGCATATTTGAAAAGGTCGTCGTGGGCATTTCCCATAGCGAAGCCTTCCCCGACAGTTTGCAGCATTTCTTTATCGTTCATCCCATCCCCGAAAGCAATGGTATGTTCAGGTGCTATGCCGAGCAGATCGAGGATTTTTTCAATGGAATATCCTTTGTTGACATTTGTCCGCAGTATGTCGTAGCAGTTTTCTGCACCGTTGACATGGACGGGGGAAACCTGGAAATTGGTCTCGGTCTCATATAAACGAGCCTGGTCTGGTGTTACATTCATTGCCGTTGCGCCTAAAACTTTGTCCAATACAGCAGGTGAAAAGGCAGCGTTTGCTTTCAAATCGAATAAGTCGATAAAGTTCTGGACGAGTGGCCGTTCAAGGTTTGTGGAATAATTTTTTTCCCTTGTATACATCAGGAGCTCGTGATCATTATCTTCTGCAATGGTGATGAACCGTTCCATACTGTTTTTCGGAATTGGTTCATTTACGATGGTCTCGTTGTGGTGACTGGCGAATGCGCCGTTGTACGCAATAAATGAATGGATATCCAATTCTTCAGCCAGGTCGCTGATTTCATGAAGTGGTCTGCCGGTTGCGAGAAAAACATCGACGCCATTTTCTTTCACCTTCGTGATGGCCTGTTTCGTCGTTTCCGTATATGTATGATCCGATTTTAAAATGGTTCCGTCAATATCCAGGAATAGAAGTTTGTATGTCATGTGCATCTCCTTGTCTGTGTAGTCTCTGTTGTGCATTTTAGCACAGGCCTGGTAGTTTTGCGAAAAAATAACCAGGCAACTCCTGGAATTCCGCAGATATGCATTTTTTTACAGGGGTAAAAGGGTGCAGACGTGAAAAGATACAAATGTAACAGGTTAATTAATCTGTTCTAAATCCCACAAGGAGTGATCAGTTGTGGCAAATGATAAAAATGATTTGCTGGTGCCTGGCGCGGAGGATGCAATGGAAAACATGAAACAGGAAATTGCAGATGAATTTGGCGTTCAGCCCGGAGCGGATACAACTGCACGTGAAAACGGCTCTGTGGGCGGCGAGATGGTAAAGCGAATGCTTAAAATCGCCGAATCAAGCATGTGTCCGACAAAAAATAACCTCAGGCATGCCCAAAAGACAGACCCAGCACACGCTGGGTCTGTCTTTTTTAAAATGGAACGCGGGCACAGATCCATTGTCCCGCCTTTAGTGCCTATGATTTGTGTCCATTAGGAAAAAAAACTATAATTTAAGAGGTTGTTTAAAAAGTCCGGTAAAAATGACACATCGAATTTCTTTGTTGGCTTGTTTCTCCGCTGCTCATGTATCTAAATACATACATTCCGCTGCTCAAAACTACGCCGCCTCGAAATTCTCGGTCCTTTTTATCCTCCTTTTTATACACGCACTTTAACAGGATTTTTCTATCCTTTGTAGAAATATTATCGTGAGAATTTAAATATGCTACTAATAGGAATAATCAAATAATTTTTCGAGAGGAGATTACACATGGAGTTTGGGATACTTTCGCTTCTTCCACCGGTGATTGCGATTGTACTTGCGCTCATTACCCGGAATGTCATACCTGCTTTGTTTGCAGGAGTCTGGCTTGGGGCAACGATGCTTTACGGCTGGAATCCGTTCCTGGGACTGTACAAAAGTTTCAGTGACTTCATCATTCCGAGTGTGGGGGATCCGTGGAGTGCAACCGTTCTGATTTACTGCGGGCTTTTCGGGGTACTGATTGCGTTTTTGCAGAAAACTGGCGGTGCACATGCCATTGCTAATGCTATTTCGCAAAAAGTGAAGACGCCAAGGGGTGCCCAAGGTTCGACGATGGTGTTCGGACTTATTATTTTCTTTGAGGATTATTTTAACGCACTGACCGTTGGAAGTGTTATGCGCTCGGTAACGGATAAAATGCGCGTCTCGCGTGAAAAACTTGCTTATGTTGTGGACTCCACCTCGGCACCAATGTGTCTACTTGGGCCGGTCTCGACTTGGGTGGTGTTCGTGATGGGGCTGATTGGGGCACAGTATGCGGAACTGGGCATATCTGAATCAGAATACATGACTTATATCTTTTCAATACCATTTAACTTCTACTCGATTCTGGCAATTATATTGGTAGGAATTATTGTATTTTTGAAATGGGATTTCGGACCGATGGCACAGGCGGAGTATCGTGCACGAACATCTGGAAAAGTCTATCGCGATGATGCGGCACCACCGTCCGATGACCAGATGAGTGATGTGGAGATGCCAGAAGGATATACACCAAAAATCCGGAATATGATTGTACCGATTGTCGTCCTTGTCGCCATGATTCCACCACTATTCCTGTGGACTGGCGGCTATCCGGATAAAGGTTTGGTAACCGCCTTTGGGGAAGCGGATGGAGCGACATCCATTTTAATCGCTGCATTCACCGCCGCAATTGTAGCTATGGTGATGGGGATGCAGCAAAAACTCTATACATTCAAGGAATCAATGGACATTATCGTCAGCGGATTCCGTAGCATGATGCTCGTTTACATCATATTGACACTGGCCTGGTCCATCGGCAGTGTGACAACAGAACTTGGAACAGCTGAATACATCGTGCATTTTGTGGAGCAGACCACCTCTCCTATCGTCATTCCAGTGCTGCTGTTTGCTATTGGTGCTGTTGTAGCATTTACGACAGGAACATCCTATGGAACGTTTGCAATTATGATTCCAATCGCCATGCCACTGGCCGCATCCATGGATATTTCCATGTACCTGGCGATTGCTGCCGTATTCAGCGGTGGTATATTCGGGGATCACTGTTCACCGATTTCAGATACAACCATCTTGTCTTCTGCCGGATCGGGAAGTGACCATATTGATCACGTCAACACCCAAATCCCGTATGCTATAACAGCGGGTGTCAGTGGAATTGTTTCCTTCCTGACTGTCGGAATAACAGGCTCCCCGCTTGTGGCACTTATTGTCGGTGCTGTCGTGCTGTTTGTCCTGGCATTTATTCTTAATAAAACATGGGGAAAACAGATACCGGATGAATATGGCACCGTACAATCGTAAGCTTGATTGCGTAAAGTGGTGGATGCTGGAGCTGGCGTGAGTCCTAAATAAGACTGTGGCCAATCGTGCCGCAGTTTTATCTGAAATCATCCGACCCAACACCCGGACCCATTCAGGAAAAATACTGGTGTACGCACATGAAATGTAGCTTTTAGGGGCAATATTAAATAAACAGCGATAAAATTGACTTTGTATAAGCACGCAGATACACTAATAGTAGAATAGTAAAGAGAATGAGGTGGTATTATGTTTAATATGGCTTTAGTAGCCGGCGCAGCTTTACTGGTGGTGTTAATGGTTATCAACATCATTATTAGTAAAGTATCATCTCCTGATAAGTATGACATTTATAAGCCAGCAGGAGTACTATTTGCACTTGGAATTATTTTGCTTTCGATTTCATCAGTAGGCCGGATTGAAATTATGGGATTAGGGTTCGGCGGCTGGGGAGGCGCCAGTCTGTTTGCTGCTGCCATCGGATTTATTGTCACATCACTTGTTGACACCAGTAACCAATCCGAACAAAAATAAGCATATGAAAAAAATATCTGCCCTGTATAAGGGCAGATATTTTTTATGCTGCAGTCTTCGGCAGCCGGGTTCAATCCCCGTCTGCCTGTCCATCCGTCAGTATCGTCTTCCCGTCGCGCTGTTTAATCTTTCCTTCCTTCATTAGCTTGCCGAGCGCCCGTTTGAAAGCGGCTTTGCTCGTATTGAATGTTTGCCTGATGGCTTCAGGGCTGCTTTTATCAGTAAAAGGAATGATGCCGTCATTTTGTTGGAGCTGGGAAAGGATAGCTTCTGCATCTTCCTCCATCAATCCCCGTTTCATAGGCAAAAGAGAAACGTTAACCGATCCGTCGTCTTTCACCTCAATCACGCGGCCTTCCACCCATTCCCCAAGACGCGGCTCCTGTTTCCGTTCCGTATGATGGATGAAACCACGGTAGCCGTTCTCGGAGATAATCGCCGAACCTTCCCTGCTGGTGCGGTAGACACGCCCGCTAATCGGCTGGTTATAAATTTCTTCGGGAGCGAATTCCCAATGTGCTTCAAAGAAATGATCTGTGGCGGGAACAGCAAGCAGCCGTCCTTTTTTGTCGGCTGCCAGTTTTACAAACAGCATGTCTCCTTCGATTGGCCAGACGCTCTCCAGATAAGGAAGTTCATCGATGGAGACGAGGATTTGTTTCGGAATGCCGATATCGACAAACACGCCAAGCCCCGGGATAGCCCCGGTAACCTCGGCCCAGTCATAGGTATCTAGTCCAATGGAAGGGAGGCGGGTGGTCGCAGTCATATTTCCTTTTTTATCTAGGTAAAGAAAAACACGGACAGCCTGTCCCGGATCTAGTATGAGTTCCCCGTCATGAGTGGGGAAGAAGACGTTGTTTTGCAGCCAATAGCCTTGTTCTGCATTCTGAACGACGTTTAATGTATGTATAGTTCCTGCTTTCATCTGTATGCCCTCTTTTCCTGTAAACTTCATCTTCTCCTATTATAGGGATACCCCATTCGCTTGAAAAGTAATACATGAACGGCTGGGTCGAGTGTTGGGGATGCATATGGTAGACTGGTAAAAGATTAGAGAAGCGGGGATGGTTTCATGCATTTGTTTGTTCAGGTTGTGCTGCCGATTATGGCAGTATTTGGGGCGGGGTATGTGTTGCAGCGGATTCGCATACTGGATGTGAAATCAATCGCAGCAGCCTCCATTTATATTTTTCTTCCGGCGCTTGTGTTCACGACACTTTATGAGGCATCGTTCAACAGGGGATATACGGTCATCATCCTATTCGCGGCTGTTTTGCTGGTGGCGATGATTGGGCTAGTCAAATTGTTTGCGTGGGTGTTTAAATGGTCGGAATCCGTTGAAAGCGGATCTATCCTGACGACTGCATTCATGAACTCCGGCAATTATGGTGTACCGGTTATGCTGTTTGCGATTGGGGAGGCGGCCATGCCGTACGCGATTTTTCTAATGGTGCTGCAGTCGTTGATTATGAACGTGTTCGGTGTATACTATGCTTCCCGCAGCTCGAGCGGATTTTTACGGGCATGCACTACCATTTTCAAAATGCCCGCGACATATGCAGCTATTTTGGCGTTTGTCTTTCAGGCTTTTTCATGGGATGTTCCGGAAACCGTTTATTCGACACTGTCGATGCTAGGCGATGCGGCTGTTCCATTAATGATGGTTTTACTCGGAATGCAGCTGGCATCCATTACATCACTCCAATTCAATTGGCAGGTAATTTTGACCACGGCCGGGGTACGCATGGTGCTGTCTCCGCTGATTGCCTTTCTGTTTATTTGGCTTGTTCCAATTGAACCTGTCGTTGGCTCGGTGCTTGTTATTGCTGCTGCGATGCCAAGTGCAGCCACGACAACCATGTATGCGGTCGAGTTTGATACAGAACCGGATCTAGTTTCAAGCATCACACTGGTGACAACGCTAATCAGCATTGTCACGGTTACAGTGCTGTTAAACTTTGTGAGCTGATCACGGGGATAATTTTCAGCTTTACAGCTCCCCAGCCGCGGCCGGACAGCAGCATGCAGCAACTGTCTGATCCGCCGCCAGTGGGAGATGAAAAACTCCCACCGATTGAAGTTTCGCTTTATATCATGTTCAGTATTCCGAGCAGCATCAGCAAAAATGGCGGGAGGAGTGTCAGTTTTTGTGTCCATTTTTTTCTGGCCAAAAAAACACCCATCCGCACACCGCAAAGCACAAAGATTCCACTCATCAATGCGATGGAGGCTGCAGTCAGCAACGGTTCATATCCGAGCATGGCAGCTCCCAGCCCGGCGCCGAACGCATCCACCGCCAGGGCGAACCCAAGCAGTGTCGCCTCCATGGCGGAAATACTGCCTGACTGGTCTAAATCAGCCCGACGTGGTTCTTTCATGACAGTTTTGACATGGTTCCACGTTTCGTCGGCAGGCGCTTTTTTCGCTGGTGCCTCATGCTCGGCACGTGTCACATTAAATAAGCAGTATAAACCGATGCAGAACAGAATGATTCCGCCTATGCTGCCGGTAATTTCGGGTGTGATGATTGACTTGAGGAGAGTCCCAATGGTCATGGAAAGATAGACAATAAACCCCGAACAAAGCATAATGATGGCAACTGCTGAATAAGGGATATGAACTTTGCGCAGACCATACGACATCCCGGCACCGAACCCGTCAATACTGACTCCAATAATCAAAAAAAGTAATCCGGTGTAGTAGAGCATCGGCATCCATTTCCTTTCCGATTGTCTACCATATTGTATGGTGTTTAGCGGAAGGTGTGAAACGCGAACATACGCATGAAGTTGTGTTACAGTAACATCATAGCGTTAATAAAAGAGGGGATTTAGATTATGAGCAAAACAGTTGTACTTGCAGAAAAGCCTTCTGTCGGCCGCGATATTGCCCGCGTATTGAACTGCCATAAAAAGGGTAACGGCTTTCTGGAAGGATCTAAGTATATTGTGACATGGGCGCTCGGGCATTTGGTCACGCTTGCCGACCCGGAGATCTATGAGGAAAAATGGAAAACGTGGCGCCTTGATGATTTGCCAATGCTGCCGAAACAGCTGAAACTGACCGTCATCAAACAGTCCGGCAAACAGTTCAGCGCTGTCAAAGCACAGTTGAACCGAAGTGATGCCAGTGATATTGTCATTGCAACAGACGCTGGACGTGAAGGGGAACTGGTAGCCCGCTGGATCATCGAAAAAGCCCGGGTCAACAAACCTGTCAAACGGCTATGGATTTCATCGGTTACAGATAAGGCGATCCGCGAAGGGTTTAGCAACCTGAAACCGGGCAAACACTATGAAAAATTGTATGCTTCAGCGGCGGCACGGTCGGAAGCGGACTGGTATGTCGGACTGAACGCAACCCGCGCCCTGACAACAAAATTTAATGCACAGCTGTCGACAGGTCGGGTGCAGACACCAACACTGGCGATGGTTGCAGCAAGGGAAAAGGAGATTAAAGACTTCCAGCCGCAGCCATTTTACGGAATCGAAGCCAAGCTGAATAACGGCATGACCTTGACCTGGCATGATGGAAACAACAACAGCCGGATTTTTTCCAAAGAAAAAGCGGAGAATTTGCTGCATCAGCTTAAAAATAAACCGGCCAAAGTTGTGCGTGTTCATAAAACACATAAGAAAAAACATGCCCCACAGCTGTATGACCTGACCGAACTGCAGCGTGATGCCAACCGTATATTCGGGTTTTCCGGCAAACAGACGCTTTCACTGATGCAGAAACTGTATGAACAGCACAAAGCGCTGACGTATCCAAGAACCGACTCCCGTGTTCTGTCATCGGATATTGTTCCAACACTCAAAGATCGGGTGAAAGCAGCCAGCTCGAGCGGCTATTCCCGTGCTGCCAGCAAACTGATGAAAAAGGAATGGAAACTCCCGAAATCGGTTGTGGACAATAAACAGGTGACAGACCACCATGCCATCATCCCGACCGAAGAATCTGTCAGCATGGCGGACTTGAATGATAAAGAACGGAAAATCTATGACCTTGTTGTCAAACGCTTTTTAGCTGTTCTTTCTGATCCACATGAGTATGAACAGATGACCGTTGAGGCACAAATTGGAAATGAGCACTTTACAGCAAAAGGGAAAAATATTAAAAAACAAAGCTGGAAAGAATTGTATAACGACGGCGAAGCGGCGAATGTGCAGCTACCGGACGTGCAGGAAGGAGCCACTTCAGCTGGTGCAGCACTTAAGCTGACAACAGGAGAAACGAAGCCGCCTGAGCGTTTCACGGAAGGTGCGCTGCTGCAGGCGATGGAAAATCCGGCACGGTATATGGAACAGGACGATAAGCATCTCACCAAAACCATTCATAAAGCCGGTGGAATCGGTACGGTTGCCACCCGGGCCGACATTATTGAAAAGCTGTTCAACAGCCAGCTCATGGAACTACGCGGCAAGTATATTTATACCACATCGAAAGGCCGCCAGCTGCTTGATTTGGTCCCAGAAGAATTGCGCTCACCGGCATTGACTGCAGAGTGGGAAGACAAACTGGCCCGGATCGAAGCCGGTAAATTAACAAAAAATCAGTTTGTCAGCGACATCAAAACGTATACAAAAGAAATTGTCCAGCAGGTTAAAACGTCAGAGGATACATTCAAACACGATAATCTGACGGGAAGCAAATGCCCGGACTGCGGCAAGCTGATGATGGAAGTCGATAACAAAAAAGGCCGGATGCTCGTTTGCCAGGACCGTTCCTGCGGCTATAAGAAAAACATTTTCAAGCGGACAAACGCCCGGTGCCCGAACTGCCATAAACGGATGGAACTTCGCGGAGAAGGCCAAGGAAAAACATTCACCTGTCAGTGCGGCCATCGCGAGAAAGTCTCGGCATTCAATAAACGAAAAGAAAAAGAGAAGCAGAACAAAGTGTCCAAAAAAGACGTTAATAAATACTTGAATAAACAGGACGATGGTTTTAAAAATGATGCACTGGCCGAAGCGCTGTCCAAACTGAAAAAATAGATTGAATCCGACGGGGCTGGGACATAACGAAAACCATTAACATAAAAGCCGAACACTACTGAACAACTTGTATAAACTGCGACATAACTTTGTATGAGTGTTAGACCACCGCTTCGGAAATACACTGGGGTGCTCGTCGTGTTGCAAGTTCCTCAGTGAAGCAGCACTCCTCGCAACTCGCAGTTTACTCGGTGGATGTCTTGCTCGTCGCTTTCCGTGGGCGGCTGATGAGCCTTCTCATGCTCGTCACGTTACAAGCTAACTTGGTGAAGCATACGCTCCTCGCAGGTCGCAGATTACTCAGTGAAGTCTTGCTTTGTGCTTGCGCATTGCGGGGTCTCATCTAGGCCTCTGCTCCCACAGGAGTCTCCGTGTATTTCCTCCGCTGTGTTGTGCTTAACAACTTTATATTTTGATTGAGGAAATTACAAAAATGTTGAACTACAATTACGATGGTTGATTGGAGCGGAGGGCAGTCGACTCCTGCGGGAAAAGCAACAGCTGAAGATCCCACAGGAAGCGGTTTTTGCTTCCGAGGAAGCTGAAGCGTTGCCCGCGGTAAAGAAGACACTGCGAAAAGCGTGAGTTTGAGCAGATGTCGCACTTATACCCGGAGTGGTGAAAGCGACTGCCTGGAGCGGTGGCATAACGCCCCAACTTTTCAGTACGTCGCAGTTTATATCAACTACGCTGGATACAAAGTTTGCGAAAAGAGTCATTAGAAAAACTCAGGCCCAGCCTCGTCTTATAGTGAGTGCTGAAGTTTTTTGTATAAGGTCATCCATAAGTTATACTTTTTGACATTATAAAAATCCGAACTGGTTTGACATTGAACGGAAAAAATGTTGAATCAACGTTCGGATTTTTCGTTGTTTCCATACTTTTGTCCCAGCCTTTTTTGTACGAACGGTCCGACGTGTATTTAAGTGAACATTCACGGTTATTCATCTATGAAAATGGGCAAAAATCCTAATAAATATACTATTTTTATAGGAATTATGGTATTATCGTGATAAAGTAATAAACTGTTATCGATCCTGCATAAATAACGAACAAAGGAGGTGCGATCATGGCATCGAGCACGAAAGGGAAGAAAAACTCTATTTTTTCACGCTTCTTGAACGTAATTGAACGCATCGGGAACAAATTGCCTGACCCGTTCATGCTATTTGTTTTCCTGGCTATTGTAGTCATTCTCGTTTCCGGTTTCATCTCATTATTTGATGTGACATTTTCACAGCCAGGAAGCGACGAACAAATGGCTATTAAAAACCTGCTGTCCGGCGAAGGGCTGCAGTTTATGATAACATCGGTTATTGATAATTTTGTCGGGTTCAAGCCACTTGGCATTGTTTTGACCATGATGCTTGGAGTTGGTCTTGCCGATAAAGTAGGACTGTTAGAGACGTTTATTAAAAACACGATTCTCCGGGCGCCGAAAGCTCTTATTACCTATGCCGTTATCTTTACTGGTATTCTTGGAAATCTTGCGGCCGATGCTGCTTTTGTGATTGTACCCCCGCTTGCGGCAATGGTGTTTTATAATGTGGGTCGGCATCCGCTGGCAGGGCTGGCTGCAGGTTTTGCCGGTGTCGGGGCTGGATTCACAGCGAACATCATTGTAGCCAATACGGATGCGGTTTTATCCGGCATATCTGCTGAAGTAATGGGAACGATCGAGGGAGCAGCAACGGTAACACCGGTTGATAACTGGTACTTTATGCTTGTATCAACGCTCTTGCTAACCGCTGCAGGAGGGCTGGTTACGGAACGGATTGTGGAACCGCGGCTTGGCGTTTATGACGGAGAGATGAAGCAAGGGTTTGACGAAACAACCCTTCTGGAGAAAAAAGGACTCCGCAATGCCACCATTGCTGCAGTCGTGTACGTTGGTCTGCTGCTGGTTGCAATCCTTTGGCCCGAATCACCGCTCCGCAATGATGAGGGCGGCATGATTCCGTCGCCATTCATTTCCGGCATTGTACCAGTCATCATGCTATTTTTCATTACCATTGGGGTCACATACGGGGTAACGTTGAAGAAAATCGAAAACTCCAGGTCCATCGCCAAATATATGGGTGAAGCAATGAAGGATTTGTCCGGCTTTATCGTTCTCATCTTTGCCGTATCACAGTTCATTGCCTATTTCAACTGGACAAACATCGGCACATGGCTGGCAGTGACTGGGGCAGAGTTTCTGGAATCCATGAACATGACAGGCATCATTGTCGTTGTCGCTTTTGTCTTTTTGACTGCGCTGCTGAATTTGCTCGTATTTAGCGGGGCGGCACAGTGGGGATTGGAAGCTCCGGTATTTCTGAAAATGTTCTACTTCCTTGATTACCACCCGGCATTTATTCAAGCCGCGTACCGTGTCGCGGACTCATCAACCAACATCGTTACACCTATGAACCCGTATTTTGTCATCGTTCTGGCGTTCATGAAGGAATACGATAAGAAGGCAGGCCTTGGAACATTAATGGCTCTTATGCTCCCGTATAGTCTGATTTTCTTGGTCATCTGGACGATTCTGCTGCTTGGCTTCGCCTTTTTAGGTATTCCATTCGGCCCGGGAATTGGGGTCCATGTATAAAGAATTGGTTTGTAAAAACGCTTGGAGGAAATAGGGATCCAAGCGTTTTTTTTCACCAAGGTATCCAATTTTAGTATACTAGTCATTTAGTATGATGGTTCAGTGGTTCGCATTTTCTCCGCCTGATGAAATATTTTTAAAAATAATGAATTTTTCATCAATTATCATTTTACATTCATACTATTCATAATCTATGATAGACTATACAAAAAGAAAATCCATTCATTTTTGGGAGGGAGAAAAATGTCGAACAATGAAGAATTGGAAAGGGCAACCGGGGACAAAACGATTCAGAGATTAGACTTTCGAACTGGTGCTTTTGGCGCGGCTGTTCCGCTATTATTCTTTGTCGTATGGGCTATTACAATCAGTGTCATGCAGCTGTCATCGGAAGTTGCACTCGTTATGGGGGCGGTTATCGGGCTAACACTTGGTCTGTTGCTGTGCAAAAGTAAATGGGAAGACTATGCCCAAGGGCTGTTTGACGGACTGGCCCAGCCGGTTGGGGTCATTGCGATGGTGGCATGGTTCTATGCCGGTATGTTTGCGCAGGTACTTCAGGTCGGTGGGCTTGTCGAAGGACTCGTCTGGATTGGATCTGTTACAGGTGTGGAAGGCGGTATGTTCGTTGCATTGACATTCTTGCTGGCAGCAGTATTTTCAACAGCTGTCGGTACGGGCTATGGTACGACTGTTGCATTCTGTACGCTTATGTATCCAGCAGGGATCGCTGTAGGAGCAGACCCAACATTTCTGTTTGCTGGCATCCTGGCAGGCGCTGTGTTCGGGGATAACCTTGCACCGGTATCAGATACGACAATCGTTTCTGCGACCACACAAGATGCGGATGTTCCCGGAGTTGTGCGAAGCCGTTTCAAGTATGCCATTATAGCCGCAGTGCCAACCGTTATTTTATTTGCGGTTTTCGGAGGCGGCGAAAGTGGTGCTGCAGTCGATCAAACAGCGGTTAATAATGTGACTGAGTCTGTCAACCCAAGTGGACTTATCATGCTTATTCCTTTTGCATTGGTACTTATTCTTGCTTTAACTGGACAGCACTTGCTCACATCGCTGACATGGGGAATCATTGCTGCGGTACCGCTGATTGTTATGCTGAATCTGGGTACATTTGGCGACATACTTAGCTTTAACCCGGATTCCGATGTGATTGTGGAAGGTGCTTTAGTTGACGGTATTACTGGCTACTTCAATATGGCCATCCTTATTCTGCTGATTGTTGCTGCGGCTCACTTGCTTCGTCTGGGTGGAACGATGGAAGCTATCACCGGAGCATTGGTCAAATGGATTAAAAACTCTGTACGTAAGGCAGAAGTAGCGATTTGGGGAATTGTAGCACTGTTGAACAGTTCAATTACCATCAATACGGCCGCTGAAATTGCTGCAGCCCCGTTTGTTAAAGAGTTGGGAACGAAATATAAAATCCACCGGTACCGGATGGCGAATATGCTTGATGCGATGACCTCAGCATTAGGCTATATTTTCCCTTGGGGTGCACCAGTACTGCTTGGCTGGTCAACGATTAAGACGATGCAGGGCGAGTATTCGTGGCTGCCAGTCGTTGAGCCGAATTCCGTGTTCCCGTTTGTTTTCCAGGGCTGGTTCTTGGTCGTCATCATGCTGATTGCAGCACTTACCGGACTTGGACTCCGTTTTGAAGGGAAAAACGGTGAAGAATTGAAAGAAAGACCAAAAGATTAATGATTAGAGGGGGTTTCCTGAAAAGGCAGGGGACCCCGCTTTTTTGGAGCGACGAATACTAGCAACTGTACAATATGTTTGGAAAGGATGGAACATAATGGAGGTAACAGGTGCAATTGATCACGAAACGCGCTGCCGGCATTACAGCGGCCGCCTCGATCGGATAGCCATTAAATTTTATTGCTGTGGCGCGTACTTTTCCTGTATTCAATGCCATGAAGAATATGGATGTGGCGCCAGAAAAATATGGCCCCGGGAAGCGTTTGGTGAAAAAGCGATCCTATGCGGAAGCTGTCAGACCGAACTGACCATTCATACGTATCTAACGGGGGAAAACAAGTGCCCCATCTGTGGAGAAGCGTTCAATTCAGGCTGCGTTCTGCATCACCACCTTTATTTCGACGTGTGAGGTCATGTTCTGATTTGTTTACTTTTCCTAGTCGTATCATGTATTATAGCAAGTGTGGAAGGAGGTATAACCAATGGCATTTGTAATATTGGATCCCTGCCGTGGCGAAAAATCCGGTGAGTGTGTGACCGTCTGTCCGGTGGATTGCATTGAGGAAGGACCTGAGCAATTTTACATAGATCCCGATGTTTGCATTGATTGCGGTGCGTGCAAGGCTGTGTGCCCGGTTGATGCTATTGTGGAGGAGTATGATATGACTCCCGACCAGGAAAAATACTTGGAAGAAGCCGAAGAATTCTTTGGAACCGGCTGACACATTCATTATAAATTTGGACAACCCCTGTTCGTATGCTCCGGAAGGCGTCGTACGGGGTTTTTTTATTGGCGGACGGCTGTAGCAATCATAAAAAAAGCGGATGAATCAGTTTGTCTGATCATCCGCTTCTTCTGCCTTTTCGGCAAGTTTACTGGCAATCCAGCGCTCAGCCGTCGTCTCGTCCACTTCATAAACTTTGCCTGCCCGGAGCAAATCGCCGTGGTAAGCAGTCTGAACGTTCATTTTCACCTTAAGCATGGGTAGATGCTCCTTTATGGATAATGATGCTATTATACCACACACCCAGGCCGGTGGTCAGCGTTGGGAATGGGGGGGCGGGGTTCGGGCGCTGCGGACCGGTTGATATCTGGCGTAAATCGGTTGATATTCGCACATGACCGGTTGATATCTGGCGCAAACCCGTTGATATTCGCACATGACCGGTTGATATTGGCGTAAATCGGTTGATATTCGCACATGACCGGTTGATATTGGCGTAAATCGGTTGATATTCGCACATGACCGGTTGATATTGGCGTAAATCGGTTGATATTTCCTCATGATCGGTTGATATTTGACACATACCCGTCGATATTCCCCCGCGACCGGTTGATATCCATCCCTAACGGTTGACGATCATCCCCGAATGGGCTGCCATTCACCATGCCCCTTCACGTCACAATATCTTGCCTATACCTAAACCCGTTCAGCCCCGTGCCCTCGTTTCTATCAGCGATCACTCCAAATGAATGTCCACGCTGTTTCCACATCGGTTGTCGGCTGGTGGCAAGTGAAATTTTCGCAGACGTAAATCGTCGTACGGCCGTCCATCTGCCGGTAGCCGGATGTGAACGGTGCTGCTTTGGCCAGCGTTTCAGGGTCATCCCCCGCCAGCAGGGCCACATCAGGCAAAAATGCTTGCTGAAGATCTGCTGTAAATGCATCCTGTTCGCCTATAATGACGACCTCTTTTGACGGGTTTTCCGAAAGTAGCAGACTTTGTATAAAGTGCGTGCTTGCTGCTGTTCCCTGGCGGACATCGTCATAAAACGTCGCATACATTTCTTCAAGCTTATCAAGGTATGCGGTTTCGCCGGTTAAGTGCCCCAGTTTCGCTAGCATGACGGCTGCCACACTGTTTCCGGATGGGAGCGCGCCATCGAATACTTCTTTTTCCTTTGATAGCAGCTGTTCGCTGTCATGGCCGCTGAAGAAAAAGCCACCTTCTTGATCATCCCAGAACAAATCAATCATGCGGTCAGCCAGCCAGCGCGTCTGTTCCAAATACTTCACGGAAAAAGTCGCTTCAAACAGTTCCGCATAGGCCCAGCTTAAATAGGCATAGTCGTCCAAATAGCCGTTATATCGGACGTCACCATCCCGGTAGCGCGCCATTACCCGGCCATCCCGGATGAGCTTCGTTTCCACAAAGGACATTGCTTCCTCGGCTGTTTTAGTATAGTCCGGTTCAGCAAAAACACGGCCAGCTATTGACAGTGCCGCGACCATCATGGCATTCCATGACGTAAGGATTTTATCATCGACGTGCGGATAGACACGTTTTTCACGAGCGGTGAGCAATCGTTTCCGTGCTTCTTCCAGCTTCTGGTGAAGTTCACCTTTAGTGAGGCCGCTCTCCGATGCCACCGCCTCTAAGTCAGTTTGCAACAGGTTCGGAATATTTTTTCCTTCAAAATTGCCTTCAGGGGTGATACCGTAAACGGACGTGTACAGAGTGCCCAGCTGTTCACCGAGAATTTCCATTACTTCATCATAATCCCAGACGTAATACTTGCCTTCAACCCCTTCTGAGTCCGCATCGATGGCCGAATAAAATCCGCCTTCCGAATCGTGCATCTCCCGCAGTACAAAGGTAATAATCTGTTCGCTGATGGTTTTGTACCGCTCATTTTTCGTAATCTGATAGCATTCCGTATATGCCATCAGAAGCAGGGCATTGTCATAGAGCATTTTTTCAAAGTGAGGAACGAGCCATTTTTCATCTGTCGAGTAACGTGAAAAGCCAAACCCGACATGGTCAAAAATACCGCCATTCGCCATCGCATCAAGCGTCTTCTCGACCATTTTCAGTGCCGCCGTTTTACCGGTGAAATAGTAGTACCGCAGCAAATACAACAATTGATGCGGTGCCGGGAATTTTGGCGCACTGCCGAATCCGCCGTTCGTGGCATCAAACCGATTGCCGAGCTGCTTGAACGCTTTGTCGGTCATATCCTTGGTCAGCCGGTGTTCACTTTTGGCCGTTGCCGTTTTAGCAAGTGCATCGGTAACGCTTTCGGTGACTTCTGCAATGTGTTCGGGATCCTGCTTGTATTTTTCATGGAGCTGGGTGATCACTTCCATGAATCCTGGCATGCCATATTTGCTTTCCCGTGGAAAATACGTTCCGGCATAAAAGGGAACTTTGTCCGGGGTCATGAAAATCGATAACGGCCAGCCACCCTGCCCGGTCATCATTTGGCAAACTTTCATGTAGACAGAGTCAATGTCCGGACGTTCTTCCCGGTCGACTTTGATGGAAACATAATGGTCGTTTAGATAGTTAGCCACTCCGTTATCTTCAAATGACTCATGCGCTAAAACATGACACCAATGACAAGTCGAGTATCCGATCGAAAGGAAAATTGGCTTGTTTTCTTGTTTTGCTTTATGAAATGCTTCATCCCCCCAAGGGTACCAGTAAACTGGATTATGTGCATGCTGGAGTAAGTACGGGGATTTTTCGTCAATTAATTTATTAGATGGTTTATGTTCAGACACCATTGATCATTTCCTCCATTCTTTGCATATGTGTGTATCTTATTATGTTACCCATCTTCATTTTAAAATAAATAAGAAAGGGGGTAAAAGCATCTCTCGAATTGCTGAATATTTTCCATTGACGTCTTGATGTAAACTTGTTATTATTCCTCTATTGTAAAAAATAGTATACCTTGTATAAGTTCAAGAATACGGCTTGGACGTTTCTACCAGCTACCCTAAATAGCTTGTCTACAAGGAATGGAAAATAGATGATATTTTTCATTCCTTTTGCAGATGAAACTTTGGCATGCTTGTAGCCAAAGTTTTTTTAAAACATAAGAAAGTAAAATGGGATGGTTGTGGGAACCTAATTACAGAATTATCCATGGTTATTCCTTAACCTATGCAACGAAGTAATAACTGCTATATACCCTCTGAGCAGCCCGTATACATGAAGACTCCTGCGGGAAGTGCGAGATAGGCAAGACCCCACAGGGCTCTGCCCGAGGAGGCTTGCCACTCGCCCGCGGAAAGCGAAGTGTATACGGGCTGCGGGCTAAATAATAACACTCCATGCGAAAAAAGCGATTAACCTAAGAAAACAGGAGCTACAAACATCATGAAAAACTTTTTTCAACTTAAAGAACGGAATACCTCCTATAAACAGGAAACATTAGCGGGACTGACAACTTTCCTATCTGTGGCTTATATTTTAGTCGTAAACCCACTAATTCTTAGCCAAGCGGGGATGGATAGGGGTGCTGTTTTTACCGCAACTGCTCTTACTGCTATCATCGGTACCCTGCTTATTGGCTTACTTGCTAATTATCCAATAGCTATTGCACCGAGTATGGGATTGAATTCATTTTTTACCTTTTCCGTTTGTATCGGGATGGGCATGAAATGGCAAGTAGCTTTAACCGGTGTCTTTATTGCTGGAATCATTTTCACGTTATTAAGTTTAATGAAAATCAGGGAAAAGATTATTGATGTTATTCCACAGGATTTAAAATATGCCATTGCGTCTGGAATAGGATTTTTCATCGCATTTATCGGGTTAAAAAATGCAGGAATTATTGTTTCCAACCAAGATACTTTTGTTACGATTGGGGACCTAACATCTCCCATGACTGCACTAGCTGTTATTGGCCTCATCATAACAGTATTTATGATAGTGAAGGGGATCAATGGGGGAATTTTTTACGGAATAGCGATTACAACTATTATTGGGATGATCGTCGGGTTGATTAACGTTCCTTCATCCATCGTTGGAAAAATACCAAGTATGGAACCAACGTTTGGCGAGGTGTTCTTACATTTTAATGATATTTTCACCCCTGAATTATTAGCAGTCATCTTCACATTTTTATTTGTAGCCTTCTTTGATACAGCTGGAGCATTAATTGCACTGACCAGTCAAGCGGGGATTATGAAAAACAATAAAATTCCAAACATTGGAAGGGCGCTGCTTGCTGACTCATCAGCCGGTGTTGTTGGAGCAATATTGGGGACATCAACCCCTGCCACCAGTGTTGAATCTTCAGCCGGTGTTGCAGTTGGAGGACGAACAGGATTTACGTCTGTCATTATTGCTGTCTGTTTTGCGATTTCTTTATTGTTTTCACCTGTTCTTGCAGTTATTACTGCCGAGGTTACAGCACCTGCATTAATAATTGTAGGGGCGTTAATGGCGATGGAAATAAGTGAAATAAACTGGAGTAAGTTGGAAATTGTGATCCCATCTTTCATGACGATTATCATGATGCCCCTTACCTCTAGTGTAGCAACAGGTATTGCATTTGGCTTTGTTCTTTACCCACTATCTTTACTGGCACAAAAACGTTTTAAAGAAATTCACCCGATTATGTACGTACTTTGCTTGTTATTCATTCTATACTTTGTTTTTGTAGCCTAGAATCAGGTTATGCTGCCGGATGCTTCATTTTCCAGCGGTTCACTTATCTTTTGCCTAGTTTCCTTTACTAGGTTATCCAATTCGCTCAGTTCTTCCTCATCCATTTTATGTGCATATTTTTCTTTGACAGCGGTGATGAAGGTATCGACGGCATCATCGTGATTCGCCAAAAACCATTGAATGTGATTGTTGATATAGGCTTTTCGCACCTCCTGATCATTCAAATCATTCGGTACGCGTGCTAGCCGAACGTCAATGCTGTCGAACCCGTTAAATTCCTGCTTCAGCCGCTCGCGTGTCAAGTCGATATATTGGCTGTTCACGTCAATGCCAATCCCGTTTCTCCCGGTCTGCTGACAAACCCGAATTGTTGTACCGCTGCCGACAAACGGATCAAGTACGGTATCCCCCTGTTTGGAACTTGCCAAAATCATGCGTTCGAACAGTCCCTCCGGCTTTTGGGTGGGATGAGTCTGCCTGTTTTTGTTGCTGTAATGGATGTGACTGAATTCCCACACATTGCCGGGATTGGCCCCGCGCATGTTGTTTCGGCTTCGGTAATATTTTTGCGGGATACGGATATGGTCCAGGTAAAAATTGAATTGTTTGCTTTTTGTAAACATAAGGATATCATCATGCCGCGGACTGAATCCTTTTGTTTTCCCTATTCCCTGTGTGTAATGCCACGTGATCCACGAATTGAACTCCAGCTCCAGTTCCTGTTCCATGATCATATAAATGTAGGATATGTATCGGACCCCCATAAATACATAGATGGTCCCATTATCTTTCAGGATGCGTTTGCACTCACCGATCCACTTTCTGGAAAAGTCTAGGTACGCATCAAAATCAAGATTGTCCATTGTTTCCCCGTAGTTCTTAGCTAAATTATAGGGCGGGTCCGTCACAATCAGATTAACCGAAGCTGATTCTATTTTTTTTAGTTCCTCAAGAACATCACCGCAAATTGCATCCAGCCGCAATTCTTTATCCATTTATATTTTTCCCCTCCCTATGCCGGACGTTGATTGTCTGTTTCGTGGTACGTGTGGGTTCATTATAACAAAAAGAAGAAGGCTGGAGATAACTTTCCAACCGAAATAGATCAAGTTTTAATTGTTTGCCAGACCTGAAAAATATTTTAATGCATCAGACCTTGACCTGTTTTATCTAGGTTTGTTTCTAGACTATAGTATTCGTAACTTTAAAATATATTAAATTTTTCTTTCATTTATATAAATGTTATGTTAAAATTATAAAAAATTAAATGGAGGTGAAAAAATTCCACTCTAATTAAAATTATGAGAGAAAAAGGGATAAAGGATAAATGGAGGATATTAGTAAAAAGATTAAAAGTTTAAGATTAGAAAAGGAAATGACTCTTAAGGATTTAGGCGAGGAGACGGGACTCTCTGTAAGTTTTCTTTCTCAGATTGAGCGGGGAAACTCATCACTTGCTATAACATCTTTGAAGAAGATTTCAGATGCTTTTAACATTAACATCACTTATTTCTTTAGGGAGATTGAAAATTATAATTTTGCAGTTCGTGAATCGGAACAAAAACCTTTCAAACTAGAGGGTTCCAATGTCCAGCACATCCGTTTGGCTGGAAAGTTTCCGGAGCGAAAAATGGAACCTATGCTAGTTACGGTGCCTCCAAACAAACTGTTTGTTGAAAGGTACAGCCATCCGGGAGAAGAATTTTATCATGTCATAAAAGGAACCATTATATTCAGGGTTGAGGAAAAGGAGTACATTTTAAATAAAGGTGATTCCATTCATTTTCCTTCTGAAAAAGTACATGAGTGGAAAAACCCTATGAATGAAGAGGCAGTATTGTTGAGTGTGTTGACACCAATAATTTTTTGAAAAATTAATTTATATAGGAAGGGTGGAGTATATGAGAGTTGCAACAGATATTGGAGGGACATTTACAGACATGGTATATGTTGACGATGGTGGGCAGATTGAGGTTGCCAAAGGTCCTACGACACCACCAAATTTTGAACAAGGTGTTATTGATATATTGGAAAAAAGCAACGTAAATAAAGAAGCCATGTCTACATTTATCCATGGAACCACTGTGATTATTAATGCTTTAACAGAAAGGAAAGGTGCAAAAACTGGATTAATTACGACAGAAGGGTTTAGGGATGTTCTGGAAATTGCCAGGGGAAACCGTCCAGATTTATTTAATATTCGCTATAAAAAACCTGAACCGTTCGTCGAACGAAGTCTGCGAAGGGAAATAAATGAACGGCTTAATTATAAAGGGGAAGTTCTCACCCCCTTGGACAAAGAACAGGTAAAAGATATAGTAGATTATTTCAAACAGCAAGGTGTGGAAGCAATAGCTGTAGCTTACTTGCACTCCTATGCAAATCCGGATCATGAAAAAAAGACGGTTGAATTAATTAAAGAGTTATGGCCAGAGGTTTCCGTATCTGCCTCACATGACGTTACAAAGGAATGGCGTGAGTATGAACGAACAAATACTGTCGCATTGAATTCCTATGTTCAACCAGCAGCAACCTCATATGTGAATAGGTTAGAAAACAAATTGGCAGATTTAAATACTGGAAGTAAGAATTTTATTATGCAATCAAATGGCGGTACAACCACATTTGAAGAGGCTAAAAAAGTTCCGATTAACATGGTAGAGTCTGGGCCTGTTGCGGGAATTTATGGTGCAGCTGTACTTGGGGACCTTATTGGTGAAGAGAACATGATTGCATTTGATATTGGAGGTACCACGGCAAAATGCTCTCTCATTGAAAAAGGTGAAGTGAAGGTTTCTACTGATTATTATATTGAACGAAATGATCGGAATGCAGGCTATCCGATTAAAACACCAGTAGTTGATATTGTGGAAATTGGCAATGGTGGGGGATCAATAGCTTGGCTGGATGAAGCTGGCGCTCTTAAAGTTGGCCCCGAGTCAGCTGGAGCTGTCCCCGGACCCGTATCGTATGGTCAAGGTGGGACGGAGCCTACAACGACAGATGCTAATCTGATAACTGGCCGCCTTTCAGCTGATAATTTTGACTATGATGTTGATTTAAACTTGGTAAGAGAAGTCATTCAGGACAAAATTGCAGCTCACTTTGATATGACTGCTGAGGAAGCGGCACTTGGTATTATCCGTATCGCTAATTCAAATATGTTGAACGCACTTAAACTTATCTCAATCAGAAAAGGGCATAACCCTCAGGATTTCACATTAGTTGCATTCGGTGGTGGCGGATCAATGCATGCTCCTGCCCTTGCTAAAGAATTGGGAGTCAAGAAAGTCGTTATCCCTGTTGCATCACCAGTATTTTCTGCATGGGGAATGTTGATGAGTGATCTTCGTCATGATTATATAAAAACATTTATTAAGCGATTGAATAGTCTTGAACAAAATGAAATTTTTGAGCAGTGGGAACAGATTGACAATGAAGCATATGAGCAATTTAATAATGAAGGTATTGCTAAAGAAGAGGTTGTGTTCAATCGCTATGCAGATATGCGTTACCTTGGTCAAGAACATACAGTGAAAGTACCTGTACCAGATGGTGATTGGTCGGGCGAACATTTGCAAGAAATAGTCGAGACTTTCCATCAGTTACATGAGCAAAACTATACATTTAGACTTGATGATACGGAAACAGAAATTGTTAATTTGCATGTTACAGCCTTTGGCAAAGTTGAAAAGCCTGAATTTAAGAAAAGGGAAACAAGTACAAGCTTGGAAGACGCCAAAATAGAAACTAGAGAAGTTTACTTTGAGAATCCAAAAGGGTGGGTCCATACAGATGTCTATAACCGAGAATTGCTGCCGGCGAACGAAACGATTCAGGGACCTGCAATTGTTGAAGAAAAAGCAGCAGTTACTGTACTTTATCAAGGCCAAACTTTGAAAGTGGATGGTTATGGAAATTTAATAATCGAAACGGGGGCGAGATAAATGATTGCGAATGAGACAAAAGTTGACCCATTTACACTGGAGATTGTAAAAGATTCTTTACTTGCTACTGGAGATGAAATGTTTATAGCCTTGGCAAAAACTTCAATGAGTCCAATTATTTATGAAGTATTGGACTATGCAAGTGGTTTAACGGATTCAAAAGGTCAATTGTTAACTCAAGGTAACGGAGTTACTGGATTTATTGGAATGCTTTCTTACATGGTTAAGCAAACTTTGAAAAAATACGATGATAAAGGTGAGTTAAAACCAGGGGATATCATTATCATTAATGACCCTTATGGTGGGGGAGGTTCCCACTTATCAGATGTTGGATTAGTTATGCCTATATTCTATGAGAATGAGCTTATCGCTTTTTCCGCGAATAAAGCACACTGGACAGAAGTTGGTGGGAAAGACCCCGGTTCATTTACAAATGATTCGAGGGATATTTTTCAGGAGGGATTACAATTTCCATCTGTTAAATTGTACGATGGGGGCCAATTAAATGAAGGGCTCGTTGAGATCATACGATCGAATGTTCGTTTTCCTGAGTTATCCCTCGGTGATATGTGGGCACAGGTGGCAGCGCTTAAAACAGGTGAAAGAAGGGTTAAGGAAATTTGCGAGAAGCATGGTAAAGATACAGTACTATCAGCAATTGATAGCCAATTAGACCATGGTGAAACAATATCAAGGCAGGAGCTTGCAAAGCTGCCTAAAGGCACGTATACAGCGGAAGGTTTTGTAGAAACGGATGGTATTGGCAATGGCCCATTCCCTATCCAAGTTGAAGTGACAGTAACAGATAACGAATTTGTTTGCGATTTTAGAGGCAGCAGTGCACAAGTTCCCGGCCCTGTCAATTGTTCGTATACAGGACTCGCATCTGCTGTTAGAACCATTTTCTTGGCAATTACAAACCCTGATCAAAATGTAAATGATGGCGTATTTAGACCGTTAAAAATTATTACTGATGAAAAATCAATTATGTCAGCGGAAAGACCTGCTCCTACGTCGAACTATTTTGAAACAATGCTTGGATGCACGGATTTAATATGGAAAGCATTGGCTCCACATATACCACATAGGCTTGCAGCAGCTCATTTGCTATCAGTGTGTTCTGTTACACTAACTGGTTCACACCAAGATACTAAAGAACCTTTCTTGATTGTAGAACCTTCTGTTGGCGGATGGGGAGGAGCTAATGGCCAAGACGGAGCAAGTGGGCAGTTTTGTATTTTAGATGGTGAAACCTACAATGTTCCAGTAGAAGTTGCAGAAACACGATATGGTGTGATGATTGATGAATATAGTTTGAGGATTGATGGTACTGGAGCTGGTGAGTATATCGGTGGCAAGGGTGTTATCAGATCGTATCGGGCTCTCACAGATGGACAGGAAGCTACCATCACCTTTGGACGTAACCAATATCGCTTATGGGGAACAGGAGGCGGATTAGAAGGTTCCGTTAACGAATTTTATGTTAATAAAGCTAATGGGCAAGTAGATGGTCCATACGGTGTTTATCCACGTTATGAGTTGCAAAAAGATGATGTTCTAAAATTAATGACTGCAACTGGCGGTGGATATGGAGATCCGCTGAAACGACCAGCAAAACAAGTTGTAAGTGATGTAAAAAATGAATATTACTCTGTGGATGAAGCAAAGACCTTATTTGGTGTTAGGGTTGATCCAAAAACGTTCGAGTATCAAGAACTGGATATTAGAAAGTAATTTGTAAAGGTGGCTCTAAATGGAGGTAAATAAATACGGTTTTGATAATAATGGTTTATTAACATTGTTTGAAGAAAAATATAACGATATTGATGTGAGGTTTGGCACTGTCACAATTCTTTCTGGGGAAAGAGTGCCAAAGAAAGGTTTATCTAAACATGAAGAAAATGAATACTCTATTATTATTAAAGGGGAAATAGAAGGCGAAAGCGGAGGGACTCCCTTTAGGGTGTCTGAGTCACATGCAACTTTTATTCCTGCCGGGGAACAACATTGGGCTATAAATTCGGGTGAAGAGCCATGTAAAATTGTTTGGGCGCTTGTGAAGGAAAAATGAAGTGAAAACAGGTAGTAGAAAAGTTTAACTTTTCTACTACTATTTACACTTTTTTAATTCAGAAAATTGCCATTATTGTTGGAGTCGGTTCTGTTTATATTAATTCATGGTATGTGAACGAACTCCTAGGATGCACATAAAAGCATACATGTAAAAAGGAGTGTACAATTAAATGAGTGAAAAGAATGCAGGTAATATTAAAAAAGATGAAGCATTGCAGGCCATACCAGATGATAAAAGACAACATTGGATTACTCCCGCTATGATTTTTGGCGGACTAGAATTTACGATTCCTGTTTTGATGGTGGGAGCAACTTTGGCAGGAAGCTATGGCCTTAGCGAGATTTTCTTTATATTAATCATCGCTTTATTTGGTATTCAGTGGATTGGGAATGCATTACAGGGTTATATAGGAGCGAAAACAGGCAGAGCCTCTTCGGTCATTGCACGTACCAGCTTTGGAGCAAAACAAGCACGATTTATTGTTGGTTTAACTATTTTCATTGTTTCACTTGGTTGGTGGGCTGTACAGACGTCGGTTGCTGGAAACGCAATTTCCGCAATGTTAGGTGTTGATTATACATCACAATGGGGAATGTGGGCATTGATTACAACAATAGCAGGATTGCTATTCGCTATCCCATCAATTATTGGTTATAGCTCGATGAAGTGGACGGATTATATTGCGGTTCCTGCAGGTTTGTTATTAGTTGTTGCCGGTATTTATTTTGCTTTAGATAGTAATGGGTTGGAATCAATAACCAGTTGGGATCCGGAACCCACAATTGGAATTCTAGCAGCGATTAGTCTTATTATCGGTGCAAACGTTTCGCAGTGGGTGATAGCGGCTGACTATACCCGCTATGCAAAGCCAACAATTAAGGATAATACACTGATTCCAACAGGTATTGTTCTTGTAGGATTTCCATTATTTATGGTTGGAGCAGTTATGTCTGTAGGGGTAGGGGATGCTGACATCGTTAATGTGATGATGAATTTAGGATTTCCTTTTTGGGGCTTTTTAATTTTATGGTTTGCAACATGGACAAGCCAATTGGTGAACAATTACAGCATGGGACTGGCCCTTTCCAATATGCTTAATGTTAATTCGAATAAAGGAAGAGCACTGCTCACTTTCGGGGGAACTTTACTTGCAATTATTGTAGCGCTTGCAGGGATCCTAGATTACTTTATGGACTTCCTGAATATGACAGCAATCGTATATCCTGCTATTGCAGGTGTAATGATGGTCGACTTCTTTTTTATCCGAAAACAGACTTGGAAAGATAATCACGGATGGAACTGGATGGCAACCATTGCGATGGCAGTGGGGACTTTAGTAGGTTATTTGACGCAGTATGTGACTGTTATCGGAATACCAGCCGTACAATCATTAATTGTTACGGGAGTAGTTTATTATATAGCGATGAAACTGAAAGCGCGGGTAGCTCCGGATCATTTTACTCACTATGTTGATAACGATGATATTGATACCAAATTAGAAGCAAATTAACTCTTGTGTTTAAAGAACGAATAACATTGGACTGCTGGTAATATGTGAATGGATATCCTATGGTGGGATTTTGGTTATACAGACGCACCCTGGACATTTAGGGTGTGTCTTTATGTATTGAACATTCTACGTATGTATAACTACTGTTAGCGCACATATCCTCTGAGTAAGCATGGACAAAGTACGTGGCTGGAAATATTGTTGGTAATCACATTGCTGATACAGCATCTCACAAAAAGAAGAAGGCTGCTCTTAACCTTCTTCTTTGATAGATCAGTTTTTTTATTTCAAGATTTGCATGTCTCTAGGAAAAGTAGTCAATACTTCTGCAGCACCATCCTCATTAATATAGACCTCATCTTCAATACGTACACCACCATAATCAGGTATGTAAATGCCGGGCTCAATTGTAAACAGTAACCCTTTTTCAGCGATTTGATCATTATGTTCATGGATGGACGGTTCTTCGTGCACTTCTATGCCGAGCCCGTGTCCAACACGGTTATTAAAGTAGTCACCATATCCATTTTCTATAATTACCTTTCTTGCTTCAATATCAAATGTTTTAAGTGGAATACCTGCTTTTACAGCATTGATACCTGCTCGATTGGATTGAAGAACGATGTCATAGATATTTCTCTGTTCTTCGGTTGCTTCTCCGATAATAAACGTTCTTGTGATATCCGAACAGTAACCGGATTTTGTTATAACACCGAAGTCGATCAGTAAATAGTCACCTTTCTTAAATGCACGTTTTCCTGGTCTCCCATGTGGTAACGCAGCTTTTTCACCGGCAAGAACAATAGTAGAAAAAGATGGGCCAACAGCACCAAATTTTTTCATAAGATATTCCAATTCAGCAGCCAGCTCCGCTTCCGTCATCCCAACCTTTACTTTCTTAATCCCCTCATTCAAAACGTTTTCAATAATCGTAACTGCTTCTTGCAGATAGACAATCTCTTCCCGGGATTTTTTAAGCCGCTGTTTGTTTATCAAAGGCTGTATATCGGAATAAGAAGCATCTGGAAAGACATTCTTTAATTGGTTATGACGAAACATACTGACTGTTTTCATTTCCAACCCGAAATGCTGAAAGGTTGCTCCAAGTTCATTTTTAAGTTTCGTAAAAGGGTCTTCTTCATCGGAAATGGGAATGATATTTTTTACGAATGATTCGTCGGTAGCAATTTGTTCGTCTAATGCAGGCACAAATAACGATAATCTCTGGTTGCGATTATCTAACACTAATGCCATAAAACGTTCGTGCGGATCAGAATTGAAACCAGTGTAATAGAAAACATTAGCCGGTGCCGTAATTATCGCTACATCGATATTCTGTTCCTTCAAGTCACGTTGAATTGCAGTTAACCTTTTTTGGTAATCAATTGCCATAAGAATTCCTCCATATAGTTTACTTCAAGTATAACATGCAAAGATTGTACCACCAAAACTATTAACAAAATTCAAACTTGGCATAAAAATTGCAAAATAATTTAACAGAAATACATTTGGGGGGAAAGAATTTGGATGTTAACTGTTTCATTTCTACAGTAGATTTACATGTTGCTGGCGAACCATTACGAATTATTACAGGAGGACTACCCGAAATCAAGGGAAAAACACAACCTGAACGACGAGCTTACTGTATGGAACATTTGGATGGGCTTCGAAAAACGTTGATGAATGAACCCCGCGGGCATCATGGAATGTATGGCTGCATCATTACTCCACCCGCAACGGGAAATGCGGATTTTGGTGTATTATTTTTACACAATGAAGGCTGGAGTACGATGTGTGGGCACGGCATTATAGCAGTCGTTACGATGGTTGTAGAAACGGGGCAATTTGAGGTGAAGGATAATCAACGTAAATTTATTATTGACAGTCCGGCAGGGGAAGTTGTTGCCTATGCAATATGTGAAGGGCATAAAGTAACGGATGTAGCGTTCGAAAATGTTCCCTCGTTCATTTATGAAACAGATTATTCTGTAAAGGTAAATGGACAGACAGTTCATGTTGACATCGCATTTGGCGGAGCATTTTACGCAATAGTTGACAGTGTCAAAGTAAATTTACAGTTGAACAGTGATGATCTACCAAAAATGCAATCTCTGGGAATGGAAATAAAACATTATATTGAAACAAACCTTGCTGTACAGCATCCACTCCAAGAAGATTTGACGGATATTTATGGGGTTATTTTTTCAGACAAACCCTCTAATGAAAGCGTTTACCTGAAAAATGTGACAATCTTTGCTGATCACCAAATTGACCGCTCACCATGTGGTACAGGGACAAGTGCCAGAGTTGCAACGTTGTATGCAAGAGGTGAGTTGAGTAAAGGTCAACCGTTTTTACACGAAAGTATTACGGGGGGTGTTTTTCAAAGTGAGGTGCTCAAGGAAACAAAAGTACAAAACTACGATGCAGTTGTTCCCAAAGTTGCGGGTACAGCACAAGTTACTGGTTTTCATCAGTTTGTAATCGATGCTAGAGACGCTATGCCCGAGGGATTTTTGTTATAACACTTAGTCCTATCTATAAAAGCAGTAGTGTCTAAAATTTTACACATTTGGCTTGATGTTTAAAGTGTTACTGAAAGTTAAAAGAGGATTTTAAACGGTAATTTAAAACAGTTTCAATGCATTAGGTATATTTGAACTATTGGTTTCCTATTTGCTAACTAGATAGGAAATAAGGTATTTTGCCTTCCTGATCTAAGAGATTGGCATTCTTCTTGCATTAGATATTTGAAAGTTATGAATACGAGAAACAATTAAAAGGTGGGTTCTTTAGTGGATCGAATTATAACCGATGTGAATGTACTTTATGGCGAAGAGTTAATGAAAAAATCCGATTACGCAGTTTGGATTAAAAATGGGATTGTTCAAAAGGTAGCACCTGAACATGAACTTCCGGAAGATTTACCAACAACTAGTGCCTCTGGTCAATATATGGTTCCTGGTTTGATCGACCTTCATGTTCATTTGATGTGGGATGGTTCACTTAATCCTGTTGAAACTCAAGAAAAAGAGTCCTATGAACAAATGGTCATACGTGCAGCATATAATTGTCAAAAATATCTCCATAAAGGGGTTACAACGGTTCGAGACGTTGGTTCAGTAGGAGATATTTCACTGCATATTGCGGAGGGAATCAAACGGGGAATTTGTAAAGGACCTAATTTAATTGCTTGTGGTAAAACTTTAACTATGACGGGAGGACATGATCCTTTTTGGGCAAGCTTTTTAGATGGCCCTCAGGAGGCTTTAAAGGCAACCCGTCAACAAATTTATAAAGGGGCTAAAGTTATAAAAGTTAGTGCAACAGGAGGTGTTTATGGAAGAACTGAAGGTGAATCAGTTCAAAATTCGGAACTTAATTATGAAGAATTAAAAGTTATATGTGATACTGCACACCAATTTGGACTTAAAGTTGCATCTCACGCTATAGGACGAGAAGGTATTTTAAATTCAATTGAGGCAGGGGTTGATACGATAGAGCATGGACATTTTTTGGATAACGAACTTATTCAAAAAATGAAAGATAAAAACATTGCTTGGATACCAACATTATATACTTATAAGCAAAATGCTTATGTGAGTGGTATTCCAGATTATGCTCAAGCAAAAGCGAGGGAAATAGTTAAAATACATGGCGAAGCATTTAAAAAGTTTTTTAATAAAAATATTTTAGTTGGATGTGGAACCGATGCGGGAGCCCCTCAGGTTAAACATCCAGCTGTTGTCGAAGAACTTCTACAGATGTATGAACTTTATCCCGATAATAAAGAAATTCTAAAGACAGCAACGTCTAATGCGGGGAAAATCTTAGGGCATACAATAGGGCAAATAAAAGAAGGATATGTTGCGGATTTTGCTCTAGTAAAGCAAAACCCATTAAATAATTTAAAGAATCTTAGTAAAATAGAACAAGTTTACAAGAGTGGAGAAATTGTTCATCAGAATTAGAATAAATCAGCATAATGAACTATCCTTTACTAGACTTTAAAATTAAATGCTAAAAATGTTCAATTTCACTGAACGGTCACACATGGCTGGGAGTAGATACTAACAACGTTTTTTATAGTTAATATTTTTGTATCAGAATGATTTTAGATGTAAGGTCTAGCAAAAATAGAAATGAAAGGATTGGTGAATTTTAATGCATGTAATCGTAATTGTGGCGTACGTTCTCGTTATGTTACTTCTAAGTATTTATTTTGCCAAAAGAGAAGTTAAAACGAATGAAGATTTTTTAGTGGCAGGACGTCGTTTACCAGGAGTTGTATTAGCTGGAACCTTGCTAGCGACTTGGGTCGGATCTGGAACAATTCTAGGTGGTGCTAGCTTTGTCTATCAGTATGGTCCATTAGCAGGTATAATTTATTTTGCAGGTGCGCCAATTGGGATTATTATTTTGTACTTTATAGCTGGTAAAGTAAGAGGATTAGAAAAAAACACATTACCAGAAATTTTAGAGACTAAATTTGGGAGTACTACTCGCTTAGTTGCTTCAATCTTCATGTTGCTTGCTTATGCAGGAATTGCATCGTACCAATTCATTGGTGGAGGAAATATTTTAAGCATTATAACAAATCTTTCTGAAGGTTCGGGAACGTTGCTAATAGCGATTTTTGTAATCTTTTTAGCTGTAACAGGGGGTATGTTCTCAGTTGCCTATACGGATTTAATTAGCTCTATATTAATTGTTTTTGGTTTATTATTAGCCCTCCCTTTTATTTTACCCAGTGTTGAAGGGTTTTCAGGATTAGCAAATGAGTTACCTAAACATCAATTAACTTGGTCCGGTGGCTTAACGGTAATACAACTAATCGGCTTTTTTTTACCAACATTATTACTACTTATGGGTGACCAGAATATGTACAATCGTTTCTCATCCGCAAAAAGTGTGAGTACCGCAAGTAAATCAACTATTGGTTTTTTCTTTGGAAATGCCCTCATTTTAATGTCAGTAATTATCATTGCAGCATCAGCTGTTATTTTATACCCATCCCTTGAAAATACTGATATGGCAATTCTCCAAGTTGCAGCAGATGGGGTGCCGGTGCCAATTGGATCCCTGATTTTAGCTGCAGCCGTTGCATTAATTATTACGACATCTAACTCTTTTTTGTTATCAAGTGCAGGAAATATTGTATATGATATCTATGCTCGTTTTAAAGGTGAATTATCTCAAGAGAACTATTTACGTCTAAGCCGTATAGCAGTTGTTGGTCTTGGTGCTTTTGGCTATTTTTTGGGAACATTTTTCCCAAGTGTCTTAGATTTACAAATGTATGCTTATACCATGTATGGAGCAGCGCTTACACCGGTGGTGTTAGCAGCATTCTTTTGGGAGAGAGCAACCGCTACGGGGGCATTATCCTCAATTATAGTTGGAGGCAGTGCAACCATTATTTGGGAACAGGCGCTTAGTAAGCCCTTAGATTGGAATAGTGTGATTGTATCTTTGCCACTATCGGTTTTTACACTTATCGTGGTGTCATTAGCAACAAGTAATAAAAACAAAATATCACAACAAAATAATAACAAATCAATAGTTAAATAGTATTCCTTGCCTTATCCAAAAACATTAGATGAATATTAATCTACAGGCTTTTCAAAAACGGGAGCGATATTCACAGACAACCATGTGGAGCTCTCTATAAATAAATATAAACTAATTGGGAGTGATTTAAATGAAGGTGAACCATCGTTTGGCAGAAATAAGATCTTTTATGGATGAAAGGAACATAGTTGCTACTGTTGTTGCAAATCCTGATCATCAATACTATTTAAGTGGTTTTAAAGCAATTATGTATTCACGTCCAATTATCTATTTAGTAGATAACGATTCAACTAACCTAATTGTTCCAGCTCTAGAGGAAATTCATGCAAGGAATGAAGCTAACATAGATAATGTTTTGGTGTACTATGAGCATCCCGAAATGGCACATGAAGGAACTAGTCCGTTTCAACATCTCAAACTATTACTATCTAAATATGCAGCAGGATCTAAAATTGGAGTGGATATGGATTCTACTCCCGCCCAGCAAGTTGACTTTATTAAAAGTTTAGGTTTCGAGGTTGTAGACTTAGGTGAAAAAATTGTAGAGATGCGTTATGTGAAGGATAACGAGGAGCTTAAACTAATGGAGGAGGCAGGAAGAATATCTAATCTTGCAGTTAGTACATCATTAAATGCTTGTAAAGAAGGAATTACTGAAATTGAAATGGATGCAGTAGGAACAAAGGCGTTGTTTGAGGAAACAGCTAAGAATCACCCTGATTCAACACTTGATTTATTTGTTATGTCGCCTTCTGGAATAAAAAGGACCGTCATGCCACATGTTTTTTCAAATACAAGGAAACTTCAATCAGGTGATATTATTATTCATAGTAGGCAAGTTTCGTTAAATGGCTACCGGGCAGAGCTTGAACGTACTATTATCTTAGGTGAATTAACCGATGATCAAAAAAGAGGCTTTGAAGCGGCCAAAATTGCTCAACAGAAAGCAATGGAATTTATCAAGCCAGGTGTTACGGCTGCTGAAGTGGATGAGGTATCAAGAGACGTTTTAAAAAAGGAAGGTTTTGTAGAGTATGCTAATCATCGAGTTGGTCACGGAATTGGCATATCCGCACATGAAAAACCATATTTAAGATTTGATAACGATTTGGTACTTCAAGAAGGGATGGTATTTACTATAGAGCCAGGAATATTTATACCAGGAATTGGTGGTTTCCGCCATTCAGATACTTTAATCTTAACGAAAAGCGGAAACAAACTTATAACAGAATACCCAAGAGAGCTTAAGGATTTAACATATAACTGATACCGGGAAAGTATATATGAATTCTATAGTCCACTGAACAGGTGTTGTGAAAAACTATCTGTGATCTGTTATTGGCTTCGGTTTTTTAACAATGAAACTTGAAAGTTTAGGTGCAATGTTTAACAAGTTTATAGAATTATACTGACACCAATTGTATTAGCTGTTCCTATAAACACAATAAGGCCCATTAGATAAGCCTAAATGGGCCTTTTGATTTGGCTAGTTTTCTAGGGCTTCACGTCTGTTGAATGCTGCTGCATCACCCAAACACGTACTTTCTTTTTTAATCAACCGGTGTTTTAGTTTTGTTTACTTGGTATTCCTCCCATTTTTCCTTCATAATCTGTTTACCTCGTCTTACATCAGGGTCAAATTGAAATGGGACCCCATCCCTTGTTTGTTCAACCGAATGAATGGCCTGCTCGGTGGCTTCCTCAAGTCCGTTGACACCGTGGTTGGCTGCAATGGTCAATCCTGCCACAGTCCCCTGATCAATAGCGATTTTTGCACTTTCAATCCCGGTGATGTTACCGGCAACGTATAGACCATCTAAAGCTGTCTCCATTTGGTTATTGTGAAGCGGGACATAGCCGCCGAGTTCATCAATGAGATAAAATGGGCAGCCCGCAACAGCTGCAAGTTCCGTCAATGGGTATAAGCCACCAGCAATACAAACAAAATCACAGGAGATGGACTCCTCTGTACCGGGGATAATTTCTCCGTCAGGTCGAACGGCTGCCAGCTTCACACCTTCTACTTGTTTATCACCGTAAATTTCCACAACTGATTTTCGAAGCTGAATCGGAATCCCCCACATTTTAAATCCGCTTTTAGGGTAGAAGTTAATACCTAATTGTTTCATTAAGTCGCTTTTCATCAGTTTGCTTCCTGTCCGTAGTAGAGCAGATGGTGCCATATGCGCAACATGAAGCAGGTTGTTCATCACTTTCTTTGGCTGAGCGGCATCAGTTGTAAGCTGGTTCAACTTCGGCAAGGTTAGTGCTGCTACATCAATCTTTGCCAGCTTCAATTCTGATGCTATAACGGCAGAAAGGGCGTTAATTCCAACGATAACTCCTCTATTTCCTGGCTTCACTCGATGGACATTTGTCATCACTTGCGCTGCGCCGACGGACATGACACCAGGAAGTGTCCAGCCGGGAACAGGCACTGGGGATTCTGCTGCTCCGGTTGCCAGCAGCAAATGATTAGTAGAATATATTCTTTGTTCCGTATAAATAGTCCATTGGTCTTCGTCTCGTTCTAAGTTATGAACAGGTGTATTTAATTGCACGTGCACTCCAAGATCGATTGCTTGCTGATGTAATCGGGCAGACTCTTTTATACCATTCCACCAGGTTCCGTCCGGTTCCTCATAGAGCTGTCCGAGCAAGCGTCCGCCGGGTTTCATATATTCATCGATTAAGAGTACCTGTAACCCTTGGCGCGCGCAGGTAATTGCAGCAGATAATCCAGCTGGACCTGCTCCGATAACAATTACATCATTCATGTGATTCCCTCCAATCCCTTACCGGTGAAGGAAGCGGGCCACCGCCTTGAACGGTCATTCCTTCCTGTAATGGAGTAAGACACGCACGGACACCTTGTTTCCCATTGACAGTTATACGACACTCAAAGCAGTGACCTATGTTGCAATAGATGCCTCTTGGGGAGCCGCTATCTTCATGAAGGCGCAATGTGCGTATACCATTGGCTAATAGTGCAGCTGCAATCGACTCGTTCTCTCTGCCTTGTAATGTTTGACCATTAAATGTGAACGATACTTCTTTTTGCTCCTCCAACGGACCAAGGACAGGATGGTTGATGATTCGCTCACTCATTGTGCTCGCCTCCCTTTAAGTCACCGAAGTTGACCGGGCGAACAGGGGGTTGATATTTTAATGTGATCTGGTTTCGGGAATCCTTTCCTAAATCAGATGTCACTTTATCAACAAGTGTTCGGCAAGTTCTGCCGCCACAATAACCCATGCCGGCACGTGTGCGAAGCTTTAATTCTCTCGCTGAGCAATTATATTTTTCCGCGGTTTCACTGAGATCTTTAAAGGTAACCTCTTCACAGCGGCATACCATTAATTCATGATTGGTCAATTGGATCACCTCTGAAAATAATAAATAGTTATATGAGATTACATGCAAGAATGATGCCAATAATTTTGTATTCTGAATAAACGAGCAGTAAGGGCTAACACTGATAGGAATTTCACCTAAGTTATCCCGAGTTTTTTGAATCTGTTGTACAGTGTAGCACGGGTGATATTCAGGTTTTTCGCACATTGAAGTTTGTTTCCATTCGCTTTTTCCAATTCATTTAAAAGGATGTTTTTCTCAACATCTTGAAGTCTATCACTCAGCGAGCGGTTGTCGTTGTGATTGATTTCGAATTGACTAGTGTTGGAAGAAGTCCTGGTTGTATCGAATTCAAATGGAAGTTCATCCAGTTTTATTTCTCCATCCTCTGAGAATACTACCAATCGTTCAATGACATTTTTTAGTTCCCTCGTATTCCCAGGCCAGTAATGCCGGAGTAATGCTTGCATGATATCCTGAGAGATACCATCAACCGGCCTGTTATATTTAATGGATATTTCATGTAGAAAATAATGGGTTAGTTCAATGATATCTGCTGGTCGCTTACGTAGTGGAGGTATTTCCATGCTGACGACATTCAAGCGATAGTATAGATCGGCCCTGAACTTATTTTCCTTCACGAGTTCCTGTAAATCTTTATTGGTGGCTGCAATGACACGGAAATCAACTTCAATTTCTTTTGTTCCACCAACAGGATAAAATTTTTTCTCCTGCAGTAGGCGCAGCATTTTCACTTGCATTTCCAGTGGCATTTCACCAATTTCATCTAAAAATAATGTTCCACCTTTGGCAAGCTGTGCTTTGCCTTTTTTACCTTTCTGATCTGCTCCGGAAAAGGCCCCTTTTTCATAGCCAAATATCTCACTTTCAAATAAAGGGGAGGGGATGGCGCCGCAATTAATAGCAACGAATGGTGCTTCCTTGTCTTCACGGACGTTGTGAGCTGCCTTTGCAAAAAGTTCTTTGCCAACACCGCTTTCACCATGGATTAGAATACTAGCATCTGTAGAGGCTGCTTTTTTAATCTTGTCAATTGTCTTGTTAAGTACTGGACTGTTACCCCGTATGTTTTGAAAAGGATCTTCGCTTGCTGTTAGCTTTGTTACTTCTTTTTCCAGATTAAACAGTTTTTCACTAGCATTATACAGTTCTTTATTAAGTCTTATTTGACTGGTTATATCCGTTTCCGAGACAACGGCGCCAATAATTTCTTTCTTAAAGTAGACTGGATTCGAGTTTATGAGCACAACTTGGTTTTCTTTCGCTTTATGTTGTTGATGGCGCACAGAAGTTCCTTTTTCAAGTGCGCTAAGGATTTCCAATCGGTCCCGGTTGAAAAACTCGGTGATTGGCCTTCCGATTATGTTTTTCTGTTTTACTGAAAATAGCTGTTCCGCACCTTTTGTCCAAGTAACAACATTTTTGTCCCGGTCGACAACGGTGCATGATTCATCTGTTGTATCAAGTATCGTATCAATAAAAGCATTTAACTGCAGATAGTTATTGTATAGATGTTGACACAATTCGGCAGCACTTATATAGCCGATTATTTCGCGGTGCTTGTCCAAAACGACTAGGCACTCGCTTTCGGTCAACCGGACGTATACCTTATCGATGTCATCATCAAATGAAATCGTAGCGCAAAGTAGGTAGGCAGGATTATTATCTGAAAGTCGGACGTCATAAAAGTTATTTTCTTTTTGTAGGAGTACTTTTTTCGAATAAGATGCTTCAACTTGTCTCTGTAATTCATGTGTAGCAGTTTCTTCGTGGTCAACCACAACAAAATAATTATTTACAAAGGATTGAATGGATTGAAGCATTCGCATTGCTCCAAACTCCTTTCTTTTGTATAAATATTTAAACACTTTCCAATTATTTTTACACGTTTTCGTTATAAAATCAATAGCAATCCAAGCAATGACGGAATTATTTATTTTGGCATGGAAATTGCATTAAGATATGTGAAGGTAAATGGAGAGGAAGATTTTATGGGGAACTTTCATCATCAAGATATTGTTGTCATTGGTGGCGGCATTATGGGTGCAGCAATTGCGTACTATTGCTCGAAAGCGGGTTTGGATATAACAGTTCTCGAAAAAAAGGAGTTGGCGAGTGGCACTTCTTCAAGGTGTGACGGAAATATCCTAGCCATCGATAAAGATCCCGGATTTGACAGTCAGATGTCCTTGAAAAGTCAGCAGCTTGTGCATGAATTGAATAACGATTTAGAGATTTCATTTGAATATCGTAATCCGGGAAGTATTCTGGTTTGCGAGAATGACCAGGAACTTGAAGCGGCTCAAAAATGGGTTAATCAGCAGCAGGAGGCGGGACTGGAATTTAAAATGCTTGACCGGGAAGATTTGCGGAATGAATCCAGGTATTTTGCTGATGATCTGTATGGAGGACTGGAATGCAAAACGGATTCCACGGTTAATCCATATATGCTGACGTATTCCATGTTTCAAAGTGCTCAAAAGAATGGGGCTAAGATACATACCCATACTGAAGTGAAAAATGTAACGAAAAACAGTTCTGGTCAATTTGTCATTGAAACGAATCAAGAAACATTTTCAGCGAATCAAGTGGTCAATGCTTGTGGTGTTTGGGCGCCGTATATTGGTGACATGCTTGGTGTCGATATTCCAATCGAACCCAGGAAAGGGCAACTCATTGTCGCTTCAAGGGAACAACCTGTCGGGCTTAGAAAAGTGATGGAGTTCGGCTATCTTATCTCAAAATTTGGCGGTGAACGGGTGGTTGATCCCATAACTGATAAATATGGGGTAGCTCTCGTATTTGAGCCAACAGAAAGCCAAAATTTCTTGATTGGTAGCAGTAGAGAATTTAACGGATTTGACCTAAAGGTAAATCACGAAGTAACGAAATATATCGCTAAACGAGCTGTACGATTTTATCCCAAAATGGCGGATATGATGATGATTCGAACATATGCCGGATTACGACCATGGACAGAGGACCATCTGCCAATTGTTTCACACGTCGATGAAGTCCCTGGTTTTTATATTGCTGCAGGTCATGAAGGGGATGGGATTAGCTTGGCAGCAATTACAGGGAAAGTAATCCAAGAAATGGTTTCTGGAAAAGAGACATCAATACCATTAGAGCCGTTGCGGTATGACCGTTTTAAAGAGAGGGTGACAAATTAGATGGACTATCAGCGGTTATTTAACACTATCGATACACATACTGGCGGAAATCCAACTCGGACCGTTTTAAGCGGCTTACCGGAATTAGAGGGGGAAACAATGTCGGAGAAAATGCTTTACATGAAAGAACATTATGATTGGATAAGAAAGTTTTTGATGAACGAGCCGAGAGGGCATGATGTAATGTCCGGGGCTTTGATGGTTCCTCCTTGTCACCCAGATGCTGATGTAGGTGTTATATATGTGGAAACGGGTGGTTATTTACCGATGTGCGGGCATGACACCATTGGATTTTGTACCGCTTTAATAGAAACAGGGATGGTAGAAGTAAATGAGCCATATACCAACCTAAATGTGGATACACCAGCTGGACTGGTCAAAACAAAGATTAAAGTACAAAATGGAAAAGCGAAAGAAGTGACGTTTGCCAATGTGCCTTCGTTTCTATTAAAATCCATTGAAATAGATGTAGAAGGGGTTGGCCGTGTGGAATGTGATATTGCTTACGGTGGAAACTTTTATGGAATTATCGATGCACGAAAAATGGGGTTGGAACTAACAACTGAAAATGCCTCGGCTATCATTGATCAGGCTATTACGATCAGAAATGCAATCAATCAGTCTGAGCAAATTGTTCATCCAGAATTTCCATTTATAAAGGGACTAACCCATATTGAATTTTTCACGGATCCCGTTCATCCAGAAGCAAATTTGAAAAATACCGTTGTTGTACCACCGGGCGGAATTGATCGATCACCATGTGGAACAGGAACCTCGGCCAAACTCGCTGTATTGCATACACAGTCAGAACTTGATGTAAATGACCTGTTCGTTTATGAAAGTATTGTGGGTACTTTATTTAAGGCACGAATTCTCGAGGTGTCAAATGTTGAAGACTATCAAGCAGTTCTTCCGGAAGTAACTGGCTCCGCATGGGTTATGGGAATGCATCGTTTTTTCTATAATGTAAGCGATTCCCTAAGGGAAGGTTTTCTATTAATCCCGCCAATGGAAGAACATTAGAAAGGGGGCGTCTAGATGAACTTTAGTCAAATGTTTACGACCATCGATGCACATGTAGCAGGAGAGGCGTTTCGGATAATCATTCACTCACCAATACAGTTTCACACACATGATATAACTACAAACCAAATGAAAGTTGAACAGCATTACGCACATGAAAAAGCACTCTTATTAAATGAACCCCGCGGTCACCGGGGCATTAACGGGTGTATTGTTACTCCATCTATGAAGGCGGATTATGCTGTGTTGTTTGTGGATCATAAAAACGAAAATCGGTTCAGCTATAGCGGGTTAATGGCAACGCTGACAGCATTGCTGGAAACAGGAAATGTAGCCAGGAAAAAAAATGGTGCATACGAGGTAGAAACAGTTGATGGTATTTATACTGTCAATGCACATGTAGACAAACAAATAGTTGATAAAGCTGAGATTAAAAGTGGCGACTGTTCCCTAATTAAGTCAAATGGGGCTTTTCAATTAGCGGAAGTTGATGGGTTAAGGCGTTATGCATTACATTCACTTCCTGAATCCATACCAGCTATTGAAATGAAATATTTATCTTCCATTATGGAATGGGGAAAGCAAAATATTGCTGGAATGGAGGGAGAAAACATTGATGGCATGATCCTAATGGAATCTATTTCCCCAGAGGAAGTACGGTCTGTCACATTTGAAATGGATGGGGCTATTTTGCGGTCGCCTGGAGTTGACAGTACGTTTGCCATTTATACTGCACTATTAGAAAAAGGTGAACAGATATTACAAATTGTAAATCATAGCATTTTTGGAAGTCAGTTGAGTGCCATCCAAGATGGGGAATCAGCACACCGCTTTTCTATTGAAACACAAGCATTTGTTACCGGTGAACACCAGTTTCTATACGATCAAGAGGACCCATTAGAGTATGGCTTTCTGCTTAAGTAACAGAAATGCATCGTTCACCACACGAGTCTGGAAGTAAAGGAAGATCCTTTTTAGAATACAAAGGGGTGGAATGATGAGTACCGATAAGCGATTGCCTACATTGCCAGAGGTCTTGTTTGTGTTAATTTCATTTATTTTGATTATGTTTTTGTTTGTAGTGGAATTTGGTATACCAATTCAGCTGGCTCTATTAACGACTTGGTTTATGATTATGCTGGTAGGTTGGAGGATTGGCTATTCTTATAAAGAAATGCAGGATGGGTTATTAAAAGGAATCTATGATGGGTCAGAAGCCGTACTGGTTCTTATTTCTGTAGGAGCATTAATTGGTACATGGATTGCAGGTGGTATTGTTCCTAGTATTATCTATTATGGTTTAACTATTATTCATCCCAGTATTTTCCTTCTAGCTGCATTCATTATTTGTGCCATTACTTCGATTGCTACAGGGACATCCTTTGGATCCGCGGGAACAGCTGGGATAGCAATGATGGGAATTGGGGCTAGTTTTGGTTTGCCGGTACCCCTAGTAGCTGGTGCCGTGATTTCCGGTTGTTATGTTGGGGATAAACTTTCCCCTTTATCAGATACAACGGTAATGTCGGCGTCACTATCCAAGGTTAATTTAATTGATCATATTAAATCGATGTTGTATGTCAGTGGCCCGGCATTCCTGATAGCAGGAATATTATTTGTGATAACTGGGTATTTCTTTATCAGTAACAGTGGTGATTTGTCGCAAGCTGAAGCAACCATGGCTTCACTAAAAGAATACTTTAACATTGGCTGGCATATGCTGATACCTGCTGCTATCGTCATAATACTGCTGACACTAAAAATGCCTTCCATACCCGTTATTTTATTCGGAGCATTATTAGGATCTATTTGGGCCTTTATGTTTCAGGGAGTAGGGATTCTGGAGTCTATTAACATTCTGTATGAAGGTAGTGAGATTAACTCAGGGGTGGAGTTCATTGACAATCTATTAAATCGTGGTGGTATTGCCTTTATGCTCGACGTTATTGCTTTAATCTTGTTTGCCCTAGGTGTTGGGGGGGTGATGGAGAAAACAGGAATATTGCGTGTGATTTGCTTGAAAATGCTTGCATGGGCAGACAATGCGGGGAAAACAACTTTAACAACAATACTTTCTGGTTTTTTTGGAAACTTTTTTGGTGGTGCAGCCTACGTTTCAATTATTACAGCTAGTAAAATTACGGAAGAAAATTATGATCGTTTACAAATTGACCGTCGAATACTTTCCAGAAACACCGAAGCAGGAGGAACCGTCACAACCCCAATGGTACCGTGGTCTGATGGTGGTGTATTCATGGCTACTACTTTAGGTGTGTCAACAATGTCTTATTTACCTTTTCTATGGTTTAATTTTTTGGTTATTATTCTATCCGTCCTATACGGTTTTACGAATAAGTTTATATGGTATACGAAATCAGACGATGCGGATTATAACCAGCGTACAACCAAGATAGTTAACTCATAAACAAGTAATGTAAATTAATGAAGGAGGAGTAGTGAAAATGAAAGAATTAAAGGGAGCTTTTCCAGTACTCGTTACACCGATGCATGAAGATGAAGAGGTTAATTATGAAGGATTAAAGGAGAATATTGAATACTTTATTTCGCAGGGCGTTGCAGGAATTGCAGTTAATGGAAGCACCGGTGAGTTTGTCAGTTTGACGAAAGAAGAAAAATTAAAAACTGCTGAGTTGGCGGTGGAACAAGTCAATGGGCGGATTCCATTGATTATCGGTACCGCTGCGGAAACAACAAAAGATGCTATCATGTACACAAAGCATGCCGAGGAAGCAGGGGCAGATGCAGCATTGCTGATCAACTCCTATTATGCACACCCAAAGGATGAGGAAATTTACGAACATTTCAAGGCAGTAGCAGAATCGGTACGTTTTCCGGTCATGATTTACAATAACCCATTTACATCTGGTGTGGATATCGGGACGGAGACAATTTTAAACGTTGCCCGTGATGTCAGCAATATCACCCATATTAAGGAGTCCAGTGGGGATATAGGCAAAGCACGTGATATTTCAAGACAAGGGAAAGGTTTTATAGAGACATTTTGTGGATCCGACGACTTGGCTCTTGAATCACTTTTAGTGGGAGCCACGGGCTGGATCTCCGTTGCTGGAAATATAGCACCACGATTAGTAACAGACTTGTTTACTAGTGTACAGGAAAACAAAATGGAACTGGCGTGGGAACTGTATGATAAAGTACTTCCACTTTGCAACTTTATCGAAGGATCCGGAAAATATGTACAAATCGTTAAACGGGCGATGGATCTGCAAGGATTGGCTGGTGGACCTTCCAGAAAACCAAGGCTGGGATTAACAGAGGATGAGGATAAAACGCTAAAAGAATTGTTAGCTGCACTTGATTCAGCAGCGATTGATGGTTTACCAACATCATGAGCCAGCTTTAACGGAACAGTCCCTCTGCTTAGCATTTGAGGGTCAATGGCTAGCGGAGAGGTTGAATCCCCGTGAAAGTTGGCGTTTCACTATACATTCATAATTTTGAAGGAGGATGTTCGCATGATTACATCACAAGTAGAATTAAAGCCAAAAGTAAAAGCTTTTTTGGAAGGGGAAAAGGAGCTCTTTATTAATGGAGCATATACACCCGCAGAGGGCGGTGAAAAATTCAAAGTGTATAATCCAGCTACGGAAGAAGTTTTGGCTGAAGTCAGTGAAGCACGGGAAGATGATGTTGATAAAGCCGTCAATGCTGCAAGAGAAGCATTTGAAAATAGTGAATGGGCAACTATGACTACAGCGGAACGATCTCATCTAATTTACAAGTTTGCAGATTTGCTCGAACAGAATAGAGAGGAGCTTGCGCAGTTAGAATCACTGGATAATGGCAAGCCGTACACCATTGCCTTAGAAGATGATATTGATGGTACTGTGGAACATTTCCGGTATTATGCAGGATGGGCTACAAAAGTCCTTGGACAAACAACACCAATTTCTCCTGATTATTTAAACTATACCGAGCATGAGCCGGTTGGTGTGGTGGGACAGATTATTCCGTGGAATTTTCCATTATCCATGGCTTCATGGAAACTAGGTGCTGCACTAGCAACAGGCTGTACGTCTGTCTTGAAGCCTGCAGAGCAGACACCGCTCTCGTTGCTGTATGCAGCGGGCCTGTTAAAAGAAGCTGGTTTCCCAGATGGTGTTGTTAATATTGTTCCAGGGTATGGCGAAACAACTGGTGAGGCCATTGTAAATCATAAAGATATTGATAAGCTCGCGTTTACTGGTTCAACGGATGTAGGCAAATCGATTATGCGAAAAGCTGCAGACCAGGTTAAGGATGTAACCCTTGAACTTGGAGGTAAATCACCGAATCTTATTTTGGAGGATGCAGATGTCGAAAAGGCAATTGATGCAGCTTTTTCGGGAATTATGGATAATCACGGACAAAACTGCAGCGCGACTTCACGGGTCTATGTTCACCGCAAGCACTATGAACGTGTGGTAGAGGAGTTAGCTAAGCGTGCCAAAGCTACGAAGTTAGGTAACGGGATGGATACGGACACCGAAATGGGACCACTCGTTTCCAAAGAGCAATTTGACCGCGTGCTGAACTATATCCAAATTGGCAAAGAAGAAGGTGCCAGGCTCGCAGCTGGTGGTGACAAAGTATTTGATAAAGGATATTTCGTACAGCCAACCGTTTTTGCCGATGTGGAAGATGATATGCGTATTGCCAGAGAAGAAATCTTCGGCCCTGTTGTGGCGGTTTTTCCGTTTGATACAACGGAGGAAGCAATCCGCCGGGCAAACGACAGTGACTATGGATTGGCCGCTGCAGTCTGGACGGAAAATATCCGAACAGGTCACCGGGTGGCGCGTCGTCTGAAGGCAGGAACGGTCTGGATCAATGATACCAACCAGGAAAATCCTGCAGCAGCATTCGGTGGGTATAAGCAGTCTGGAATCGGCCGTGAAATGGGTAACTATGCTTTAGATAATTATACGGAAGTAAAAAGTGTTTGGGTAAATCTGCAATGATAAAAAGGCCGTCCTGTTATAGGGCGGCCTTTTCAATATGTTAATGTTATTCAATACCAAACATTTCGAATTAGGATTGAAATTGTATGCTTTTCGAATTTTTCTTTAATCTTATACAATTATCTTCCGTTTAGATGACGAAAGTATGTTAAGTTCTTCTCGGTATTTTGCAACTGTTCGACGGGAAATGGTTATGCCGTTTTCATTATCAATGTACTCGGCTAGTTTTTGATCAGAAAGGGGTTTTTTTCTGTCTTCACCTTCAATCAATTGTTTCAATAATTGTTTAACTTGGGCAGAAGAGACATTACTACCATTATTCTTTTCGAGTTTTGATGTGAACAACCGATGCATTTCATAAGAGCCATTTGGCGTCCGTACAACTTTATTCTTCGTAGCTCTGCTGACCGTAGATTCATGCATCTCAATTGATTCGGCTACTTCTTTTAATGTCATTGGTTGAAGATGAGAATAGCCGTGCTCCAAAAAACCATGCTGCTTCTTAACAATAGTATCTGTGATTTTTAATATCGTGGATCTGCGCTGTTCAAGGCTTTTAATCAGCCATAGGTATTGCCGATAATTTTCTTTAATATAATTTGACGTGCTTGGATTACTGTCTTTTAAATTCATATAGTTTTGATTAAGGAAGATCTTGGGCAAATAACGATCGTTCAAGGCTATCGAGTAATCCTTACTTTCTGTTTTTTCAATCGTAATGTCTGGGTACGAATAGTTTAGGCTTGAGGCAGAAAGTCCGGAACATGGTCTTGGGTTAAGTGCTACAATATTATCGGAAATCTGCTTTACATCACTTAAAGGAATATCCAGTTGTTTTGATAGTTCCTTCCATTTTTTATTCGCCAGTGCTTCAATATAATTCTTTATAACAGTGTGCATCAGCGGATGATTTGGATAATAGTAATTTGCTTGCAAGAGCAGGCATTCGCTTACATTTCTGGCGCCGACACCGACCGGCTCCAGTCGCTGCAGAATCCCAATGCAATTTTCAACGGTTTTTCTATTTACCTCTAGCTGATCCGCAACCTCAGCAGCTGTTAAAGGTAAATAGCCGTTGTCATCCAAGTTGAGGATTAAGTATCGTAAAATAGTTCGTTCTTTAACATCAATATTAAGATATTGTGCCTGTTCCAACAAATCGTCGGTGAAATTCTGTTGATCTTGCGCTGCAATTAAATCTAACGGACTGACATCATTATCGTTATGGCCCGGGCTTTGCTTCTTTGGAAAGGATAGTCCATCTTCAACGCGGGACTCTATGGATTGTTCTTCCAGCTCTATTAAAGGGTTTTCAACAGCTTGTTCTTGTATGAACTGGGATAAACTAATCGTGTTGTATTGTAGCAAAGAAATCGCCTGTCTGAGTTCAGTTGTCATCACAAGGTTCATCGTTTGCTTTTGAAACAACCCGATTTCCATTCAAGTTCCTCCTGACATTCGAATGCGCTTACATATGGTTTAATGAATATTATGAATATGAGGTAATCATTATTCTATCGGAATTTTCTTGATTTGTATAGACGTTTTTTGTGCTTCCTGAAATTAAGAAAATATATTTTGAAAAAGCTGGTTTTGCATCACCTGTCTGACTCCTATTAAAGCTTCAATCCATCTTTCACAATAAAAGACACACATGGCAAGCGCTCAGATGTGACGGTGTCATCGGCTTCAAACACTTCCATTAGTTTATATTGCCGGCTTTCCGAATCGAGCACATATTGTTCGATTGCCTCGTTCTTGTAGTCGACAATCCAATATTCGGGTATATTAAACTGGGCATAGCTTTGTTTTTTCATCATCCGGTCCCGGCTTGCGCTGTTGGGAGAGAGGATTTCAATCACTAAATCAGGCGGGCCGACAATAGCATGTTCTTCAATGATATGCTCTCGGCTGCGGTGGATCATGAGAATATCCGGCTGGCGTGTTTCTGTATTGGAAAGAATAACGTCAATTGGCGAGTGCAGGATGATGTAGTCGTTTTCGCATGGGTCAGTTAGTGTTCTTTCCAAGCGGTGGCTGATGCGTTGATGTGTTGTAGTTGGTGATGGTTTGAGGTCAAGTATGCCATTGACAATTTCATACTGGTTGCCATCTTCCGGCAGCTGATAGTAGTCATCGACCGTCCAGCCTGGTTCGTTAATGACAGGTTTTTTATGACGCTTTTTACCATACATGCGGGTTCGCTCCTTTCTATGTAATCTATTATCACATTCTTTGCAAAAATATGCCATAGAAAAGAGCGGGGGTTTTATAATTCCCGCTCACCTTTTTGATGCCGCTGTATAGCCTTTAATCACATGAGTATGCCCGTCATTTTCTGTTGTTGTGATTTCGGCATAATGTGTGTGGTAACCATTCCCCAAAGAAATTGGCGGACTTGTGTATGCCTCATAATAATGGATATGCCCGTCATCGAATGTTGTGTTGCCGTAAATTATGTGAACATGGCCTTCATCCGTTTCAATCGGTGTGCTGGTTACGCCTGGATGCAGATGGTTATGCTTGTCGTCACAGGTTGTTGAGCCGTAATGGGCATGTGTGTGCCCGGTTTTAGCTTTCTGTTTGGATTGCTCGTGCCGCGGTGCTTCATCCGGATAGAAACTGTATGGGTACGGCATACTGTTGGGATTGGTAGCCGGATTCCAGGCATAAGGGTACTGGCTAAAGTCATAATACATCAAACATACCTCCTTGATTTCATCGATAATAGGGTATGTAATGGGCGCTTGTACGGTGTTGGAAAGTCGTTGTGATTGGGTGCCGGTTTATCTTTTTCCCAACACACGCCAAAGACCAAAAATATGCTACACTATAATAAAAAGTAGGTGATGAAATGATTTATGAGATGAAAGTAACATTAAAGCATGTTGGTATGCCGGTCTGGCGTAAAATTCAAATTGACAGCAACTCCACCTTTTATGATGTTTGGACTGGCCGTTTACATAGGGGATGATGGATATGCCTCATTAATGGATTCATTGACCGAGAGGGAAGTCGATTTTGAATATGTTGTGAATCAGCGCAGCTTGCTGCTCAGTTATGAGGATCGGGACGACCTGGAAAAAGAAGATTACAAGCTCATTAAATCATATGATGTCCCGTTTCGCGGACGGAAAAGCTGGCCGTCGTTCAGAAGCTATAAACCTGGGTTTTATCCATGGCTTATGGATGACGAGGAAGCAAGGCTGATGCTTCTAGGGATGGAACAGTCAATGGAGGTTTATCAGGAAATCACGGATGGATTGGACATGCCGGATATGCTGTTTGATGAAGAGGTCCTTGTAAAAGTTCCCCACGAAGAAAAGGGGCCCGTTGTGTTTCAAAATCAAGTTGTTGAGCTGGAAGATATTGCAGAAGAGGCCCCGGAAGTTCCACTTGCTGTGTCTGAGCTTGCATTGAAAAGGGTGAAAAAGCTGGCTAAACTGCCTGCAGCCATCGAGTTTACCATGGAGTATATGGATATGCCTGTTCAAAATGAGCCGGATGAACGACCGGTTTTTCCGTTATTAGTCCTGGCGGTTGATCAAACGCAGGGGCTGATAATGTATCAGAACCTGGTATCCAATGACTTAAGTCCCGCTATTTTGCAAGGTGAATTTTTAAAGATGTTGGAGTCGATAAAAGGCATCCCGGAAACTATCATGATCGATGAAAAAACGGCCCATTTTTTAGCACCACTTATGGACAAATTAAATCTGCGGTTTGAAGTAAAGGATTCTTTACCGCTAATCCGGCAAGTGATCGACATGCTGCATGAGGGTATGCCATCTTATTAGTATGACATGGATGAAATGCTATGTTGCAACGATCACATTTCTGTCACAATCGCCGAAAAAACATCTTTCTATTTCTCTTGAATAATTGAAAGTCATTATCAATGACATTACAATAAGACTAGAAAATGTCATTGAACTTCGGAGGATGTGTGATGGGGAAAGTATTGCTGTTATACGCAAGCATGACTGGCAACACAGAACAAATGGCTGACATCATAACAGAAGCGGTGCAGCGTCGCGGGCATGAAGTTGTTACGAAGACGTTTGAACTTGATCCGATAGATGTGGAGGAACTGGCTGCATATGATGGTGTTCTCGTCGGCACGTATTCGTGGGATGACGGGGAACTCCCGTACGAGGCGGAAGATTTTTATGATGAACTGGATGACGTCGACATTACCGGCATGGTTGCGGGTGTGTTCGGTTCTGGCGATTCCTTTTACGATACATTCGGCGGAGCTGCCAACTCTATGGGTGACCGCTTTGTAGAAAAACAGGTAAAACTGGTATCGGAGCGGCTGATCGTGGATTTGGAGCCGGATGAGGATGATAGGAAAAGATGCGAGGCGTTTGCCGATGCATTTTGTGATTTAGTGGAAGGAACGGAGGAAGAGGCCTGAGCGAATTTCCTAGGCTAGGGAATGCACGAGCTGGTATCCGTCGTCAACTCCCGGAAAACAAAAAGAAAAAGGCTTGTCACCACCTTATGATGGGACAAGCCTTTTTCTATTTCGAAAGGGGGGTCATTAAAGGGCATTACATGTATGATTATTCCCATTGGTTGGGATTTTAAACGTGGTTGAATTTATTGTAAAGAAACCGTCGTGTACGGATACACGACGGTGTGAAAGAAATCGGGGGATTAGTCACCTTCCCCTACGCGACGTTAATTAGTCCCCTTTGATTGGTTCTAATTCGTTGTTGTCGACTGTTAATAATATATTGCCTGCTTCGATGTGCTGCTGGTTGATTGGATTAATATTTTCATAGTCACCGGAATTGGTGATGACAATCGGTGAGGCTATGTCGTATCCCTTTTGTTTAATCGAATCAATATCGAATGTGCATAAGAGCTGGCCTTTCTCAACTGTCTCATCTTTTGCAATCTGTAATTCAAATAACTTTTCTTTAATCTCGACCGTATCTAAGCCGATGTGCATCAATATTTCTATACCGCTGTCAGACGTTATGCCGATAGCATGCCCAGTTGGATAAACGGTTGTGACGGTACCGCTGACGGGCGCGTATAAGTTACCTTCGCTTGGATAAATGGCAATCCCTTTGCCGATCGCTTCGGTGGCAAAGACCTGATCATTCAGTTCACTCAGCGGGCGAACATCGCCGGAAAGCGGGCTACTGATATGCGTTGTTTCTTGCTGAGCTGATTGGCTGGGTGTTCCTTTCTTCGGCTGCGGTTTTGGGGTATCCCCATAAAGTTTTTGTACCATTTCTTCCTTGTAGCCAAATAGATAAGTCAAGATAAATCCGCCAACATATGAGATAAGAAGTCCGATGAAATATAATAGATACTTATTGTCAGCAATTAGTGGGATCAGTACGAGACCGGATGGCCCGACAGTAATAGCTCCAACACTGCTGAGGGATAAGAATGCGCCCCCGAAGCCAGCACCCAGACAGGCCGTAATAAATGGCCGGCCGAGCGGTAAACTGACACCATAAATGAGCGGTTCCCCGATACCTAAAATCCCAACAGGAAGTGAGCTGGCAATTGTATTTCTTAGCCGCTTGTCTTTTGCTTTGAGATAAATGGCAAAAGCAGCCCCAACTTGACCGCCGCCTGCCATGGCAAGAATCGGCAGTAATGTTGTTGATCCGAATTGATCAATAAGTTCTAAGTGTACAGGAATCAACCCTTGATGCATTCCGACAGTAACGAGTGGAAGGAAAGTTGCGGCTAGGACATATCCGCCTAATATGCCACCAGCTTCCAGCATGACATCAACCAGGAACCATGTAATTCCGTCCATCAGCAGGCCTGCGATTGGCTGAATGATCACAATCGTGGCAATAGAACCTGCCAGTAACGTAATAAGTGGTGTCAAGACAAGATCCAAACTGTCAGCTACCCGCTTGCGAACGAATTTTTCTATTTGTGCAAACAGATAGGCTGCGACAATTACACCGAGCAAACCGCCAAGTCCAGTACTGACTTGCAAGTTAAGCCCGAATAAATTTAGCGAGCTGATGTCATCTAAAACAGGGGCATTAATCAATAGACCTGCGATACCGCCAAGGACCATTGTCCCGCCAAATTCTCTTGCGGTATTAATCCCGACAAATACACCAAGTGCGCCAAACAACAGATTGCCAATGGCCTGAAGCAGCTGATACCAGCTTGAATCAAGAATCGCCGGGTCAAGTATCCCTGCGTCTGGGTTGGCTAGGTTCATAATCAGATTCGCAATTCCCAGCATTAAACCGGAAGCAACTAATCCCGGAATGATGGGGACAAAGATATTCCCGATATGCCGGAATAGCTTCTGGAACCGTGATGTTTGTTTCGCTTTATAAGCGGCTTTCGTATCATCGGCGATATCAAACTCACTATCGTCACCTGTGTCATCAACACCAACATCAATCGTCGTATTCTCATGAATAGCGTTGGCAACTTTAGTCACTTTGCCGGGTCCCAGTACAATTTGAATGGTTTCGTTGTCAATGACACTTAAAACACCATCCAATTGTTTGATAGACTCTAAATCAACATTGTTACGGGATTTAAGATTGATCCGGATACGTGTGATACAGTTAGTCAGACTGGCAATATTGTTTTCACCACCAAGACTTTTAACAATCGATTGTGCCAGTTCTTGATTATTCATTTCATTCACCATCCTTGTTTGCTAGTTTGATAGCTTCACGTACAAACCCGTCAGTTTCAGCCAAATTTTGTTTGGCTTTTTCATAGCTGCACCGAAGCTTAATCATGACAATCGCAAGTTTCGGGTTCTGATGTGCGCGTTCCAAGAAGGATGCAGCGGTATCATAATCGACTTGTGCAGCGAGTGAAATGATGTTTTTTGCCCGTTCGATAAGCTTTTTGTTTGTTAATTGCACATCAACCATCAGGTTTTTATAGACTTTGCCAATGCCAATCATTGAGCTTGTCGAAATCATATTGACCACAAGCTTTTGCGCCGTTCCTGCTTTCAGGCGGGTTGAGCCGGTTAAAATTTCCGGCCCGACGTCGACTTCGATTGAAATATCTGCATGATGGCTGCTTTTAGCATTTTTATTACAGCTGACTGACACGGTATGCGCCCCGGTGGCTTTACTGTAATCCAAACCACCGATGACATAAGGGGTACGTCCACTGGCAGCTAATCCGATGACAGTATCTTTTTCGCTTAAATGGAGGGCTTTTAAATCAGCCGCAGCACGTTCAGGGTCATCTTCAGCCCCCTCGACAGCCTGCATAATGGCGTTCTCCCCTCCGGCAATAAGGCCTTGGACTTGTTCTGGATCAGTGCCAAATGTCGGGGGACACTCGACGGCATCAAGGATTCCCAGACGCCCGCTTGTACCGGCGCCGATGTAAATTAGGCGCCCGCCTTTTTTAAATGAGTCAATCACGGCTGAAACAGCTTTTTCAATGTCCTTTATTTCGTTATTGACAGCATCCGGAACGGTTTTATCCTCCTGGTTCATCACATGTAATATGTCATGCGTACTCATTTCATCCAGGTTCATTGTTTTTTCATTGCGTGTTTCAGTTGTGATGGTTTCTGCCATGTTTTGTTTCCTCCCTTTTGCTTTGCTGTACAATCTCATAAGTTTGATTCAAGTGGGATAGGGAATTTTCATAGTTTTCGTATGCGTACGCCGTATAAAGCATATCAATCACATTTAATGATGCAATTCGTGATGACATGGCGGCACTTCGGAATTCATCTTCTTGTGCGGCCACAAATAAAACAGCATCTGCAATGTCACTCAAACGGGAATCCGCATATTTGGTGATGGCTATGACCTTTGCGCCCTTGGATTGAGCGATTTTAACACAATCAATGACTTGCTGTGTTTCACCTGAGTATGATATCGCCACGGCTGCGTCATGCTCATTCAGATTGATGGCTGAAACTTTTTGCATATGGAAATCACTATAAGTTGTACAAGCTTTATTAATCCGCATGAACTTTTGCATGCCATCATAAGCAATCAAAAAACTAGAGCCAACACCATAGAAGTCAATTTTGTTTGCTTGTATTAAATACTGATATGCCGCTGTTAGTTGGTCTTGTTGAATTAATTGCAATGAACTGTATAAGGATTGAATGTTCGTATTGGTAATAACAGACATCATCTTGTCAATGGAATCCCCAGGTGATAATGTTTCTTGTTCCAGGTCATGCAAATTGATAACCGTCAAATCACCGGATAATTTTAATTTAAACTCTTTAAATCCCTTATAGCCAAGCGTCTGACAATAGCGCATGACAGCAGAGGAACTAGCATAACTGGCATTTGCAAGCTGAATAACAGACATAGCAACCGTATTTTCAGGATTTTTTAAAATATATTCTGCAACAGCCCGTTCTGATGGTTTAACATAGTCAAGCGATTCTCGAACTTTATAAAGAATACCTTCCAGTCATAACACCTCCATACGGAATAAGATAACGCTTACATCCAAACCTTATCCTGAATGAAATAAAAAATCAATAAAAATAATAAAACTGGTATAAAGTTTCAAAAGATGAAATAACAAAGAACAGGGGGCAGGGATAGATATTTAAGCTAGAAGGAAAAGACACTGATGTACCTAATGAGATAGAAGGTGGATTAGTAGTGGTGACTTCTACTCGATTAGCTCGTTTGAATGATGAACTTTAGCGGGGAAATTGTGAACTTCAGCGAAAACATTGTGAACTTCAGCCGAAATTGTGACAACTTCAGCGAAATTATGGTGAACTTCAGCATTTCCCCGCATAAGTACCTAATAAAGCAAGTATTCCTCACGCAGTTTTTTAAATTCATTCAGCTCATCTTGCCATTGTTTTTCCATCCACTCAACGGATTTGCCGCTTTCAATGGCTTCGCGGACCCAGCCGTTGCCGATCAGGTTATCAAAGAATGATACACCCTGACTGTTTTCGGCGCGAAATGCAAATTCTTCCGGATACAGGTCGTGCAGTGTTTTGACCATGTGCAGTCCTGTTTTCACCGGGTGAAAGGATTGCTTGTGTGTTACGTGAATCTGCACGCCGTGACTTAATTCCCCGCTGTGCTTGGAAAAGGCCGGTGTAAATGATGCGGATCTGAAACCAATGCCAGGCAGGTTCAAATCATTCAATGCGGCAGCAAGTTCGGTACTATCGACATATGGTGCGCCAAGGAGTTCGAATGGCTTGGTTGTACCGCGTCCTTCCGATGCATTCGTTCCTTCTATTAATGCTGAACCAGGGTAAACCATTGCTGTTTCCGGTGTTGGCATGTTTGGTGATGGCATGACAAATTCCAGTGGTGTATCTTCGTAGTACATGTTTCGTTTCCAGCCTTCCATTTCCGCGACGGTCAAATCCGCACCAATACCGAATTCATTATTGAATAGTTTTGCCAGCTCGCCGACGGTCATGCCGTGCCGGAGCGGAATAGGGTAGTTTCCGACGAACGATTTATATTCCGGATCAAGCACCGGTCCTTGTACTTTGATCCCGCTGAGTGGATTCGGGCGGTCGAGGACGATAAATGGAATGTCATTTTCCTGTGCCGCTTCCATCGCATAGGCCATGGTGTAAATATAGGTGTAGAAGCGGGTACCCACGTCCTGAATGTCAAACAGCAGTACATCAATATCCTCAAGCATTTCCGGTGTTGGCTTGCGTGTTTTTCCATACAAACTGTACACCGGCAGTCCGGTTGCTTCGTCTATATAATAGTCAACATATTCGCCTGCCTGGGCACTGCCGCGTACACCGTGTTCGGGACCATAAAGTGCCGTCAGATCAACGTCCGGATCATTGTGGAGGACATCGACAATGCTGTTCAGCTCTTTATCGACACCGGTTGGGTTGGTAATCAGGCCGACACGCTTTCCTTCAATCAGCTCCTTTTGTTCATCCAGCAAAACGTCGACACCGAGCTTGAATTTTTTCTGTTTTCCTTTTGCTTTCCCATTTCCGTTATTACTATTGTTCCAGCTGCTGTCTGCAAAAACGGCCGTCAGTGATCCAAGCACAAGCAAAAGGGTGAAACAAGCAATCAGGTATTTGCGCACGAAAAATCCTCTCCCTTTGGAAAATTTGGTTGCGGGGGCTCCCCTCCCGGCTTGGATGGCCGGACCCCCCTGTTTACTCGGATAGAAATGTGAACTTCAGCGGAATAGTTGTGAACTTCGGTGAAAAGTTTGTGAACATCGGCGAAAACATTGTGAACATCGGGGAAAACCATGTGAACTTCAGCAAATCAAATCCCGCCGCTTCCGCTTAATAAGAAAGTCCATGCCCATATTCGTACAATACATGGCCATCCGCATCTGGTATGGTTACCGGCAATAGGCCTGTTGGGTTATTTTCACCGAATAGGCTAGCCGCTGCTGCTCGGAAGCTGGCATTCCGGAAGCCGTATTGTGCCAAATAGGCATCAGCTTTTGGATAAGCCATGATGTCGTATGGATTGCGGATGCCTACACCGATGAATGGGGCTGACACCTCATCAATCAGCTGGTTCATCATCTGCATTTGTGCACTATCCTTGGAGCGTCCGCTGACATTGGACGTGTAGGTTCCGGCGATAACCGCTGACGTCTTTTCCAGTTGGGCCAGCTGTTCATCATTCAAGGGTCCGGAGGCGCGGATGAGTTCGGTGCTGGCATGGCGCTCCTTGACAGATTCATATAAGCGGTCGATATAGGTGCTGCCCACTACAACGACTTTTTCTTCATCGGAAACGTCAAGCGGCAGCGTGTCATTATTTTTCACCAATGTGATGGATTGGTTGGCTGCTTCTTGCTCAACTTGTTTATGATCTTCAGAGCCAACGACTTCCTTGGCATTTTTTACGATATCATCGACTGGTGCTGGGGTTTCGGGTTTAATAATTTTCCGTTTAACTTTCAAAGCCAAAATCCGCTCAACAGATGCTTCCACGCGTTTTTCGGAAATCTCACCGGACTTCACAGCATCCAGCAAACCGTCAGCGACTTCCTTAAGCCCAACAGGCATCAAGACAATATCTGTTCCTGCTTTGACAGCACGGATAGCTGCATCAACAGAACCGAAATGATCGCTGATGGCATTCATGTTCAGTGCATCCGTGATGATAAGCCCGTCATAGCCCATTTCCTCGCGCATCAGACCAGTCAGCACTTTTCGCGACAGGGTGGCCGGCAGCGAAATTTTTGTTCCATCTTTTTTGGACGTGACTTTTTTATCATCGATTTTTGGAAACGTGACGTGTGCGGTCATGATGGCATCGATATTTTCGTTCATCGCCTGCTGGAATGGGTACAGCTCTACTTTCTTCAGACGTTCTTTATCATGTGGAACTTCCGGCAGCCCGAGATGGGAGTCAACTGCTGTGTCGCCGTGCCCTGGAAAATGCTTAGCAGTTGCAGCCACACCGGCGTTTTGCAGGCCTTTCGTATAAGCGATGCCCATGTCAGCCACCAGTTCGGGTGAACCCCCAAATGAACGTACGCCGATCACTGGGTTGTCCGGATTATTATTAACATCCATGACGGGAGCGAGATTCATGTTGATGCCGAGTGCGTTCAGTTCCTCACCGATTGCGTGACCGACATCATATGTCAGGTCCGTCGATCGGGCTGCACCAAGCGCCATATTGCCGGGCATGTCGGTTCCGGACTGCAGCCGTGTGATAACGCCGCCCTCCTGGTCAATGGTCACAAGCATCCCGTATTTTTCCGAAGCCCGCTGATAGGTTGCGGCGAGTTTTGCCGTCTGCTCTGTTGTCACCACATTTTCCCGAAACAGAATGACACCGCCAAGATGATACTCCTTTATAAGTTGTTCGATTTCCGGCATCAATTCGGTAACATCCTTCCCATTCCATGTCCGGAAATCCGGCATGAGCATCTGGCCGATTTTTTCCTTGAGGGACATGCTGGCGACCGCCTTGTCGATTAGGTGATAGCGGTCACTATTCTGTTTAATAACTTTGCCAGTAAACGAAGGCTTGCCTTTCTGACTAGGATTGTCCGGTTTCATATGGACTGCGATGCGGTCCTCGAAAGTGCTGTCGGAAACGGTGATAAAAGAGCGGCCGGGCTGTCCCGTCAAAGTTACAGTGCCGTCATCATCAACTTTTGCCACATTCGTGTTGGAAGACTGCCATGTCAGGTTATCAGCGGTTAATTTGAAATGGCCTTCTTCATAAACGTGAAGTGCGCTTAAATCGATTTGATTGTCCTCTATCTGTACAGAGGCTTCCGGGACATTTTCCAAAAGAATCAAATCCTTTATCGATGCATCCTCAGCTGCTTTGACGGTTCCCATGCCGGCTATCGGAAACGGGCTGATCATCAGTGCCAAAATCGTAATTACAATAAATGAAAATTTTAATTGTGTTCTCAAAAATTCTCCCCCTTAATACGTTCGTTTTACCCAATCGTTACTTTTGAAATCTACCGACTCACCATCTAACTTAACATTTGAGATATACCACCCTCTCCCGTTGGTATAGGTATCTGTCTGATAGTTGAACCGGATGAATTTGGTCCCTTTGGGTATCTGCACGTGCTCTGCTTCCCAGCCGGAATTGCTGCCAGTATAAGCTGCTCCGGCATTCGTCCAATTTTTTCCGTCTGTTGAAACTTCAATGGTACCAGTATCATAGCCTTCCTCCATCCGGTACCATGTATGAAACGATAAGGCTGTCTGTTCTGTGACATCGACTGCAGCCGTCAGTGTTCGATTCGCGTCATCTTCATATCCTGAAAACCACGCTGCATCACTTTTGGCCGGAATGGTGACCGGAATAGCATCAGCGACCTGGCGCGCAAACTTACGGCGTGCCGGATTGGTGGAAACAGTATCACGTGACGGGTGCACGCGGTTAGTCAGTAAAATAGCTATAGTATTATTATTTTGGTTTACTACCATTGATGTTCCGGTATAACCAGTATGCCCAATGGCGGAGGGGTCTGCCAGTGCATCCATGTACCAGCCTTCCGAAATCTCCCAGCCAAGCCCATGCGCATCCCCTGGCATATTGGGAATCTGGTTGGATGTCATCATTTCCACGGTTTCTGGCTTGAGAATTTGCTGCCCGCGATAGTTGCCATCATTGATGATCATATGCCCCAGTTTTGCGAGATCCTTTGCCGTGGAAAAAACACCGGCGTGCCCGGCAACGCCATCAAGAGCCCAGGCGTTTTCGTCGTGCACCTCACCCCGGATAACGCCGCGGTCTGTCCATGGCTGATATTCGGTGGCGGCGATTCGCTCTGTTAGGCCCGGAGGCGGATTGTACATGGTATCCGTCATGTTGAATGGTTTGGTAATATGTTTTCGGACAAATTCATCCAGCTGTATACCGGAAATACGTTCAACAAGCGCACCTAATGTTATCATGTTCAAATCACTGTACGTGTATGTCGTTCCGGGTGCGTTCTCCAGTGGATACTGAAGGACATACTGCAGCCGGTCTTCCCTTGATTCTCCCATTTTGTATAGCTGGAGAGACGGTTGGAACCCTGATGTATGTGTCATGAGCTGTTCTACGGTGACGTGCTGTTTACCGTTTAGAGCAAATTCCGGAATATAGTCTGCCACCGGGGCGTCCAGTTTCAGTTTTCCGGATTCATACAGTTTCATCGCCGCGATGGTGGTAAAAATTTTGCTGAGCGAGGCAATGTCAAATATGGTGTCTTCGCTCATCTGGACAGGGTCATCTACTTGTTTGCCTTCTTTGTCATACTTAAGGGCATGTCCATATGCTTCGTGCTGCACAATGTGTCCGCTTCTGGCGACAAGGGTGACAGCACCGGGCATGACGTCCTCATCCATCATCGTCCTCATAACCGAATCGATGGCGTTCAATGGCTGTTCGATCATCCCGGCTCCTTTTGCTGTTCCGGGGTGGAGCACAGGTGCAGCAGGCTTTGGTGCGCCCCAGCTGAAATTTGGTTGTGCTTGTTTCTGTTTGGCGGTCATGTGTGTTTTTTCGGATGAGGGGTTCTGAAGGCTGTTGGCATCTGCAGGCATGCTGGGTGATGCAAGGAATCCAGCTGCGACAATAATGGGAAGTGCAATGTACGTTACGTGCCTCCGCATGTTTCTCCTCCTTTTGAAAAGGTTTACATACAGCGTAGAATCTCGTGTGACGCGCGTCCATACGACGGAAGTATCATAAAAGTTGGGAAAGTTAATCTACATGCATCAAACGTATTAGGGAAAAGGACTGCTATTCGGCTGTTGTCAGCAGGTATTGAAAACTCTATACTTGTGTTAGCAGCTTACATAAAAGAGGGTTGTCGATAATGGGGAGTTCTATACTTACGAACAAAGGCATTGTATGGGTGCTGATTCTGCTCATCACTGTCATCTGGGGATATGCATGGGTTTTCATGAAGGCGGCACTTGATTTTATGGGGCCATTTACTTTTTCGGCGTTCCGGTTTGGGACAGGGGCTGTGACACTGCTCCTGTTTGTGTGGATCCTGAGGGCCGGGAAGCCGCCCCGACACATGTGGAAGCATTTGGTTGTCGTCGGGATGCTGCAGACAGCCATCGTCTTCACATTTGTCATGTACGGCATGCAGTTTGTCAATGCCGGAAAGTCATCCGTTCTATTGTATTCCATGCCGCTCTGGAGCAGCATCTTCGCGGTAAAGCTGCTCGGGGAAAAAATCACGCCGGGAAAAGTGGCTGGACTGGCAATGGGCATGCTTGGCTTAGTGACCATCCTCGGCTGGGATATCTTTTTTGTAAAGGATCTGTCGGTTATATTCGGTGAGGTGCTGATTGTGGCAGCGGCGTTTTCGTGGGCCGCGTCCAACACCTATTACCGGCTGAAGCTGGAAGGCATGACACAGCTGCAGGTATCTGCGTATCAGATGCTGTTCGGCACCATTGGAATACTGGCAGCCACGATAGTTGCCGAGTGGGGCGAGCCAATACAGCTGACCGGTGCAAGCATTTTTTACATATTATTTACTGGTGTGCTGGCATCAGCATTGTGTTTCACCGTCTGGTTTGTGCTCCTGAGCATGATTGATATGGTGACCGCTACCTTGTCTACACTGCTTGTCCCGGTATTCGGCCTGTTCTTTGGCTGGTGGATCCTCGGGGAAGAACTGACTGGCAGCATTTTAGCCGGGTCTGCACTCGTGATTGCCGGAATCGTCGTCGCGCAGATTTTTGGGAGAGAGAAGTCGGAGAGCGGCGGCTGACGTTGGTGGAATCGCTGCAGATGCGGGCAGAATCGCTGTAGTTTGGCAGGAAATCGCTGTAGAGCGAGCGCGGGGTCGTTGCAGTAAATCACGAAAAAGCCAAAGTTCACCGTAAAGGCACTAAAGTTCACTGCAAAAATGCTAGAGTTCCGCACAAAAACGCTAAAGTTCACAGGTAAAATGCTAAAGTTCACAAAAAAAGCAACAGCCATGAGCGCTTTCTCAGCCAGACAAAAACCACTGCCGCTCTCATCCGAAGCGGCAGTGGTTTCCTTTAATCAATCCTTGCTCCGATCGTACAGGCCAGGGCGCCCGCAACCCAGCTAAAACGCATTACACGAACAACAGGCCAATTGCTATCGGGATAAAGCTATAAAATAAAATCAGGACGCAAAAGCCCATGATGTCACGCACTTTCAAGCCGGCGATGGCCAATAGTGGCAATGCCCAGAATGGCTGGATCATGTTCGTCCACGCATCGCCCCAGGCAACAGCCATGGCCGTTTTCGCTGTGTCAGCACCGATCTCCAGAGCGGCCGGGATCATGATCGGCCCTTGGACCGCCCACTGTCCGCCGCCGGATGGGACGAAAAAGTTGACAATGCCGGCGCTCAGAAACGTGAATAACGGCAGGGTGACGTCATTGGAGATGCTGACAAACCATTCCGACATTGCCTGTGACAGGCCGGATGCGACCATCATGCCCATAATTCCTGCATAGAACGGAAACTGAATAATAATGCCGCCGACGTTCTTTACTGCATCGGTCACACTGTCCAAAAAGCGGCGTGGTGTCCGGTGGAACAGAATGCCAAGAAACAGAAAAATAAAATTGACAATATTAATGTTCAGATCAAACCCGTTTTGCACAAAATGATAAACAATGAATACAAGCCCCAGAATGCCAATAAGCATCGAAAGGATCTGGCTATTTTCCAGCCGTTCAGCCGGGGTCATGCTTTCCGCCGTGACGGCTTCCTCGGTGCCGTCATAAGCTTCCGTATTCCATGCCGTTGCATCTGTGTTCGTGAGCGGATCACGCGTTCTCATCATGTACCAGTTCAATAGTGGCATTGTGAGTAATAAAAACAGCACAATGAACAGGTTAAACCCGCTGAAAATGGTCTCGGTAACCGGAATCGCCCCGATGGTATCCATCAGGAAATGATCATCGGTTGCAATCAATAATGGAATCGAGGCGGAAAAACCTCCATGCCAAAGCAGAAATCCACTGTACGCACTTGCCATCAATAGCCTGTAATCCACTGACGGGACGCGTTTGGCAACATGAATGGCCAGAAGCGCCCCGGCTACAAGTCCGAATCCGTAGTTAATCAGGCAGGCGACACCGGCAACGAATGTCACCAGCAGAATGGCCTGCCCGGGCGTATTCGCTAATGTGCTGATTTTTTGCAAAATATTCCGAACGAACGGTGTGCTTGCCAAAATATATCCCGTCACCACAATCAGCGACATCTGCATCGCAAACGCCAGCAAGTCCCAGAATCCCGTCCCCCAATACTCTACCATTTCGACTGGTGTGCTGCCCGTGACACCAATTCCCAACAAGAAAACAATGATGGTCAGGATGATGGCAAACAGGAAGGCGTCAGGCAAATAACGCTGCACCATCCGGTCGAAAAATGACGTTAATGCTTTCAATCGTATTTCCCCCTTTGTCTTTGTAAACGCTTTACAATTGCTTTATTAAACTAGCAGAAATTTCTACCTCCCGTCAACTTGAACCCATAAACGCCATGCTGCCGCAAATGCTCTCCAGCGCAAAATTCTATGTCCCTATGTTTTTCCATAGACAACATAAAGCGCCGGACATACAATAGAAGAAAGTCGAAATATGCGGGTGATGATGATGCAGGCACCATCGTTTAAAAAAGTGCAGGAAGCAGCCTATCTGACTGCGGACAAAGCTTGGAGCTATCGGGCAATCCTCCGTTATTTTTACGTGCAGCACGAGCGGATGCGGGAGTTTCTGTTTCCGGAAGAAATTTTTGCGCATCTGACGGATCTGGACGGGTTCCAGGATTATACAGAAGAGCAGCTGCAGCAGGACCTGGACCAGCTCGTCAAATGGAATAACCTGGTAGCAAGGCAGGAAGTGAGCCGTGCCAGCACGATTGAGGAATTTAAGAAAAAACGCTACCGCTACCAGTGCACGCCGTATACGGTGGAATTTGAACGGATGCTGCAGCAAATGGAAAAAGGCGGTGACGTGTTTGGCGGGTCACTGGAAAAGAAAGAATTTGAACGGCTGTATCAGGAACTCCTGAAAGTCGAAGAAATCATTAAAAAGGCAGAAGTTCCGCCTCCAGACGAGTGCGCACAGCTGTGGAATGACATTGTAGCCTATTTCCGCTCCATCAACCAGAACACATCTGATTACATGGCCCACATTAACAGCGAGGCAGCGGAGGAGCGCATGCAGACGGAAGCGTTTCTCGCCTACAAGGATCAGTTCACCACGTACTTGCGTGATTTTATTATTGGACTGCAGCAAACCGCACTGAAAATCCAGCAGCTTTTGGAAACGATTAGCATCCGGCAATTAACCCCGCTGCTAAAAAATGTTGTCCTTCACCAGCAGCAGGTGCCCCGGTTCGAGGATATCGGACAGGATGAACAGGCGCTGATGTACGACCAGCAGGAAAAGTGGCGCAGTTTATGTGAGTGGTTTCTCGGTAACGCACACGGCGAAAGCAATCTCGATATGCTGCAGACACGGACAAATGAACAAATCCGCCGCATCACCCGTGTTGTTCAGCGGCTCGGCGAACGGCATCACTATTTCCGCAGCCGCAAGAAGGATTACTTGCACCTGGCACAGTGGTTCGGTTCGATGGAAGATATCCGGGACGCCCATCAACTGTCCGCCGTCGTTTTCGGAGTGTTCCATACCAGGCACTTGTACAGTGACCACGTCCCGACCGATGACATTTATACGGACGTGTGGGATGAGGCCCCGATGGAACACGAAACGAAACCGCGCATCCGCAGCTACCGGGAAAAAACCCGCCCCGGCGCGATTATTAGCCAAAAAGAGCGGAAGGAAGCCGCACGACAGGAACATTTGCAGACCAAGCGGCTTGAACAGGAAACATTAGAAAACTACATGACCGGCAACGAAATCCGGCTGAATGAACTGCCGACAATTGAACCGTATGTAAGGAAGATGCTGTTAAGCTGGATCGGCAAGGCCATGGCCAGAAAAGATCAAACATTTAAAACGGAATATGGCCGGCACGTACAAGTGATTATGGAAGATAAAGCGCGTGTAACCGTCCATGCAGAAGACGGGGCGATCGAAATGCCTGCAGTAACATTCCGATTTTTAGATGAGGTGAGCAATTAAATGGAAACAAATCAATTTGATGAAAAAGCCGAAAAAGCACTTGGCATATTATTGGAGCGATTTTGGGTGCTGCGCCTCAAGGAACCGGAATTGTACCAAATGATCCGCGAAAGGGAAAAAGTGCTGAAACGCTATGTGGACGACAAGCTGGGGTTTGAGCTGATTGTCCATCAGCATTTCATCAAACTGGAAAAAATCCCGGTGGAAGCTAAAAGCTGGATGGGGATGCAGCAATTTCAGGAACCGCGTGACTATGCGATGTTTTGCTGTGCGCTCGCATTTACTGAAAACCGGTCCGTCGATGAGCAGTTCTTGCTGTCCGATATTTGCGAGGAAATAAAAGACTTGTATCCAGGCGAATTCCCGCTTGACTGGACGAACTATAATCACCGCCGGTCGCTCGTTCGGGTTATTAAGCAATTGGAGCACTTGTCGATTTTTCAGTCGGTAGAGGGAGAAGTGGACCATTTTGCCATGAACCAGGAACAGGAAGTGCTCTATGAAACGACCGTGTACGCCAGGTATTTCATGCGGTCGTATCCAAAAGACTTGTTCGAGTATGAATCAGCGGACACTATATTGGCGAGTGAGTGGGAGCGGCATGAAGCAGACGAGCGGCGCAAACGGGTATATCGGAAGCTGTTTGTGTCGCCGGTTGTGCACCGGGAAAACGAGGATGATGCGGATTTTGCCTATATCCGGAATTTCCGGAACCGGCTGCGCGGGGATATCGAGGAACACAGTCAATTCCGGCTGGAAGTGTTCAAGAATGCCGCCATGCTGGTCGCCGAAGAAAGAAAACAGGAGCTCACGCTTTTCCCTGACCAGAAGGCGATTATGGACGTGGCCCTTCACGTTGCCAGCGTCTTAAGAAACGAGGAATCGCATGAACCGGACGAGCTGGGTACCATCCGGCTATCGCGACTGGCGCTTGAAGCAATTATTACGAAGAGCCGAGAGCTGTACGGCAAAGGGTGGAGCAAACATTTCCGCGAGTCGTCTATTTCAGCGATTACCGATGAACTGACGGCACTGTTGTTTGACTGGGAAATGCTTGATGTGGAACCGGTCACTAATGCGTATATGTTTAAACCGCTATTCGGACGGGTCATCGGACATTATCCGAAAGATTTTCGAGACAGTGAGGGTGAGGCACATGAACAAACATCATAAATGGAAAATGAACCGGGCCGGACTTTTGAATTTCTGGTATTATGACGACGAAATTTTTGATTTTGCGGACGGTAAACTGTTGCTTCGGGGCTCAAATGGTTCGGGGAAGTCAGTGACCATGCAAAGCATCCTACCAGTGTTATTGGACGGCAAAAAATCACCTGACCGGCTCGATCCATTCGGGTCAAGAGCGCGTAAAATGGAAGACTATCTTTTAGGGGAAAAAGACGTCGTCGACCGGGATGAACGGACCGGTTACCTGTTTCTAGAGTATAAGCGGGAGGATACGAACCAATACATCACGACCGGCATTGGACTGCAGGCGCGCCGGCATAAGACGATGAATTTCTGGGGCTTTGTCATTACGGATAATCGCCGTATCGGGAACGATTTTGCCCTGTATGAAATGGAATACAATGGTGGTGAAAAACAGCGGATTCCGTTATCACGGGTACAGCTGGAAAACCGCATCGGCACAGGCGGGCAAGTCGTCCGAACCCAGGGCGAGTATATGAAACTCGTGAACAAGCATATTTTCGGGTTTGCCGACATGGAAGCGTATGACGACTTGATTAAACTGCTGATCCAGTTACGCAGTCCGAAGCTGTCCAAAGAATTCCGTCCGACCGCCATTTACGAGATTTTGGAAGCATCCTTGCCACCGCTAACCGATGATGATTTGCGCCATCTGTCCGACACGATTGAACATATGGACCAGACGAAACAGCAAATTGAGCAGCTGGAACGGGAACAGACCGCTCTGGAAAAACTGCTGCAACGGTATGACGCCTATAACCAATACAAGTTGGCCGATAAAGCGGATCATTACGTGGACGCCAACAAGCGATACCACAAGGAAACAACCACATTAACGGAAAAACAGGAAAAAGCGCACGAGCTGACCAACGACATCAACGACCTGGTAGAACGGAAACGGACGCTCGGGCAGACCCATGAAGTGCTGGAGCAGAAACGCACTCGCTTGCAAAGCCATAAAGTGTGGAACCTGGAGGAAGAACGAAAAGACGAAATCGCTAAATTGAAAGAAATCAAAGAGGACCACGTCAAAAAAGACAGCACCCTTACCGGGAAGAAACAGCAGGAACTTACGATGAAAGAAAAACAGCAAAAGCTGGACGCGTCCCTTGATGAACTCGGCCGTGAGCTGGGGGACATGCTTGAGGATTTGGATCAGGACGCCGACGATACTTCGTTTCCGCAGCACGAAATCAATAAAGATGACTTCCGGCGGCATATGGAGTCTGAGCATGACTTTACCATTTGGAAGAAGGAAGCGGGCCAGCATTACCAGAAGCTCGAATCGCTTACCGGTGAATTGCGCGAACTAGAACAAAAGAAAAGCCGCATTTCCGAGCTCGATCAGCAAATGGCGGCGACCAGACAGGAACTGGACACACAGAAACAGGAAGAACAGGACTGGCTGGGCATTTTTGAGAAAGACAAACAGGATAAGCTGGCAGAAATCCATACATGGGCCGAGCGCCATGAATTTTTGCCGATCAGTGATGACGTACTGCAGCAGACGGCGCGCGACATGTACCAATTATATGAGCCCGTCAGCTATGAGCGTATCCGCAGCCCTTATGGGGAAGCCGTCCGCGATTATCAATTAACCATCAATGAAAAAATCGCGCTGCAGAAAAGCCGGGTCACAACACTTGATGAAAACATCCACACAAAAGAAACGGAACTGTCCGAGTTAAGAGCAAAGCGGGATCCTGAGCCGCCAAACCAGCGGGAGGAGACACGGGATGCCAGGAAAAAACTGACCGAAGCGGGATATGCTTTTGCGCCTTTCTATGAAGCGGTTGAATTTCAGGAACATGTGGCGGATGAGGTGCGCGTGCAGATGGAAGCGGCGCTGGTGGATGCCGGTCTGCTTGATGCTTTATTAACGAACGAAGAGGTGCCACTGAAGCATGACCGCATTTTGCACGCCAACCCGAACATGATGGCCCATACGCTCGCAGATTATTTGCAGCCGGATTTGGATGAGGATGCGAAACTTAGTTCAGTAAAGGTCGATGAAGTGCTCCGCAGTATTTTGGTCGACGGCGGGTCGGACGAAGACAGTGCGGCGATTAACGCGGATGGCACGTATCAAATTGGTTTGCTCCGCGGGCATGCGGTACCGGTTGAGCGGGTACGGTTTATCGGCCGCAATGCCCGCCGACGATACCGGCAGGAGCAAATCGAACAGCTGACAGCCGAAATAGATGCATTGCAGTCAGAAAAACAAACGGTAACGCGTGATGTGGAAGCACTGCAAGAAAACATTCAAGCCGCGAAAGATGCGCTTGAAGCGTTTCCGTCCGATGACGACTTGTCCGAAAGTTTTTCCCACATTAAAGAAAAGAGGTTTGCCATCAGTCAATACGAGAAAACGTTGCGTGATTTGGACGAGCAAATGAGCAGGCTGACACAGGCGTACCGGGAAATGAAAAGTAAGCTCGACGCGGAAACACGCGAGTATAATCTCGCCTTTTCCTTTGCGGCGTACCAGGAAGCTGCCAAGATTATGCGGGAGTATGAAATTAGCTTGCACGGACTGATTACCAAGCATACGACGTACCGCCATACCGCCCAGCAAATCGAGCAGGCCAACGAACGGCTGGAGGAATTGGCCGCCGAAGTCGATGAACTGCAGGGCGAATTGAATGACCTTGCTGACAAACAGTCCCAGAAAGAACAGAACATCGCTGAAATCGAAAAGCAGCTTGAATTAGAAGGGGTCGCAGCTATCCGTAAGCAAATCCGGGAAGTGCAGGACGAGCTTGCCGAGACGAACCAAGAGCTTGATCAGATTAAATCGGATTTACCGGCCAAAGAATCCAACAAAAACGTGCTGGCTGAAGAAATTGTGGCGATTCAGCAAAAAATCCAGTTTTGGGAAAATATGACGGCCGCGTGGAAAGCATCGTTTCAACAGGAAGTCAGTCTTGGCTTTGTCGAAATACCGGAGCAAACGGAAGACACGGATGAACTCGCGCGTACTATTGCCAAACAGTATAAAGCCTTTTTGCAGGAAAAAGACCCGTCCAAACTGGAAAGCCAGCTGACGAGTGTGTATTTTGAGCAGCACGCCAGTCTGATGGAATACCGGATGACTGATACGGAAATCCCGGCGGCCGATGAGACTTGGATGCATGATGACTGGACTGACGAGCAGCGCATGCACATCACCAACTGGCAGCAGAAAACAAAGCGGCGCAAGATTGAACTCGATTTTCAAGGGAAACGCGTGAGCCCGTACTACATCAGGAAAACAATCGCCAGTGACCGGGAACGCCAGCAAACAATGCTTGATGACCAGGATCGCCGGCTTTATGAAGAAATTCTGTTTGATTCGGTTGGCAAAAAACTGCGCAGCCGCATTGCCCGGGCACAAAAATGGACAGAACAAATGAATCAACTGATGGCGGGTAGTGATTCGTCATCAGGCCTGTCTTTCTCCATTAAATGGAAACCGCGCACAGCAGAAACCGAAGCCGAGCTGGACACGAAAGAACTCGTCGACTTGCTGCGGCGTGATGCCCGTTTATTGAAAGAAGAGGACATCAATCAAGTTATCGAGCACTTCCGCTCCAAAATTGAACGGGCAAAAGAGCTTGTTGACGTAAAAGGGGAAGGCAACACCTTGCTGCAAGTGCTGAAAGACGTGCTGGATTACCGGAACTGGTTCTCATTTGTCCTATCCTACCAGCGAGCGGGCGAACCGAAACGCGAACTGACGAACCACGCGTTTTACAAGTTCAGTGGCGGCGAAAAGGCGATGGCTATGTACATTCCGCTTTTCACGGCATGCTATTCAAGATATTTGGAAGCGGACGAAACGGCACCATATATTATTTCGCTGGACGAGGCGTTTGCCGGAGTCGATGAAAACAACATCCGGGAAATGTTCGAGATTGTCGAGGAGCTCGGCTTTGACTACATCATGAACTCCCAGGTGCTCTGGGGCGACTATGATACGATTTCATCCCTGGCCATTTGTGAGCTCGTTCGCCCGAAAAACGAAGGCTTCGTCAGTGTTATCCGCTACTATTGGGACGGGAAGACCCGGCACTTGGATATTCCTGAAGGGGAAATAGCTGCAACGGTGGATTCGTAAAAGGAGTACGTTGGTTATGAACAAAGAACTACAGAAAGCAGTGGCATTTTTTAAAAGTGAACCGGCTTATCAAAAACTGTTCGGTGAGTTCAAAAGGAAATACGAGTCCCTTGGCAGAATTGGCGGTACTGTGCCCGTCCGATTGTTTACGGAAGAGGAACTGGAGGTGATTGGCGGCTTTTTCGGATTGCCCGCATCGAAATTAGGCGCCAAAAAATCCATTTCTGTTGAGGGATTCGAGCGGCAACTGCAAAACACCCGCTTCAGTGATGTGGAGTTGAAACCATTACTAGATGCGTTTTTCGGTGAAGAGATTATCTCGAAAAAACAACGCAAGGAAGAGAAGGAAGCGAACGTGCTCGCGTTTGTGGAAGATCTGAAGGAAAAATATAGTCCACTCGCATTTTGGTTTGACTTTTTGCAGGAAACCCCTGGAGAAACACGCTGGATCTGGACGCTGCTGGAACGGGAAGCCGAGCATTTTATGGGATTGGTCACCCGGCTTCATGATGCCTTTTGTCAATTGCCGGTGTCACCGGAGCGGCTCCCGATGTTCAGCCAGCGGGTGACAGGGGATCCGCACGCGTTTGACTTGCATACAGATCAGGGGAAATTATGGCTGCATGTGTTGGCTGTCAAAGCCGGCGAAGCTGTTCCGTCAAGTACAGAGGCGATTAATGAACTGCTGCAGCACTATCACATTTACCGGGATGATTTGCTGAATTATGTTACTTGTGCAGGGCTTCTCGCCGAGACGAAAACAGGCGTACATCCCGTCTGGAGTGCTGCGGTCAGCGAGAATACCGTGCAAATTGTTCCGATTCGGGAGCTGGTGAGCTCAACAGCTGTTTATCCGGCTCGTGGTAAGGATGTCTGGATTGTGGAGAATTCCGGTGTTTGTGCGACGTTGCTCGATTACAGGCAGGACGTCCCGATTGTTTGTACAAATGGGCAGTTTACGCTGGCCGCGCTAATGCTTTTGGACAGGCTGGTGGAAGCAGGGAATACGCTGCATTATGCCGGGGATTTCGATCCAGAAGGCCTCGGCATGGCTCAGCGGCTGCTGGAACGGTATCCCGAAGGCCGTGTGCAGTTGTGGCATATGAATGAAAGGGCCTATGCAGCTAGCAATCCGGTGAAAGACTTGCCGGAGGAGCGTTTGGAGAAGCTGAACCGGATTGAACACCCTGCCTTGGCAGAAGTGGCTGCAGCTATGCGAGAGAAAGGTAAAGCAGGTTATCAGGAGGCACTGGTGGAGCGGATGGTGGAAGATATTAAAATTGAAGAATGAGCGGGGATGTATGTCGTAACATTGAATTTTGCCCTAGGGGAAAATGATATTTTGAGGGTGTTGAATTGTCAAATTTTCATATTATGTTCTCTTGTTGGATATGGGCCGCGGTGCTATGATTAATGCATGAAAAATGGAGGTGAAATCAGGTGAGCGAAATAACCATGAACGATTTGTTTGTTGCGATCAAGGAGATGTCAAAAGATCTAAATGGACTAACAAAAGATGTAGGAGAGGTTAAGGAAAGCGTCGGCAGGCTGGAAGGAAGAGTCGAAAAATTGGAGACTCATGCTGGAAATCTAGAAGATAGAATGGGAAACCTAGAAACCAGCGTCGACAACATGAAAAAAGAGATGACAAATATGCGCGGTGACATGCGCCGAATCGATCATAAGCTAAACAATTATAATAACGAGCTTGGAGATGCCAAGGCCCAAACTCCGATTTTGCAAAAAGAATTAGGAATAGATTAAAAAACGTGCCCCGTGCAGGCTTATTTTTTTCGTTTTAACCCCGCGTTCCAACCCTATTGTAAATGTAAAAAAATTCCCCGGAAAAGGTTAATAGATTCTCGAACTTTGCCGATATAAGTAATACATCATCATGATGCATGACGAAAAAGCAGGCAGAAAAGTATGCACTTCATCATACATAACTGGTATTAACGCTACGCGGTTCACGCAGTTTCTTTCTCCGCGTTCCCAACGCTTACCTATTAGAAAAGGGGCACCCCTGTTAAAAAGAGTACCCCTTTGGTTTATAAAGTAATACATAAGCTTTCAATTTTATTAATAAGCCTTTTCAGGCGGGAATCACAGAAAAGATTCCGGTTTTGCCGCGGTTTGTGTTCCACTGGAGTTTTCTAACTTAAGCAACGTCAGCCCTTCCTGCTCGAACGTCCTTGTGACCCCGAAGTCACGCCAGTGTGAATAAGCATTTTCAAAAACAAACGAGTAGAATGCCAGAATTAAGTGCTTATCATTACTTCACTCACATCTTTATATAATCGCACAAATACACTGGATTGTCAAATCTATGAGAAACCACCTCCGATAAATAGTTGCACTACGGTTGCAAGCCCCTTAAAACTGGTGCTTAAAATTTTTATTTCCGGTTCTATAAAGTTGGCTGAAACATCTTGACTCTTCTAAGCCCTGTGATATAATTGGCAGTAATTTTTAACTATATAAAAAAGTCAAATAACTAGCGAGGGGTTGAAAAGATGAAAAAAGGTTTATTGCTTGTCATTGCACTTATTACATTCATGGTTATGACTGCATGTGGTGGCAGTAAAAATAATGAGAGTGACGGTTCAAGCTCGAGCGATGCTGATGCTGCAGACGGAGAAAAAACGTATCAGATCGGTGCTACGCAAATTGTCGAGCATCCGTCCCTTGATGCGGCATATCAAGGCTTTCAGGATGCACTAGAAGACGCCGACTTGAATGTGGAATATGATTTGCAAAGTGCTCAGGGGGATCAAAACAATGTCACCCCTATTGCGAATAATTTTGTAGCGGACCAAGTGGATTTAATCTTTGCCAATTCGACGCCTAGTGCACTTGGCGCGGTACAGGCTGCAGATGATATTCCCATTGTGTTTACATCTGTAACGGACGCAGTTGAAGCTGGGCTGGTTGAATCCATGGATCAGCCGGGAGACAACATTACCGGTGTGGTGGATCTTCATCCGGATGCAATCAAAAAGACCGTTCAATTTATTGCGGATAATTTTGAAGAGGCCAACGTCGGGTTGGTTTATAATGCCGGGGAGCAAAATTCCGTAACACAAATTGAAGCAGTAAAAAATGCAGCGGATGGAACCGATCTATCGTTTGCCGAACGGACCGTGGCTAATTCTGCTGAAGTACAACAGGCTGCCCAGTCGCTTGTCGGTAAAGCAGACGTGTTTTATATCATTACCGACAATACGGTCGTATCGGCATTGGATAGTGTTGTCGGTGTAGCGAATGAACAGGATATCCCAATGATCGTAGGGGAACCGGATTCCCTTGAAAAAGGCGGGTTTGCCACATTTGGAATTGACTACGAATCCATCGGTTACCGAACAGGAGAAATGGCGGCGGAAATCCTGAAGGGGAATAAAAAGCCAAGTGAGATAGCTGTTGAACATCCACAAGAGATACAGTTGTTTATTAACAAGCAGGCAGCTGAAGAACAGGGCGTTGAGTGGAACGATGAATGGGACGAAAATGCAGAAATCCTAAAAGCAGAATAACATATTCTTCATTACAATCGCAGCAGGTAGAAGCCGTATCTGCTTGCTGCATTGTACTTCTTAACCTAAATAACAACAGTACATATATTGCAGAAAGACACGTGGAGGTGGACACCATGTTTATAGCATTGTTTGGAGCAGTTGAATCAGGAATTATTTATGCGATTATGGCTTTAGGGGTATACTTAACCTTCCGTGTTTTGGATTTTCCGGATTTGACAGTAGATGGAAGTTTTGTAACGGGTGCGGCCGTTGCTTCAATCTCCATTGTCAATGGGATACCACCAATTTTGGCTACCCTGTTTGCGGCAATTGCCGGATTTATTGCCGGATGTATCACCGGATCCCTTCATGCAAAAGGGAATATTAATGCACTGCTTTCCGGAATTTTGATGATGATTGCCCTTTATTCGATAAATTTACGAATCATGGGGCAACCAACATTATCTTTATTACAAGAAACGACGATTTTCAAACAGTTGGAAACGATGTGGGCTGCAACCGGAATTGATGGGTTGCTGAATGGGATGCTGGCATCTCTTGGTATGGATCAATTGCCGGAAACCTGGGGCCTTTTGCTTGTCATGATGGTTGTAACTGTTCTGATAAAATTTATAACCGATTACTATTTAAAAACGGAGATTGGGCTGGCTTTGCGCGCGACGGGGGATAATAAACGCATGATTCGCAGCTTTTCAGCAAATACCGATTTACTCATCATTACAGGTGTTGGCATCTCCAATGCACTTGTCGCTTTATCAGGAGCTTTCATTGCGCAGTATGGCGGTTTTGCTGACGTTGGTATGGGAATTGGTATGATTATTATTGGTTTGGCCTCTGTCATCATAGGGGAAGCATTATTTGGAACAAAGACCATTGTCTGGACAACGCTGGCGGTTATTGGCGGTGCTGTTATTTATCGAATCGTTGTCACTATGGCACTAAGAGTGGAGTTTCTGGAAACCGGTGATATGAAGCTGATTACGGCACTGCTGGTTATTGCTGCCTTAGTGGCACCAAAAGTGATGAAAGCGCGGAAAGAACGAAAGCGCCGTAGGAAAAAACGGGCAGAGCTTAGCGGATCAAAGGTAAAGGGAGTTTTGTAAATGCTGCAGCTAAACGATATTTCCGTTACATTTAATGAGGGCACCCCGGACGAAAAAGAGGCTTTGCAGCGGATTAACCTGCAATTGGAAAAAGGGGACTTTGTTACCGTTATTGGCAGTAACGGTGCAGGGAAATCAACGTTAATGAATACCGTTGCAGGCAATATTATTCCGGATGTTGGTGATGTTTTTATCAACAATCAGCAAGTTGTCCAGCTGCCGGAATATAAGCGGTCGCAGTTTATCGGGCGCGTTTTTCAAGATCCGCTGGCCGGGACTGCACCGTCCATGACCATTGAAGAAAATCTGGCAATGGCTTATGCACGGAATAAAAAGCGCAAACTCAAACTTGGCGTCACGAAAAAACGAAAGGCAATGTTTCAAGAGTATTTACAAACATTACACCTTGGACTGGAAGACCGCCTCACTGCTAAAGTCGGCTTGCTTTCCGGTGGCGAGCGTCAGGCATTGTCCTTACTGATGGCTACGTTTACAGAACCGGACATTTTAATGCTGGATGAACATACCGCGGCATTGGATCCATCCAGGGCACAATTAATTACGGAAATCACCAAGGATATGGTGAAGAAATTCGATTTAACCACTTTAATGGTTACCCACAATATGCAACAGGCGCTGGATTTGGGAAACCGGCTGATTATGATGGATAGAGGACAAGTTATTTTAGATTTAACCGAAAAGGAAAAAGAAAAACTTACCATAGAACAATTGCTGGAAGAATTTCAACGCATCCGCGGAGAACAATTTAACGATGATCGTGCGATATTGGGGTGAATGTCGGCGGCGGCATTCGGTGCTGGTGTTTGCCGCTGGTCTGCCGGTGCCTGTGGTGCCGGCAGTGCCTGTCACCGCCCGAATTTCGTCGAAACATGTCGAACACGTTGGCAATTAAAGTCGGAGTTATTGTCAATAATGAGCTGCAGCTAGCAGTCATGCACTGGTCAAAATATAAAGCTATGGCTTCAGCCGAATAATCTGAAAGAGTGTCCTACCGGGATTACCTTGCTTAGCCCGAGAATACGGTTCCAAAAATATTTTTCCCAGTCTAGTTCCCTTCTCCATTTAACACCTGGTCCTAATTGTGCTACATTATGTATATAACCCTTTTTACGGAGGTACATATATGAGTGCTATCTTGCAGGATAAAACGATTGTTGTTATGGGTGTTGCGAATAACCGCAGCATTGCGTGGGGGATTACTAAGTCCCTCCACAACGCCGGGGCGAAACTAATTTTCACATACCGGCAGGAGCGTTCCAAGCAGAAGCTGGAAAAATTGCTCGAGAAAAATGACATTGAGCCGCAGATGGTGGTTGCTTGTGATGTGGAAGATGATGACAGCATCAAACAAGCATTCCAGGAAATTGGTGAAACGAATGGCACGATTCATGGGCTTGTCCATTCGGTTGCGTTTGCCAACACGGACGAGCTTCAGGGTGAGTATGCCGATACGTCCCGTGATGGGTACCTGACTGCGCAGAATATTAGCGCGTATTCGCTCGTTGCCGTGACGCGTGAGGCAAGAAAGCTGATGACCGAGGGCGGCGGTATTGTCACGCAGACGTATCTCGGTGCTGAACGGGTTGTCCCGAACTATAATGTGATGGGCGTGGCTAAGGCGGCGTTGGAAGCCAGTGTTCGTTATTTGGCGGAAGATGTCGGCAAGGATGGTGTTCGTGTCAACGCCGTCTCGGCCGGCCCCATCCGCACGCTGTCGGCAAAAGGCGTTTCCGGCTTTAACGAAAAAATGTCGGTTATCGAGGAAAAAGCACCGCTCCGCCGCCAAGTTGATCAGGATCAGGTTGGAGATGCAACCATGTTCTTGCTGAGTGATCTGGCACGCGGAGTAACTGGTGAAGTGCTGCACGTGGATTCCGGCTTTCATATCGTCGCCGGTTCCTAATAATTGAGGCTGTTGGCACAGTGCGTGCGGCCGCTCCGATTTAAAAGCAGGCATCTGTTTATAGATGCCTGCTTTTTTTGCGCTTTTCTCCCCTAAATGAATTACAAACCCTGCAAAATTTCGCATATGCTGAACTATACAAGCATACAACGAAGCTCCCTGTACAGCTATTTTCGAATTCCATCGGCAAAGGTGTCATCTTATACCCGGAAATCTTCTATTACGGAATAGGGTTAGCAATAAATAGTCAAGGCCATGTAAAACAAACATTTGTTCGCATTAGTGGCAGAAAATGTGCTATACTAGTGAATGGATAATGTTCTCGCAAAAAGGGAGAGGGCCATTCCTTCCGGTGAAGGAGGTGAGGCCTTTGGGAATATTTGAAGTGCTGATGGTACTGACGAGCTTCGGTACCCTGCTAATTTGCTTGGTGACACTCATCGTGGAGCTCATCAATAAAAAATAGACCTCCCCGCACATGACAGTAGCAAGAGGTCTATTTCCGGATAGCCAATTCTTCTCGAGAACCGCTTATCCATAGACCACAGTGAAGGCTGTGGTCTTATTACTATATGCACCTTACTTCCTACATTATACCTAGAGAGCCCCTTAAAGGAAAAGGAAAAGCATTTTGAAAAGCAGTAGCATGTCTCGTGAGAAAAAGCAATACCTTAGTAGCGGATCGGTCCGACTTTTTATGAAAACATTCACAAAAAATACATATTTATAGGCGAAAGGAAAAATAAGTAAAAGCCAGCCTGTTTCCGCACTAAAACACGACAAACATATTCATCATTCGACAGTTTTTAACATGGAAAATGAATGGAAGCAATACATTCGACAAAACTGGCCACGAAACCTCAGCACTTGACCTTTGTGTATAATAGAAGTGAGAAAATAAAATATATTCGGAGAGAAGGTTGGTTTGGGGATGAATAATAGAGGCTTGGAACATTCATTTTGTGCTGCTGTGGCACAACACGGGGAACAGATTTATTTTTTTGTGCATGAACCGGGACTTTCTGACTGGGGTGGGTGCTGCTTTCAAGAGGGACTTTTTGGATTATGGGAGGCTCATAGGACATTTGATGCAGGGAAGGGCGATTTTTCCACCTATGCAGGGGAATGTATAAAAAGTCGAATCCAGATTCATCTGCAAAAGCGTCGAGTTCCATGGTTAATCGACCGACATTTACTTCAGATGCTGGAAAACGGTGTGGCTGCGGACTCCCTGAATATGAGGGAACGGAAAAATCATGATCCCCTGAGTGATACTAGGATGAAGTTCACGGTCAATCAATGGAAGTGGCTGTATGGCCATGTTTTGCTTAAAGATTCCCTTATGAATGACCATGGCCAGGAAGCAGGTTAAATCGTACGGTAACTTTTGGCTGGTTGCTGTTGCTTTGTGTCAGGAAGTCCGATTATAATAAAGAAAGGAGTTTTTACGAAGACATTTTATAAAAAAGATAAAGGCAAACTGCTTCGAAAGGACAGGACGCAAAGCCGAGGGTCTAACGTGCATGGAATCTGACCAGCACCACGATCGCCTGGCTGCCATTATTTGCATCCATTTTTGGCTATTCATGTCCTTTTGAATAGCCTTTTTATTTTGAAGTGGTTTGGGAGGGAGAGGCAAAGCCCTGACAGAGGATAGGAGGCTTCAAATGAATACAGATGAATACATGGTGTTATTTCTTGATGAAACGAATGAACTTTTACTGTCAATCAGCGACAATTTGCTAGAGCTGGAAAAACATCCCTTCGATTTTGCCGTTTTAGATGAAATCTTTCGCTCGGCACACACGTTGAAGGGGATGGCGGCGATGATGAAATTCCATGACATCGCTTCTTTGATACATAAAATGGAAAATGTCCTCGACAAAATCCGGAAGAGGGAGCTACCTGTGACGGAACAAGTTATTAACACGCTTATGGAGACACTAGAGGACATGGAGAAATTAGTTGGTGCCATCAACAGCGGGGAGGATGGCAGTGGTCCCGCTGAACGGATGGATGAGCTCGGGAAGGAAAAAAGTCCGCTGTTAGGGAAGCAATATGAAAGGGGAATGGCCACCGCAACAGAATTGGCGCTGGATGATAATCAGCTGGATATGCAGCGTGTAGCCCGGACGATGCGAAAGGCGCCAGTGGAACTGGTCTTCAACCGGTTCCCACAGATGGTGCGGGGGCTTGCCGAGGATCTGAACAAGAAAATAGATTTTGACATTATCGGGGGAGAAGCTGAACTGGATCGGACGGTAGCGTTTGAAATCGGTGATCTGCTTGTCCACCTAATTCGAAATTCCGTTGACCACGGAATCGAGTCACCGGAAGAGCGAAAGGCAAAAGGAAAGCCGGAAAAGGGCAACCTGACACTAAGAGCATATAATAGCGGTACTCATGTGTTCTTTGAAATAGAGGATGATGGAGCTGGCATGAGCCGGGAAGAAGTCGCGAAAAAGGCAATTGAAAATGGGTTGCTTTCCGCGGATCGTGCGGCGCATGTTGAAGAAGAGGATGTTTATCGGTTTATTTTTTCTTCCGGGTTCAGTACTTCGGAAAATGTGTCCGATATCTCAGGCCGGGGTGTTGGTCTGGATGCTGTACGTATGAAAGTTGAAGAACTTGACGGGAATATAGCAGTAGAATCTGAACAAGGTACAGGGAGCAAGTTTTCCATTCAGTTGCCACTGACTTCCTGATAGTAACGATGCCTCCTTTCTATGTTCAGTATGAAACCAGGTATGGGGAAAATTTCCTTGCACCTGGTTCTACTTTGTGAAAGACTTTTGCAGTGGAGTGGATAGGGAAAAATATCCACTGGAGTAGCGTGGCACATCAACCAGGTTTACAGCAGATATCATTCTGTCAGCGGCATATCTCAACCCGAAAGACTAACCATTAACTTAGCCACTTATCTTTTTGAATCACGGTCGTTATGCTATAGTAGGAAGGGAATTTTATCGGGATTTCAATAAAATAAAGCGCCTTAAATTGTGGGTTGCAGTTTCGCGGCACTTTACATATGTTGTGCTGGCCTTGCTGCAGTCCGCTGAGTTTTGCAGAAGGGAATTTGAAAAATGACACATAATCATCCAAAACAGCTATATCGTTTCCTGCTTGTTGCAGGAATTGTGCTTGTGGCGTTTAATCTGCGTCCGGCAATTACATCGGTTGGTCCGGTGATTGGCATTATCCGTGATGATGTCGGTTTATCTAACTGGAGTGCGGGGATGCTGACAAGTCTTCCGCTGATTGCTTTTGCATTTATGTCACCGGTTGCTCCTAGACTCGGCAATCGTTTTACCAATGAACGAACGATAATTGCAGGGCTTATCCTGCTTTTGTTTGGAATCAGCATACGGTCCATATCGGTTATGCTCCTCCTTTTTGCTGGGACACTGTTCATTGGAATGGGAATTGCCATTCTTAATGTTCTCTTGCCCGGTGTGATTAAGGAAAAATTCCCGCAAAAAGTCGGTCTGATGACGAGTGTATATACGACGGCGATGGGCACGTTTGCCGCTGCCGCTTCCGGATTGAGCATACCGTTTGCAGAGGGACTTGGTACGGGCTGGCAGCTGGCACTTTTTGTTTGGGTGGCACCGGCTGTTCTGGGAATAATCGTCTGGATCTATTTGTCAAGAAAAGCTAAAGAAGATGAAGATGCTGATATGAAATATGCGAGTGTGCGCGACAACCGAATGTGGTCGTCCCCACTCGCTTGGCAGGTTGCCTGTTACATGGGGCTGCAGTCGTTCATATTTTATGTCACGATTTCATGGCTGCCGGAAATTTTGCATGACAATGGATTGAGCATGGGAACCGCCGGCTGGATGCTGTCGTTCGCCCAGTTTATCGGGCTTCCGGCCAGTTTTGCTGTGCCGGTTGTTGCCAGCAAGCTAAAATCACAGCGCAGCATTGTTCTGGCATTGGGGCTGTGTGCGCTTGGCGGTTACAGCGGTTTGCAGATCGGTGACTCCTTTGTGGTGATGGTCATAAGCACCATTCTGATCGGGATTACACTAAGCGGAACTTTTGCACTGGCGCTTGCTTTTTTGGGAATGCGCGCACGCAATTCTCGGCATGCGGCAGAGCTGTCTGGGATGGCACAGTCGCTCGGATATACATTGGCAGCCGTCGGACCGATGTTCATTGGTTTTCTGTATGATATGACCCATGCGTGGACCGTGCCGCTGATTACGCTAATTTGTGTGGCGATAATGGTGATGGCCTTTGGAATGGGAGCCGGTCGTGACCAGTATGTGTTAGAAGCAGATACGGCAACTGAGTAAATGGGAATGTTAGTTCTGGTGCGGGGAATGCCGGAAGAATCAACCGGTTCAGGGCAGGAATCGACCGGTTGGCGAGAAGAATCAACCGGTTCAGGGCAGGAATCAACCGGTTCAGGGCAGGAATCGACCGGTTGGCGAGAAGAATCAACCGATTCAGGGCAGGAATCAACCGGTCGCTACTAAATATCAACCCGAACGTGAGAAAACCCTCTGGGAACCGGGACACAAAAGCATCATCCCGAGGAAAAAGACGGCCGGTGCCGGAATAGATAGGAACTGATTATCATTGGATGTGAAATACATGCGACAGCAGGAACAAGGGGTTACGAATATTCATTTTTGGCGGATTACGATTAGCCTGGCTCTGGCATCGTTTTTTGTATTTGCTGGGATGTATGCGGTACAGCCACTTTTTCCGGTTTTTGTAAAGGAATTCGATGTGGCGGTGTCTGCTTCGGGGCTTACATTGTCATTGACGATTGCGGGTCTGATCATTGGACTGGTGGTACTTGGCTTTTTGTCGGACCGCAATGGCCGGACCATTTTTATTAAACTATCATTGGCCGGCTCGGCGGTTCCTTTTTTAATCATGCCGCTGTACGATTCATTTATGGTGCTGCTGGCGTTACGGTTTGTGCAGGGGGTTGCGCTGGCGGGGCTACCCGCTGCCGCACTTGCTTATTTGAGCGAAGAGATAGACAAAAAGCGTGTGCATGTGGCGACAGCGCTGTATATTTCGAGCAATGCGCTCGGGGGAATGGTCGGCCGAGTGATGACAGGATACATAACCGATCATTTTTCCTGGCAAATGGCTTTTTATGCTTTGGCGGTGCTTGGTATTCTTATTCTGGCGGCTGTTGTGTTCATGCTGCCGAAGTCCCGTTTTTTCGAACCAAGCAGGGATACATTCTCTCATGACCTGAAAGCTTTTGCGTATCATTTGAAAAATCCGGTACTGCTTTTGATTTTCGGTCTTGGGGTTGTGCTGCAGCTGTCGTTCACTGGTATGTGGACGTACTTGCCGTTCTATTTGGAGGCGCCGCCATTTTCGCTGTCCCTGGAAACGATCTCGTACATGTTTCTGGCATATGGCCTTGGAGTGGTCGGTTCACCTGCAGCAGGCTGGCTGGCCGGTCATTTCGGCTTGCGTGCTGTCCGGCTTGCCGGGGTGTTTGTTATGGCTGTCGGGATGCTGTTGACGCTTGGGCCGGCGTTATGGATGATTGCGACTGGGCTTTGTGTGACATGCCTTGGCTTTTTTACGGCGCATTCCTTGACGGCTTCATCGGTCGGGGAGGAAGTGAGCCATCATAAAGGCAGTGCTTCCAGTCTTTATCTCGTATCCTATTATATTGGTGTGTCGCTTGGCAGTTCGGCACTGAGCCCGTTATGGAATCATATCGGCTGGCTCGGGCTGGTTGCAGTTATTGCCTGTATTCCTGTTATATATGTTCTGTTTATTCGAATGATGCAGCATAAAAAAAGGAAAGCCTCTTGATGCCGCCTCCCTCATATGAAGGGGACAGATCGATAGAGGCTTTCTTTTTTTAATTGTTTTTAAGCATATCCGGAATTTCACCCAGATCGATGCCCCATGCGATTGGGAGCCAGAAATAGACGGCAAGGCCGACTAAGAGAATCCCGAGAAGATTCAAGGCAAATCCGGCTTTGGCCATATCCGGGATCCGCAAATATCCGGAGCCGAACACGACAGCATTCGGTGGTGTTGCGACCGGGAGCATGAATGCGCACGATGCTGCGACACCAGCTGTAATCATGGCAGCATAAGGATGAATGCCAAGTGCAATCGCCAGGGAAGCCATAATCGGATACATCATGTTTGCGGTTGCTGTGTTGGACGTAATTTCGGTAAGGAAAATAACCATACCAGCAACAACGAGCAAGATAACAAACAGATTGATATCATCGAGGACGGTCAGTTGATTGCCAATCCATTCGGACAACCCTGATTGGCTGAATCCACTGGCAATCGCAAGTCCGCCACCGAACAGAAGCAGGATTCCCCATGGCAGTTTGACAGCTGTATTCCAGTCCAGCAAATGATCACCTTTGTTGTTTTTGGATGGAATGATAAACAAAATGATCGCTGCCGTCATAGCGATGATGGCGTCATTAATATTTTCATTGATTTCCGCCAAAACGAATGAGCGACTGATCCAGGCCAGGGCGGCCAGACCAAAAACGGTCATGACAATTTTTTCCTCGTATGAAGCCCGGCCGAGTTTGTCCTTTTCCTCATGGATAACTTCCTTACCTCCAGGCAGTTCACTGAATTTTAACGGATAAGCAACTTTGACCAGATAAAACCAAACAATAAAAATGAAAATCCAAGCGATGGGCACCCCGAACAGCATCCATTTGGCAAAGGACAACTCTATGCCATATAATTTATCAATTGCACCGGCGAGTGCAGTGTTTGGCGGTGTTCCGATCAATGTCGCAATTCCGCCGATGGATGCGGAATAGGCAATTGCCAGCATCAAGGCTTTTCCGAATCCGAAGTTTTCAGCTGACGTATCGATGGAGTCATCGTCTTTCAGCTGCTCGGACACTTGATAGATAATGGCAAGCCCGATTGGCACCATCATCATGGCGGTTGCTGTGTTGGAAATCCACATGGACAGGAATCCAGTTGCAACCATAAATCCAAGGATAATGCGCTCTGTATTGGTTCCAATCATCGTGATGATGTTTAATGCAATCCGGCGGTGCAGATTCCATTTCTCCATGGCCAGCGCAATCATAAAACCACCCATAAACAGGAAGATGGTATCGTCTCCATACGATGATGTTGTTGCGTCTACGTCCAGTCCGCCAGTGAGCGGAAAGAGAATAATCGGAAGTAAGGATGTCACCGGAATCGGTACAGCCTCCGTCATCCACCAGACGGCAATCCAGAGGGTGCTGGCAAGAATAGCCTGTCCATCACTTCCCAGTCCTTCCGGGTGGAAAAAGACAATCGTCAATATAAATAAAATAGGACCTAAAAATAGTCCGATTAATTGTGCGGGTTTATAGGAACGGTTATTGCCGCCTCCGCCATTGCCCGATGCCGAGTCCGGATGTGTACTTTCCGATCCCAGCTTGGCATCGTTCGGCCGTGCAAAAAATTGCAACAGTTCTTTTGCCTGATTATGCTTTTCCCATAACCAGTCCCATGCAGCAGTTACCATGTAAAATTCCTCCTTTGTCATTCAAAATTGAAAAATAGTCGTATTAAAAAAAGTGCAATCGCTATCATTCCATCTTTTTTATTATAAAGATAAATGCTAGCTTGGGCAACTAGTTTTTGAATACGATTGCAACTATTGCTGTCATTACTTAAGGGGGAAAATATGCTATTATTTTAATAACAATAGATTTCACGTTTAGGGGGCGTCTGGGATGAATGTTAATATGCAGCCGATTGGTGAAACTAGGGTGAAGGTGACGTTTCCTGGAGATGTTTCACCATCGCTGAACAGGACCATAGGACAATTTTGCAGACATTTGAGAGAAGCTGGAAACATACTTGCACAAATTGGAATCATTTTACCAAAATGAGGTGAACGAAAATGAAAAAATTATTGCTGACAGGATTTGAACCTTTCCTGGAATTCCCGGTCAATCCAACAACGGACATAACAAACGAACTTCACCAAAACGTCATCGGCGATTTTGAAATCACCGGCGAAATTTTAACGGTTGATTTTCAAAAGACGGGAACTCAATTAGTAGATTTAATCAAAAAACACCAGCCAGATGCCATTGTTTCATTAGGACTGGCAGCGGGCAGAAACTGTATTACGCCGGAGCGGATTGCGATCAACTGTAATGATGGGCCTGAAGATAATCATGGCCATAAGCCGGATGGGGAAAAGATTTTCGAGGACGGTCCGGTTGGTTATTTTTCCCGTCTGCCGATCAAAGCGATGGCCGAAAGCCTGCAGGAAGCCGGGTTTCCAGCCAGCATATCCAATACGGCCGGAACATACCTTTGTAATCATGTGATGTACTATGGGCTCCACCATTTCGACGGGCCGGCTGGGTTCATCCATATGCCTGCATCGCACAAACTTGCCGTTGCGAAAAAGATGCCAAGCTGGTCTCACGCGGATTTGCTGCAGGCGGTAAAAATTAGCATCCAGTGTCTGTAAGGAGGGCTGCTATGAATCTGACACAGCCAAAGGTCTACGTTCCTGCAAGCAAATGGGAGAAGGTATGCAACGCTGCCTCGCTTGTTGTGATTGCTGTGACGGTACTGTATGTGATTCGCTCCTATGCCAGCCTGCCGGAGACGATACCAATTCATTTTAATGCCCAGGGTGAGGCGGATAATTGGGGCAATAAAGCTACGATTTTTCTTTTGCCTGGCATTTCGTTCGTTCTATTCATTTCGTTGTATTTTTTAAATAAAGTACCGCATTTGTTTAATTTGCCGGTAAAAATAACCGAAGAGAATGCACGGCGAATTTATCCGCTTGCACGAACGATGATGGCCATCATTAATTTTCAAGTAGTTTTGATGTTTTCGTATGCAACCTGGCAAACGATTCAAACGGCACAAGGAAACGCAGGTTTTGGAGTATGGCTGATTATCATTGCTTTCATCGTCCCGCTTGGTACAATTGCACTTTTCATCAAACCGATGCGCCGGCGCCAATAACCCGATCAATAACAATTGCTTAGACTGTCGAAATATATTACAATTAGCTGATGATATTCTAAAAAGCGGGTTGATGGAATTGCCGAAATATATTTGGCTGTTAGTGATTGGAACAACGATTAATGTAACGGGTGCGTCTTTTCTGTGGCCGTTAAACACTATATATATGCACAACGAACTCGGCAGGACGCTAGCGTTTGCCGGGTTCGTTTTGGCGCTGAACCAGGGAGCCGCTATCGTCGGTAACCTTGTCGGCGGCTTTCTGTTTGATAGATTTAGCGCGTATAAGACGGTTCTGATCGGTACAGGGACTGCGTTTGCTTCAGCCGTTACGCTGTCTGTTTTTCACAGTATTGTTCCGTATTCGATATTGCTCGTCATTATCGGCTTCAGCGCTGGTATGACGTGGCCAGTTATGTTTGCGATGGCTGGATCGGTCTGGCCGGACGGGGGGCGGCGTGCATTTAATGCAATTTACGTCGCGAGGAATCTTGGGGTTGCGCTTGGTGCTTCGATTGCCGGGTATGTGGCAAGTTTGTCTTTTGATTACGTGTTCATTGCCAACGCAACGCTATTTGGCATGTTTTTCCTATTCACGCTGATTACGTTCCGGAGCATGGATACGGAGCGGAATAACCGTGTACATACGTCCGTGATTGAGCAGAGTGACAAAATTGAGGATAAACCTGCCTTTATTGCATTGCTTATTTTGTGCAGCGGGCTGCTGATTTCGTGGATTGCCTATAGTCAGTGGCAGTCGACCATTGCTTCTTATACCCAGGATATTGGAATTCCGCTTGATCAATACAGTCTGCTGTGGGCATTAAATGGTTTTCTCATTGTTGTCGGCCAGCCGTTCATCAAATGGATAACCAAGGTAATTACATCGGAAAAAATGCAAATCTATGTGGGGACGACGATATTTCTAGTCTCCTATGTCGTTGCTATGTTTGCAGAAGCCTTTACCTTTTTCGCTGTGGCGATGGTGATTCTGACGCTTGGGGAAATGCTGGTATGGCCGGCAATCCCGACTTTGGCAAATGACCTGGCACCAAAAGGCCGGGAAGGATTTTACCAGGGATTCGTCAACAGTGTCGGTTCAGCCGGACGCATGGTAGGACCGTTCCTTGGCGGTTTGATTGTTGATATGTATAATATAGAAGCGATGTTTTTTGTGCTGCTGGTCTTACTGCTGATTCCGTATATAACGACACGGATTTATGACCGGGGAGTAAAAGAAAGTGAGGCATTGGAATAAAATGAATATAAAACTGATTGCACTGGATATGGATGGAACGCTGTTAAATATGGAAGGAACAATTTCAGATGTTAATCGGGAGCTGATTGCGCAAGCACTTGACAAGGGTGTGTATGTTGTGCTCAGTACGGGCAGGTGGCTAGAATCCTGTTATCCTTACGCTGAGTCACTCAAACTTGACTCTTATCTGGTAACTTGTAATGGCGGTGAAATCTGGACCGTTGATAAAAAACTGATAGAGCGTCATCTACTTGCTCCAGACCGGGTAAACATGATGTGGGATTTATGCAGGGGACTGGACGTCAACACATGGCTGGTGTCGACTGATAATATATGGTACGGTAACCGGCGGCCGGATAACTTTTCAGACCATGAATGGCTGAAACTCGGCTGTGATTCCCATGATACGGAAAAATTAGATGAGATTGTTAAAGAACTATCCTATTATGATGATCTGGAACTGACCAATTCGCTGCCGACCAACATTGAAATTAACCCTAAAGGTGTCAGCAAAGCGAGTGCACTTGAACGGGTTTGCGAGGAACTTGGCATCACGATGCAACAAGTACTCGCGGCAGGTGACAGCCTTAATGACATAAAAATGATTCAGGCAGCAGGAGTCGGTGTGGCGATGGGCAATGCACAGGATGCCATCAAGCAGGCTGCCGACTATGTAACTGAGACGAACGAACAGGATGGTGTCGGGAAAGCTATTGAAAAATTTGTCCTGTAAAAGGTGGTTCAAAAAGTTCTTCTACCTGATCATGCGCTAAAACAAGCAGCATCCCTTTATTGTTCTAACGTCAGAAAGCAAACTATGGATGACCTTATGGGGGAGACGAAATTTTACTATTTTCCGATAAAGGAGTATAATGGTAATAATATCATGAAAGGGGATGCTGTTATGTCATTTTCTCGGAAACCGAAGAAAACGGTTCAGGAAGTGGATACAAATGTGTGGGCCTGCACAAACGAGGACTGTGCCGGCTGGATGCGGGAATCATACAGCTTCAATGAAGTACCTGAATGCCCGCTTTGTCAATCTCCAATGAATAAAGAAGTGCGGGTCCTGCCCGAACTGGACAACAGCTAGAACAAAAGCAGCAATGAATCAAAAAAGAATACATTTTAAATCGGGATGTCGGTCAGAGGCATCTTTTTCTAATGTATAGGCGCTGGAAAACCAGTGCCTTTTTGGTTCGGCTAAATTATTAGCAGGTCAGTCTTTAAGCGCTTCCTAAGTCAAATAATTGGAATAATTTAAAATAAAATTGTATAATCTGATATAGAGGTTTCATCTAGATGTTCCAGCACCTTTGTAAGCGATTACAATAATAAGAGGAGGAAGGGTACAATGAGGTACGCAAATCCGAACACGGAAGGTGCAGTCGTTCATTTTGCCAAGCGGTATGATAATTATATTGGAGGGGAATACCAGCCACCTGCAAACGGCAAGTATTTTGACAATGTGAGTCCGGTAACAGGGCAAGTTTTTTGCGAGATGGCCAGGTCGACGAAAGAAGATGTGGAGGCTGCAGTTGAAGCTGGGCATGCTGCCTGGCAAACATGGTCCAAAACATCTCCGGCAGAACGGGCGAACATCCTGAATAAAATTGCTGACAGAATTGAAGACAATCTCGAAAGCTTAGCGGTTGCGGAAACGTGGGACAACGGGAAAGCTGTCCGTGAAGGGCTCGCTGCTGATATGCCGCTTGCTGCTGACCATTTCCGCTATTTTGCCGGGGCAATCCGGGCGCAAGAAGGCGGTATCAGTCAGATTGACGATGACACGGTTGCCTACCATTTTCAGGAGCCGCTCGGTGTTGTTGGTCAAATCATCCCGTGGAACTTTCCAATTCTGATGGCCACCTGGAAATTGGCACCGGCGCTGGCTGCTGGAAACTGTGTCGTGCTGAAACCGGCGGAACAGACACCAGCCTCGATTCATGTGCTTCTTGACTTAATCAAAGACTTGCTGCCGGCAGGTGTTGTCAACGTGGTGAATGGATTTGGCGTTGAGGCAGGGAAACCACTGGCATCGAATGATCGGATTTCTAAAATTGCCTTCACTGGTGAAACGACAACAGGACGGCTGATCATGCAGTATGCTTCCGAAAATATTATCCCGGTGACGCTGGAACTGGGCGGTAAGTCACCAAACATCTTCTTCCCGGATGTCATGGATAAAGACGATGGATTTCTTGATAAAGCAGTTGAAGGACTCGTCATGTTTGCGCTGAACCAGGGTGAAGTGTGTACTTGTCCATCAAGGGCGCTCGTTCACGAATCGATTTATGATGAATTTATGGAACGCGCCATCAAACGGGTCAACGAGATTAAGATTGGTCACCCGCTTGATACAGAGACGATGATGGGCGCACAGGCTTCAGAAGAACAAATGGAAAAAATAAAATCCTACCTGGATATCGGTAAACAGGAAGGTGCGGAAGTCCTTACCGGTGGGAACGTGAACGAAATGGATGGGGATATGAAGGATGGCTATTATATTGAGCCGACCATTTTCAAAGGAAATAACAGCATGCGCATTTTCCAGGAAGAAATTTTCGGACCGGTTCTTGCCGTGACAACATTTAAGGACGAGGAAGAAGCCATGTCGATCGCGAATGATACGTTGTATGGACTCGGCGCCGGTGTATGGACACGGAATATCAATACCGCCTATCGTTTCGGGCGCGGCATTGAAGCAGGACGCGTCTGGACCAATTGCTATCATCAGTATCCGGCCCATGCTGCATTCGGCGGGTATAAAAAATCCGGAATCGGCCGGGAAAACCACTTGATGATGCTCGATCATTACCAACAGACGAAAAACTTGCTGATCAGCTACAGTGAAGCTCCAGCAGGTTTGTTCTAACACGCTATATAAAATTTTAGCATCCCAAGTGTTGGTCGGACTGGATTATAAAGGAAAACTATTTAGAAAGGGTGTGACGAATGGTCGAACGTGTGACAGCTACCGATGAAGCACTAAGGCTGATAGATACACTGATGGAAACACATGGCCCACTCATGTTTCATCAGTCGGGCGGCTGCTGTGACGGGAGCTCGCCGATGTGCTATCCACGAGGGGAGTTTCGCGTCGGTGAATCAGATGTACTGCTCGGTGAAATCGGGGAAACACCTTTCTACATTTCAAAAGACCAGTATGAATATTGGAAACACACTCAGCTCATCATCGATGCCGTAAACGGGCGCGGCGGCATGTTCTCACTCGAAGGCCCCGAAGGTAAACGATTCCTGACCAGATCACGCGTCTTCACTGAAGAAGAGCGAGCACAACTTTAATAAAATACCATGCGGCTAAAAAGGCCGCATGGTAATTTTTGTGGGGCGTGGGGACAGGTTCATTGTCCCGGCTCAAGCTTTGTGCGAAACCATGCTTGCAGAGGCGGGTTTCCGGCCTGCCTCTGGGTCCAGTATCAACTGGTCTGCGGCATAAATCAACCGTCCGGGACTAAAAATCAACCCTGCGGAAGAGAAATCAACCGGTTCCGGGAAAGTATCAACCGGACAGCAGGAAATATCAACCGGACGATGCCAAGTATCATCCTGTTTTCAACGGATATCAACCGGTTGGCACCAAATCAACAAGACAGCGACGAATGTCCCATTTAAACCAAATATCCGCCCGGGCACAATAAACACAATACCGAAGTCCCCCGGTATAAACATCCCTCCGTCCTGAAGATGAATGTAAAAAATACTAGCATAATGATGCATGATTTTGAAAAATCTGTATAATAAAGGTAACAACTCATTGGAAGGGGACTCAGCCTTAAATGGAAAGTATTATTAAAGTAAATGGTATACATAAAGTGTACAAAAAGCGAAAATCAAAAGAGGTATTTACTGCTGTTTGTGATGTGTCATTCGAAGTGGGGGAGGGCGAGATTATTGGGCTGCTCGGCCCGAATGGTGCCGGAAAAACAACGACAATCAAAACGATCTGCGGACTGCTCGTTCCGGATCAGGGTTCCGTTACAATCAATGGTTGTGACAGTGTGCGGGAGCGGAACAAGGCACTTCGGCATATCAGTGCCGTGCTGGAAGGGAACCGGAATCTGTACTGGCGACTGAGCGTCCAGGAAAATCTAGCTTATTTTGCCGGCAACCGTGGGGTTTCCAAACGAGAAATCCGGGCAAAAATGGACGAACTGATTGCCACGTTCCGCCTCGGTGACAAAAAATATGAATTAGTGAACAATTTGTCCCGCGGGATGCAGCAGAAACTGGCAATAGCCGTCGCCATGCTCGCAGATACGGATGTTGTGCTGCTTGATGAGCCAACACTTGGTCTGGATGTGGAAACGAGTTATGAGGTGAGGGATCTGCTTAAACAAATAGCCTGTGAGCAAGGAAAAACGATTATCATCAGTACTCATGACATGGCGGTCGTCCAAGACTTGTGTGAGCGGACGGTCATTATTAATCAGGGCAGTGTGATTACCGATGAGCGTGTCGACAGTTTGCTGAGTCTGTTTAAAACGAGCGCCTATCAGATTGCGCTAAAAAAAATGCTGACTGACAAGCAGCAGGAGTTGCTGGAGCGGCAATTCCCAATTCATCATTGGGACGGACTCACGTTGGAAGTGAACTTGGATCAGGAGCGGGATATTTACAAACTAATGGACATTCTAAAACAAAACGAAACGCCAATCGAAACAATCAACCCGACTGAAATAAATTTTGAACAGGTGTTCCGGAGACTTGTTCAAGAGGGGGCTGCATCATGACTACGTTTTGGAATGTGCTGCGAATGAACACGTTAAAGGAATATATTGAATTGAAACGGTACACTGCCAACACAATCAGTCTGCTCTTGACGTTCTACATTATCTTTCTTGGCATGATGTATGGGATTCAGGTTGTCGGAAATCCGGCAGAGGCCGGAATGAATACGCAATTCATCATCGTCAACTATATTTTCTGGTATTTTGCCATGATGGCTATCCAGTCCATCGGAGGAACCATCTCAGAAGAAGCGATGCGCGGCACATTGGAACAACTGTTCATGTCACCGGTCAGCCCATGGAAAATTTTACTGGCCAGGCTGGGCGGGATGATTTTTATCCATTTCCTGATTGTCATTGTCCTGTTGTATGTGTCGATGGCGACTGCGGGGGAATGGCTGCATGTGAAACCCGGCGCGATATTGCCAATTTTACTTTTGACAATTGGAAGCCTGATTGGTGCAAGCTTTATTATCGCGGGCATGGCGATTATTTTTAAACAGATTCAGGCATTCTTGCAGATTCTGCAGTTTATTATTGCCGGGCTTACCTTTGTTCCACTGTCAGCAGCGCCATATATGGTGGCAGCACCCATCGTGAAAGGGGTTGATATGACAAGGCATATCATGATTCATGACTATGCACTGGCCGACTTCAGTACCGGTGACTACGCCTGGCTGATTGGAAATACTGTCGTTTATGGTGTCATCGGCATTTTCATTTATATTGCTTGTGAAAAATACGCTATGAAAAAAGGACTGCTTGGCCATTACTAAGTTTGAAAAATCGTTGTCCCGGTATATAGGGATGACGATTTTTTTCATTCAAGAGCTGCTGTATGGTAAGTTCTAAATACGGGAGATGTTTTGAATATATCTTTCAATAGTATAATCATTTCTGAGACCGTTTTGGTGTCATCTAAAAAAACATCATGACCAATGTTACTTTTTCTGGCTGGGATGCGATTATAATAGTAAAGAGGAATGTATTGTTCGGGAGGTTTGTAATGATATGAAGAGAAAAATAGCAATGATTCAAATGGATGTGACGTATGGTGATCCGAAAGTCAATTTCGCCCGTGTTGGCAAATGGGTGATGGATGCTGTGCAGTCGGGAGCGGAAATAATCGTCCTGCCCGAGCTGTGGGATACAGGCTATGATCTGGAGCGGTTTGAAATGCTGGCTGACAAAGATGCAAAAGCGACGATTGAATTTTTGAGCGATCTGGCCAAACAGTGGAACGTTGCCATTGTTGGCGGATCGGCAGCGGAACAAACGGTTGATGGCATGAAAAATACGATGCTCGTAGTAGACCAGGATGGGAAGCTTGTCCATAAGTACAGCAAGCTTCATCTGTTTCAGCTGATGGATGAACATGTGTACTTGACGAAAGGGGAGGACCACGCGGATTTTGAGCTGGCTGGAATCCCATCAGCAGGCTTCATCTGCTATGATATCCGCTTCCCGGAATGGATGCGCAAATCAGCCGTGAATGGGGCAAAAGTCATGTATGTCACCGCGGAATGGCCGAAGCAGCGCATCGATCACTGGCGCACTTTGCTGCAGGCACGTGCAATTGAAAACCAGTGCTATGTGGTCGCTTGCAACCGCGTTGGAGCGGATCCTAATAACGAATTCGGTGGTATGTCGATGGTGGTTGATCCTTGGGGCGAAATTGTTACGGATGGGGGCCATGACGAAAAAATCGTTCTTGCTGAAATCGACCTGGATAAGGTGGATGAAATCAGACGGGAAATACCTATATTTCAAGATCGGCAAGAAGATTGGTATTAATTTTTGTAGGGTGTGAAAGTTGGGGGGGCGGATAACGGACTGTTTTGGCACCACCCACTTTTTGGTATAGAAACTCTAAAATCACTAGATAAAAAGAAATTAAAATGAGCATATCTAATATAATACTCCGATTTTTTAACACTTTTACCCGCTCGCCACATATACTATCTAGGCGATATCATTATATTTATAAAGGATGTGTTCCGTTTGTCCAATCTGCGTTATTACGTTATCGGCAACACTGCTGAAGGGCAAGTTAATCATCTTGATACAAACTTGATTGGAATAGATCAAGTTGTTGCACTCCACCATCCATCAGCTAGGCTAAAAACTGCAGTCCTTCAGAAGTTAATGGACCATTATGCCAATCATAATATTGAGGTACTGGAAAGCTCACTCGGAAACGACGTACTCGACGGCATCATTATCCGTGAAAAGGCCATTGCCTTCCTCGATGAAAGGATCGCGAGGCAGCTTGCAAGCACGGATGTTCATGATCTCAACAACTTTTTCCCATCCCCGGGAACGACCCGGCCGGATGTTAGTGGACTCATGCAGCAGGCGTATGATTCGTTTGCTGAAGGTTTGCGGATACATGACGACCTGGAAGCTATTTACATTAACCAGATGGATTTTGAGCGAGCGGATGAATTTGCGGAAGATTTTATCACTGAGCTGCTAACTGATGTGCCCAAAAAACAGCGGGAGCCGCGGAGGTTTCACAGGCTTTTTGGAACGAACACGGCGGATGGGGTCGTGAATGTGGTGCCGCATTTAATCGAAAACATAAAGGATGTCTATTATATTAAAGGCCGTGCCGGGACGGGGAAATCTGTTTTTATGAAGAAGATTGCTAATGCCTGTCTGGATCATGGTTTTGATGTGGAGATGTATTATTGCAGTTTTGACCCGGGCAGTATTGACATGGTGCTTGTCCGTGAATTGGATTTTTGCATATTTGACAGCACGGATCCCCATGAATTTTTCCCACAACGTGACGGGGAGAAAGTTATTGATATGTATGAAAATTTTGTTGCACCTGGAACTGACGAAACTTATGCAACAGAGATTGATGATGTGCATAAGCGGTATAAATCCTGCATGAAGAAAGGCGTGCGTTTTCTAAAAGAAGCTGGTGAACAATGGCGCAAATGGGAAGACGATTATATGAAAAACGTATCCAATGCTGCTGTCAAAAACGTGGCGAAGTCCTTGCAAATATGAAGAAGAGCAACCTTGCCGCTGACTGTTTGGCAGCAGTTTCATATTATAAACTCCTTGCTATCCAAAGTGGTATTGTGGCCGCATAAAAAGCAATCCGTTCGCTTAGACTAGGGAGAGAAATCCCATTTGCCAAAGCAATGTGAAATTTCTTCTTTCTTGATATTACATTTCATGTTAAAATTGAAAAAAATATAGTTTGGATTACCTGTGCCAACTATAAAAATGAAGCGCCATTCCTTACTATCTTCTGGATAGTAAGGAATTTCTATTTTCGATAATTTATCACTCTATTATTAATTGTCTTAACTTTTTGACGGAAATAGTCTTCATTTTCATTAATAAATCGTAGGAAGGTGTTCAACATGTCAAAACAGGATAATAAAGAAGAATTCAAGCCGTACGTACCGGCATCAAAACACCCTGCCGAATTTACATGGGTAGCGATGGTTATCGGTGCGATACTGGCGATTGTATTCGGTGCAGCTAACGCCTATTTGGGTCTTATCGTAGGTATGACTGTTTCTGCATCGATTCCGGCAGCAGTTATCTCGATGGCCGTTCTCCGTATCATTATGAAACGGACGTCCATTTTGGAAAATAATATTGTCCAGACGATTACCTCAACAGGGGAATCGCTGGCTGCGGGTGTTATTTTTACACTGCCGGCGCTATTCATCTGGCAGCTCGAACCGAGTTTGACGACCATTGCGATCATTGCACTAGCCGGCGGTATATTAGGTGTTGTATTGATGGTTCCGCTCCGCCGCGCGCTGATTGTCAATGAACATGAGACGCTCCCGTATCCGGAAGGCACTGCCTGTGCGGAAGTGCTTCATGCCGGTGAAGAAGGCGGGAAAGGAGCAAAGCTGGTGCTGGGCGGACTCGGTGTCGGCGCTTTGTTCAAAATGCTGACAGATGCGGTTAAAGCATTTCCTTCATCTGTTGAATGGGAAATCTATAAGTTTAAAAATGCGGCCATTGGTATGGATACATTGCCTGCCATGCTTGGTGTTGGTTACATTATTGGTCCGCGCATTGCCGGGATTATGTTTGCAGGTGGTGTATTGGGCTGGCTTGGTATCATTCCGCTGATCAGCTTTATCGGTGATGTTGCGACAGCGCCAATCTATCCTGGTGAAGTGCCGATTTCGGAAATGGGCTTTCACGACATTTGGGATAATTACCTGCGTTATATCGGTGCTGGTGCGGTTGCGTTCGGTGGTATTATGGGACTGATTAAGACATTGCCAACGATTGCATCATCCTTCGCCGGTTCCATCCGAGGCTTCTCGCAGGCCGGGGAAACCAATGATCTCCGTACAGACAGAGATATTCCGATGCCGCTGATTGTGGTGTTGACCGTTTTGTTCATGGGAATTCTCTTACTTTATCCAACGATTAATGTTGGCATTGTCGGTGCTATTCTGCTGTTTATCTTTGGTTTCTTCTTTGTGACTGTATCATCACGGATTGTTGGTATTGTCGGAAGCTCGTCCAACCCTGTTTCGGGTATGACGATCGGGGCACTTATCTTTATTTCCCTTGTTTTGTCTGCCATTGGTCAGACTGGACAAGCTGGGGCAACGACAGCGATTATTATCGGTTCCGTCGTTTGTATCGCGGCTGCGATTGCCGGGGATACATCCCAGGACTTGAAAACCGGTTATATCGTTGGTGCGACACCAAGATGGCAGCAAATCGCCCAGCTGTATGGTGTTTTAGTTACAAGTATCATTATTGGCTTTATTCTTATCTTGTTGGATAATGCTTATGGATTTGGTTCCGCTGAACTTCCGGCACCGCAAGCCGTTCTGATGTCCATGATTGTGGACGGTATTATGAATGGTGATTTGCCTTGGAACTTGATCTTTATTGGTGCGGCAGCTGCTGCAACAGTTGAATTGTTCGGCATTGGTTCACTGCCATTTGCTGTTGGTCTGTACTTGCCGATTCATACGACAGCACCGATTATGGTCGGTGGCCTTATCCGCGGTATCATTAACCGCCGCACGAAAAATAAACAAGAACTGGAAGAGAAAAATGAGCGCGGTATTCTGCTGGCGTCCGGTTATATTGCCGGGGAGGCATTGATGGGGGTTATTGTCGCATTGGCTGTTACGGCTGGTGTCACATTCCCTGAACAGACGATATTCGGACCATTTGTATCGCTGGCAGCTATTGCTATAGTAGCCTGGATCTTGTACCGGACTGCTAACAAGAAGGCGACAAAATAAAATAGGCTTCATGCCAAAAAGAGCCATCTCGCTGTGCGGGGTGGCTCTTATAGTTATATGGGAGGCAAGATGAACAGCCGTTTTTTGTAAAACTTGACCTATATCAAGGAATTGTTCGTGCAGCTGCCGGATACTGAAGAAAAAGGGAGATGGCATGTATGGAACTATTCATGCAGAATTATGCGCTTGTTTTTATCGTCGGGCTATTGACAGGTGTACTGACACTCATGCTCCGGGCGTTTGTGATTACGGCCGTGCAGGCAGCTTTACTGGCGGTCATGCCGGTTCTGCCGGATGTCGGAATGCTTTTGTCTATACTGTCTGTGGTGCAAGTATTATTGAGCGGATGGATACTATTCAAAATGGTGAAGGTAATCGACATGGGTTACCGGCTGGTGCTCGAAAAAACGCACTAAACAACACCGCGACTCATCAAAGAGGAACACCGTGGAAGCAGATTTTCATTTGCCTTGAGAAGCTTTCTCTCGGACATTTCGGCCCGCTTTTGGATGGGTTTTGGCCTTGAGAAGCCATCTTTCGGACTTTTCAGCGGCGGTTTTCCGCAACGGAGGCTGAAGCCGTGCCCGCGGTAAAGAAGACACTGCGAAAAGCGTGAGGTTGAGCAGATGTCGCACTTATGCCTGTGGTGAAAGCGACTGCCCGGAGTGGAAATCAACGTAGCAGTTACGTCGCAGTTTATATAAATTGTTAAGTAGGGCTTCATCCTTAAATATTGCAAATAGCAACGATCTTTTAGAAAACAGCCTTCATTAAAGAGATTGTTCAAAAAGTCCGATAGAAATGATACTTCGATGGAGGACCTTCGACTAAATCCTATTGGAACACGCATTTAAAGTTTTTTCCAAAAGTTCAACATCATCAAACCTGGATTTGGTATGATGGTGGGAGAATGACTGGGGAAGAAAGGGGGAGTGCATTGTTTTGCAGGGAATGTGGTAAGAAAAATGATCCGCATGCGAGCTATTGCCGTTATGACGGGTATCCATTAAAGGCGGAACAGGGTGGGCGACTATGGCCTGCAGAGTCTATGAGCTGTATGGAATGCGGAGCTGAAAAAAGTGATCCCGCTGCGAGGTATTGCACCGCTTGCGGCAGCTCGTTTGATACATATGAAATAGCTGACCCCGCTTCTGTTACCCCGTTTAACGCTGAACTTGGCAGAAAAGTCCTGCCGGGGTTTTTGCTCTCAGCTGGTCTCTTGTTCGTTATCAGTCAGCTAATTGTTCTGTTTGTGGGGAAAATAGAGCGTCCCAGCGGTTATTTGCAACTCCAGCTGCCGGTTGATCAGCCGGTGATTGAATCGCTCAACTTTCTGGATTTTTCTCTATTCGCCAATTTAACAAGCATTACACTTACTTTAGGCAATGATGATTTCACGCAACACATCAGTTATGTATCCTCCGGGCTGGCGTTTATGGCTGTCGTTGCTGTACTGGCTCTGGTACCGGGCGGATTCCTTGTGAAGCGCTTAAACCCAGGAATCACGGCGTGGAGGGCAGCCCTTGTTTTTGCAACCGGTTATGGTGCACTGCTGGGGATTCTATCGCTGCTGGCTGGCGTTGATAATGTCAGCGGTCATGGACATTACCAGACGTCAATTGACTTTTGCATGTGGAGTGCGGTTATAAATGGGGTGTTTCTAGGATTCGCAGGAAGCTATGCCGGTATGGGGCTGCGTTCTGATCGGCATATGCCTGAGAGCAGATCGATAAATGACCGGGCAATCTGTTTTGGAATTTTCACTGTAATGGCGGGCTATGTACTCATGGTATTGGTGAGTGTGATTTTAAATGCACAATATGAACCGCAGCTGGAAACGGATCCAGCAGTTGATGTGGCGGAAGAACAACGGTCCACTTTTGCAAGTTGGTCATTTGTGGCCAAAATGGGCAGCTATTTGTTCCATCTGGCTATAGGGAATTCGTTTATCGTAAATATACCTGGACCTGAATCGGAAACAGTCACGTATTCCTTTTTATCCGGGGAACTGGCGGCAAGAACGTCAGATATTGCTTTTCTGATACCGCCAGATTTCTTTGCTTCTTCTGAAATTATCATTCTTGTATTGACAGCGGTATTTTTTATCGGTGCGGGCTTTCTTTTGGCCAACGTTCGGGGAGGTACTGTCAGGACGATTGCCATCTACAGTTTTGCCGTTGCTGTCATGATGACGTTTTTTGCATTTTACACATCGACGAATTATTCGTTCCAAGTGGAAGAGCAAGCCCATCAATTTCATGAAGATACATCGGTATTTTTCGGGTTCAGGCTGCTTCGGACGTTTATCATTAGTCTTTTGTATGCCGGCGTGACAGCGTTGGTTGGAGCGCTGCTAAGGAAATTATGGAAAGGTGGGATGGAATGAAGAAAAAAACAGACGCAAAACAGCAAGTCGATGAATTGACTTCTGCCAAGTCCAAACTGCTGATTGAGTTGGGACAGGAAGTTTACCTTGCCTATCGCCGCGAGGAACAGATTGCTCCGATTGTCGAGGAGAAAGGACGGGCGATTCAAGAGCTTGATGCGAAACTGTATGCGTTACTGAAGGAGAAAGGCGAAAAGAAAAATGAAGGGCCGGAGTGTTCGTGCGGAGCGCCGCTGGCAGAAGATGATTTGTTCTGTCCAGAATGCGGCAGGAAGGTAGAGCGAATGGATGAAGCTGAAGCAGAAACAATCATTTGCCAGAGCTGTGCCAACGAAGTACCGGCTGATGCAGACTTTTGTCACGTCTGTGGTATAAAAATGGCAAAAAGCCGCCCTGATAGTTGATCAGTGGCGGCCTTTTGCTGTGCAGCAGACAGGATGCTGAGTTTAGACGTGTATTCTTTTAGTTGACGGCTTTTAATATGTCGGTGACTTTATCGACGGTATAGCCGCTGCCACCTTTATCCTCGGTGTTTTCAATCATCATGGCGATTAAGATGTCCTGTTCGTCAGCTGGATAGCCGACAAACCAGCCGTTTTCGGCACCTTCTTCGTCACTGGTTTGCTTGAGTTCTGCTGTACCGGTTTTGCCAGAGATTGGGAAATCGGCATCCCGCGCGCCTTTTGCAGTTCCTTTTGGTGATGCAACAACTTCTCGGAGTGCATCCCGTATGACGGCTGCTTGTTCGCCTGACAGCAGATCTTCTTTCCATGCCTGGCTCTTTTCCGTATCAGCAAGCAGGGTAGGCTTGAGCATAGTTCCGCCATTTAGAAACGGGGTATAGCTTAATGCCAGATGCAATGGGCTAATCTGAACTTGCCCCTGACCGTAAGCCGTGTTGGCAAGGAGCACTTCATCATCAATCGATCCGTTTGAGGAAATGGTTGAGTTTTCAATTCCATATGGAAGTGGAAGCTCATCACCAAACCCAAATTGCTCCAAACCATCCACAAATTTTTCGCTGCCCATTTCAACAGCTTTCTTGGCAAAGTAAATGTTATCAGAACGGATCAGTGCGTCCGTCACGTCAACCGGGCCGTCTGACTCAGAAACGCGCCGGACTTTGTAATCGCCCCAACCTTCGCCATTGCTCCATGTCAGCCCGTTAATTTTTATACCTTCACCTGGAACAATGCCGCCGTTTTGGAGTCCAACAGCTGCTGTAATTGGCTTCATGGCCGATCCGGGTGAGAAGGTTGCACGGAAGCGGTTCACCAACGGGCGCTGCGGGTCATCCTGCAATTGTTCATAACCTGATTGCGAAATGCCAAAGATTCGCTTGTTCGGATCAAATGCTGGTGCACTGACCATTGCGAGTGTTTCGCCTGTTTTTGGATGGATAGCAGCAGCTGTGCCAGCATCATCTTCATACGTGTTATAAATTGTTTCCTGGATATCCGCGTCAATGGTTGTAACGACATTTTCTCCGTCCTGGACTGGTTGTTCAGCGATGACGGTTTCGTCGCCTTCTTCATTCACCGCAGAGATGGTGACACCTTCCTCGCCTTTGAGACGGTCTTCGTACAAGAGTTCAAGTCCGCGCTTTCCAATCATGTCATCCGCATCATAGGAATTGGAGTCCATTTCTTCCATTTCATCAGCGGTGATTTTGCCAATGTAGCCTGTCAAATGTGCTGCCGCTTTCCCAAGCGGATACTCTCTTGCTGTCGCATCCTGTGTGGAAACAGCATCGATTTCAAGCAGCTGGGCTACCAGATCTTCTTGACTTTTGCGCACTTTTTGAATCGGCACGTGCATGTTCGGGCCAACCCAGTCCTGGTTCAGTTTGCTGTTAATCGTTTCAACCGATACATCGAGCAAATCGGCAATCTTTTGTTTTGCCTGTTCCGGATTGTCCCCCAGTTTTCCGGGTATGATACCAATCTCATGGACGATAGCATTGATAGCCAGTGGCATGCGGTTGCGGTCAAGGATTTCGCCGCGCTTTGGTTCTGTCGTTTCTAGAGCGATGTCTGCACCGTCCTTAATCTCTGGAAAGATAAACCCCGGATCCCATTTAAGATACCAGTTTTTCTCTTCTTCTTTGCCTTCTTTAATGAGTGTTGCTTTATAGTCAAAGGTGATTGATCCGGCGATAGATTCCATTTCAACCGTGAATGGAAATTGTGCTGTCCCTTTTTCCATGGCTTTTTCCATTGCTTCATCGGATAGTTTGTCATAGGACACTTTTAAGTCTGAAATCCCCAGGTCGCTGTATATTTTTTTGTACCGATCGACAAATTCTTTCGTTGGATATGTTTCAGCTGCATTGGATGTAAGCATTTTGTACATCTTGGGAAATTCTTGTTCATTCCAATGATCAACATACGTATCAAAACGTTCCTGTGGCGTAACTTCATCGTCAGAGCATGCGGTGACGAATATAGATAGCAAAATAATAAGGAATATAACTGATTTTCTCATGACAACCCCCCGCGATCATGGTTTGTTTCGTACTATTATAACATGGGCTCTGTGCAAAAATATACAAGACGAACTTTTCTCCTTTGAGACTAAAAAGGTAAAAGCCGAATGTAACGGACTTTACCTCGCCTGCATGTGATTCTTTATCTCGGTTTGAATGCGATTGATTTCCTCGTCCGGCACCATGTAATACCATAAACCCCCAATATACTGCCCACTTCCGTTCATTTCCATAGAATCAATATTGTTGCGGGTCTGCCGGTAGTCGGCAAGCAGTGCACGCATCTGCTTCATTTGCAGATCTGTTTTCACATTGTCTCCAATAATGTTGAGAATGTCAGTGACTTTCGTAATACTGGAAAAACTGGAACCTTTGTCGATTGCTGCTTGAATGACAGCTCGCTGCCGTTCATTCCGGCCGATATCCCCTTTAGAAAGTCCTTTGCGTTTGCGGATGTATTTCAGTGCTTCCTCGCCATTCAAATGGATTTCACCAGTTGGGAAATCTTTGCCTTTATGGGAAAATGCGGTATCATTTTGGACGGTCACGCCGCCGAGTGCATCAACCCCTTGCTTAAATCCTTCCATGTTTACTTTGACATAAAAGTGGACGGGTACATCCAGCAGCCCATGGACAGTTTGTACAGATAAGCCGACCCCTTCATAGGCATAGGCATGATTGATTTTATCCATGCCGTATCCAGGAATAGGGACCCGGGTATCACGCGGAATGCTCAGCATTTTCATGGAATCTGTCTGTGGATTCATGGAGACAAGGATCATGGTATCGGATCGGCCTTTATCATGTTCTCGTTCATCCACACCGAGCAGCAAAATATTAATGGATTTTGTGTCCTTGAAAATGGAATCGAGCTCCTTTTGCCGTTCCGGATTGTCGTCCCTATCAAGCGGATTGTGCATCGTGTCGACGGTGTCACTGACTTGATCATATAAGTAAAGCAGGTAAATGCCGATGCCAATGACGATAAGTAATAGACCGCCACCAGCCCAATAAAGCCATTTACGGCGTTTGCTTCTATGTTTATTTTCCACTCTGGAATCCAAGTACATTCTCCTCTTTTCCGTCTGTATTATTAAAATAATATCGGAATCTGTCTGATTAGTCTATCAGATAATAAGACGTATATACGCGAGCTGAGGTTTCACTGCTTTGATGCTTGAGGCTATATCGTTTCCGTTCGTTATATATGTATATGCTGGGGAGGTGAACAAATAGAAGGGTCCACTATGGTTGTTTTGGAGGAATTTTGGAGCTTTAAATGCTGTGCTTTATATAGAACTAACAGGATGCGTATGATATAATAGAAAGGAAGGAAGGTGTGACAATTGATTGGTGAAAAGATTAAAAGGCTGCGCATGGAGCAAGGCCTGTCCATTTCTGAGCTTGCTAATGAGGCTGGTGTGGCCAAGTCGTATTTAAGTTCCATCGAACGCAGTATCCAAAAAAACCCTTCCATCCAGTTTATAGAGAAAATCAGTTCCGTTCTGGGTGTGTCCGCAGATGACTTAATACGTGAGACTAGAGGCAGTAAGATGGACGAGCAGCTGGATGAGGAATGGATGATGATTGTTCAGGATGCGATCAAGTATGGTATGACTAAAGAACAGTTTAGGGAGTTTGTTGATTTTCATAAATGGCGCACACAGCAGAAAGATTAACAACAACCGCCGAGCAGCCGCTTGCGGTTTTTTATTTAAAACGGTTAAATTTATTGTAACAAATGAACGGAGAAATCGTTGTATAGTATAGAGGGAGGTGGGGGCTGATTTGCAAAAACAGACATTTACAGAGCTATTCGAACAGTTCCAGCTCCCGCTTTACCGGTACTTGCTAAAGATGACGCGGGATAAACAAGTTGCGGAAGAGCTGCTGCAGGAAACGTTTTACCGGGCGATGATTTCCCTCAAGGTAAAAAACATGACCCAAGCAAAGGCGTGGCTCTTCAAAGTGGCCCGCAATCTTTATATTGACCGGACGCGAAAAAGGAAATCAGAGCAGCAGATGGTGGAACGAATGAAGGCAGAACAAATACATACCAGTGGACTGGGCAATCCGGATCAGCATTTAGAAACGCTGACAAAGCAAGAACATATTGAAGCAGTCTTTAACCGTCTGCCGGAGCGAATGCGGACGATCCTATATTTGCGGGAAATACAGGAATTTACCTATAAGGAAGTGGCGGCTGCGATGAATCTAACAGAAAACCAGGTCAAGACGACACTGCATCGTGCACGGAAAAAGTTCCGGTATTATGATCAGCTGCTGAAAGGAGGAGATCCTGATGAAGGAAGATAACGATAATGTACTGGATGGGCTGAAAGAGACGGATGAAAGTACGCTAGATAAAAAGAGTGCACGGAAAATGGTCTGGCGCACAAGACTGTCAATCGGGTTTACGGTTATACGGACACTGGTCATTATTTTTCTGCTTTATGCGGCTTATATGATTCCGGTAAATATGTATTACGATATGTCCGGTAAGCAGGCCGGGTTTGACCGTCTTGTGACTACTCTTGTCGAAACACGGCACCCTGGAGTGGAAGTCGATTATATGCACGGGTCTAGTGCTGAAATCAACCCTTTTCTGACCCAATCAACCTCGCTAAAGTTATACCGCAATGTTGGCGAGTGGGATGTGGTGGTTGGTGAAGTGGAAGCGAAAAAGCGCCTTTTCGGAAAAGTGAACGTTAAAATGAATTTTGATAATGAGTATTTGAATGGAAATGATATCAAAGCTTTTGCGATACCACCAAAGCTGCTGGATCGGGATCCTGCCAATATTGAATCCGGCAGTAAAGATATGTTAAAAGACCAAATAGCCAAGATAGATGATGGCCATGTTGCGCAAGTACAGTTTTCCGTCAAAAAGGTGATGAAACCGAAAGCAATGCTGGAAGCACTGGAAGGTTATGATGTTCGGGTTTTCCGGATGCCAGTTTACGGCGGGGAGCTGACTGAGTTTGACATTACCAACTATGGGAGCGGCCAGACAAGGCTTGCTCAGTCTTTTTTACTAAGACCTCAGGTAGTCTATGATGATAATAACAGGCATTCTTCCTCCGTAAGTTCACTATCGAATGTTACGTTAGAAAGGTCGAAGGAGCAATTCTATAAAGATATCGAATGGCTGATTAACAACGGCAATTATAATGACCGCAATATTGATCAAAAGCGGCTCAACTATATACGTGAACATGGCATGCAAGTATATGGGGCTGTTGTGACAGGACCAATCCGTGAAATCGAGAAACTGATGGAAGAGGAACAATTCTATCAGTTCAGGCTAGGTGGCATTGAAGTGTGGAACTGGTATGAGGGATAAGGTGAGAAAAATATGAAGAAATGGGTTTATTGGCTGCTGCCGGTAATGTGGATGGGTGTTATTTTCTATTCGTCGGCAACGCCATATGAACAGCAGGATGTAAAACCGTTTATGGGAAGAACGTTTGATTTGTCTTTTATGGCGCCGTATGTGGACTGGATCGCCTTTACCTATCACCATGCCGAGGTAAGTGTAGCTGCGCTAGGTGTGGAAGGGTTTATTGAATTTTTTCTTCGCAAGGGTGCACATGTGGGTGTGTTTTTCATTTTAATGTGTTTGTTTTTTATAGCCATTCGCCAGACAACTCGCCTACGGTTGCGAGCTGCATTAGCTGTGTCTTTTTTTCTGACTGCTGCATATGCTGGAATGGATGAATTTCATCAAAGTTTTACGGCAAACCGCACACCATACGCCGGTGATGTGCTGTTGGATACAGCAGGTGCATTGCTTGCGGGGATACTGTTGGTATTTTTTCAGCGAAAACGGGACAAAAAATAATAGTTGTCACGAAATATTTAAAAGAGTGCAAGAAATTACTGGATATGACGTTTTTCGACAACATCATAAAACAATTTGTGCTATGATTTTTTTAGACAAGGAAAAGGGAATGGAAAAGGCGGTATCAATATGGCAGAGCAAGAGCGTTATAAACGTCTACTGGAGAAACTAATCCGGGAGACAGAGAATGCGACGATCCAATCGGCAGATGAAATGGTTCAGAAGCTGGTCCGAGAGCTGGCCGATCGAAACACGTCAGCAGCGGATCATTTCCGGTAGAAACTGCGTCCGATTGATGGATGCAGTTTTTTGGGGATACATGTGTCTTTGTTCAAATGGACAAGCTTGCCTCCGTTGTGCTACGTTATGAGTAGAAAATGCAAAGGAATGATTGGATGACTGGCATTTATATTAAAAATGCGGCTATTTTCACCGAAACGGACGGTATCATCAATGGTTCGCTGCTGGTGGAAGGGCGTGAGATTAAAGCTATATATGAAGAAGAGCAGACGCCGCCGGAAGGGGTAACCGTCATTGATGGAAGCGGCCTCAACGTTATCCCGGGTTTTATTGACGGGCACATTCACGGAGCAGCGGGTGCTGATGTGATGGATGCAACCGAAAAAGCACTGGATACGATGGCCGGTGCTTTGCCTGCAGAAGGTACGACAAGCTTTCTGGCGACGACGATCACCCAAGCGCCGGAAAACATTGCGAACGCACTTGTTAACGTGGCGAAATATACATCGAAACAAGGACAGGCGGAAGTAATCGGGGTTCATTTGGAAGGTCCTTTTATTGAAAAAAGCAAAAAAGGCGCCCAGCCGCTTGAACATATTAAACAACCGGATATTCGCCAATTTGACGAATGGCAGCGTTTATCAGGGAATAACATAAAAACGATTACCATGGCACCGGAACTTGATGAGAATGGCGAGTTTATCCGCCATTTATATGAATCCGGTGTGAATGTTTCTGCTGGACATACCGATGCAGGATTTGCAGCGATCAAAAAGGCGATTCCGTATGGTTTGCGGCAAGTTACCCATCTCTGTAATGCGATGAACGGGATTCATCACCGTGACATTGGTGCTGTTGGTGCAGCCTTCCAGCTGGAGGAGCTGCGCGCGGAACTGATTGCGGACGGGATTCATGTGGAACCTGAAATGCTTGAACTGATTTATGACAATGTTGGAAGTGAGCGGCTGATCCTGATAACGGATGCCATGCGGGCTAAATGTCTGCAGGCAGGCAATTATGAACTTGGCGGCCAGCCTGTAACCGTAACGGAAGACTGGGCAGTTTTGGAGGATGGCACATTGGCCGGCAGTATTTTAAAAATGCAGGAAGGTGCCCGGCAGATGCTGCAGCTCAACGATGCCGATATCCGGAATGTTATCCAGATGACAGCGGAAAATCCGGCAAAACAGCTACATATATTTGATAAAAAGGGAAGTATTAAGCCAGGCAAAGATGCCGACTTGCTGCTCGTGGATGACGAGTTGAATGTACACTCCACCATTTGCCGGGGAGAGGTAGCTTATCAGAAGGGATGAGGAACATGGAAATCATTCGAACATCTAATTATGACGCGATGAGTAAGCAGGCGTGTGATTTAATCATTGAGACTGTACAGCAATTGGAGCGGCCAGTGCTGGGACTGGCGACCGGATCTACACCGGAAGGCCTATACCAGCAGCTGATGGAGCGCCATGAAAATGGAGACGTATCCTTTAAAGATGTGAAGACATTCAATCTGGATGAGTATGTCGGGCTGGCATCGGATGATCCGAACAGCTACCGGTACTATATGAACAATAAGCTGTTTCATCACATTGACTTGTCTGATGATCAGGCATTTTTGCCTAAAGGCGATGTGAGTGATCTGGAACAGGAATGCCAGGACTATGAAGCAATGATCCGAAAGGCAGGGCAGGTGGATCTGCAGGTGCTGGGCCTTGGGCTGAACGGCCATATCGGATTCAATGAGCCGGGCACTTCCTTCGACAGCAGGACACATGTTGTTGACTTGGATGAGTCGACACGGAAAGCGAATGCACGTTTTTTCGAGTCAATGGATGATGTCCCGAAAAAAGCGATTACGATGGGGATTGAAACGATCATGGAAAGCCGGAAAATCGTGTTGCTCGTTTCCGGAGAGAAAAAAGCCGACGCGGTTCGTCAGCTGGTAAATGGCGAAGTAACGGAAGAATTCCCTGCATCGGTTTTGCAAAAACATGAGAATGTAGTACTGATTGCCGATGAGGGAGCACTGTCTAAGCTTTAAGACAGTGCTTTTTTCTAATTTCCGGTAGGTCGGGGCAGGGGTTCCGGCCGATAATCAACCTATCGGTGGTAATATCAACCAGAGCTAAGGGAGTACCAACCGGACGGCAGGTGGAATCAACCGGAAAGTGTGGATATCAGCCCTTTTCCAGCGAATATCAACCCGTTCACAGGAAATATCAACCTGTGAGCGAGAAATATCACCCCGTTCGCAGCACCATACTTTTTTATACGTCTATCTCCACATAGGCAGTTCCTTTATCAGCAAATGTTACCTGATCACTGGTGAGGTCGACTATCCAATCATGAAATTTCTGCTCTTCCCCGTCAGGCACATACACGACAAATTCCACTTTTTCCATATAGTTTATTGCGTCCACAATATAATCTGAATTGCGCAGTGCGTTTTCCAGTTTGCCATGAAGTGAATAATCGGCCGTGACTGAAATTCCTTTCATCAGCCGGCGCTCCACGATGCCCGCTGTTTCGAGGGCTTGTGATGTCGTGCTGCTATAGGCGCGGATTAGACCGCCAGCCCCGAGTTTAATGCCACCGAAGTATCTTGTCACAACCACAGCTGTGTCTTTTAAGTCTTTTTTCTTTAAGACTTCCAGAATCGGCACACCTGCTGTTCCGCTTGGTTCCCCGTCGTCGTTTGCTTTCTGAACCTGGTTGTGCTCTCCGACCATGTAGGCGGAGCAGTTGTGTGTGGCGTCATGATGCTTTTTTTTAATCTCTTGGACGAAAGCCTGTGCATCTTCTTCCGTTTCCACTCGTTTAACATAGCCAATAAATCGTGACTTTTGTATCATTACCTGGTCAAAATTTTCTTTTTTTACGGTATAATAGGTCGATAGCATGTTGATTTTTACCTCCTGGTTATTAGTATACTAGAGAGTAATACATCATTGTATCTATTTCTCAGGAAAAAATTACCCGAATGTCCGTAAAAAACCCCCTGGAAAAATAGAAGGATTCCGAATCATTATAGCATAGGCTGGTGGGATAGATGACACAAAAGCTGGAAGAAAAGGCATTGGATTTTGTTGTTGAGGAAATGATTGATGTTGTTCAAAAAAGCAAGGATGAAATATTTCATATCAGTGAGGAAGCGCGCAGTGAACATGAGCAGCTGCAAATAGAACTGAATGAAACGAAAGAAAAGGTTACAAAACATATTAATGACGGGGACGCACTGGAACAGAAAGTCCGTTTTTCCAGACAGCGCCTGTCAGAAGTCAGCAAGTATTTTGACCGCTATTCGGAAAGTGAGATTCGCGAAGTGTACGAAAATACACATGCGATGCAGACACGGCTTGCCATGCTTCGCCAGGAAGAGAAAATTTTGCGGGATAAGCGTGATGAACTGGAGCGGCGGCTAGTTACATTGGACCAGACGGTTGCACGGTCAGAGGGACTGGCGAGTAAAATATCCGTTATCCTTACATACCTGAACGATGATCTCAGACAGGTAAATGAGATGATTGAGGAAGCCAGGGAAAAACAGGAATTCGGATTAAAAATTATTGAAGCTCAGGAAGATGAGCGCAGGAGAATATCCAGAGAAATCCATGACGGTCCTGCACAAATGCTTGCTAACATTTTGCTCCGGTCTGAACTGGTTGACAAAACCTTCCGCCATGGAACGACTGATGAAACGATTGGTGAAATTAAAAGCGTCCGGAAAATGATTCGGTCATCCTTGTATGAGGTCCGGCGCATCATCTATGATCTCCGGCCAATGGCACTGGACGACCTGGGGTTAGTGCCGACAATCAAAAAATATATCGCAACGATTTCTGATTACAATGATATTCAAATTGAATTCAAACCAATTGGCAAAGAGCAGCGGGTAAGCCAGGAATACGAAATTGCATTTTTCCGTCTTATGCAGGAGGGACTTCAGAACGCCATTAAGCATGCAGACGCCTCACTGGTTAAAGTGAAACTTGAAATAGGAACGAACACCATATCGTTGGTGATTAAAGATAATGGTAAAGGGTTTGATCCTGCAATAAAACGGGAAAAGTCTTTCGGCTTAATCGGTATGCGTGAACGGGTGGAAATGCTCAATGGCACATTGTCCATCAACTCAATGATTGGTGAAGGGACAACGATTGTGATTCATGTACCGTATAACCTCTCTTAATATTCACAATTAGCCAGCAGATAAGGTATACTTACTATAAATCGAAAAAGACAAGAGACCAGTATTTTCATAGAAATGTAATAGGGTGAAATTTTTAATAGTGCGTGTTCAAATAGGAGGGTAAAAAGGACCAAGAATTTCAAGGCGGCGCAGCTTTGAGTAGCGAAGTGTATGCAAATTAATACATGAGCAACGGAAAAGCAAGCCAACGAAGAAATTCGAAGTGTCATTTTTACCGGATTTTTTGAACAACCTCTAATAGAGTGATCATTTGGGAGGAAGTTAGCTGATGACAAAGAAACAGACAAAAATTCTACTGATTGATGATCATAAATTATTTCGTGAAGGGGTAAAACGGATTTTGGAATTTGAACCGTCGTTTGAGGTTGTGGCAGAAGGGGATGATGGGTATGTTGCTGCCAATCTTGTTAAAGAATATAACCCTGATGTCGTCCTGATGGATATTAACATGCCGCAGCTGAATGGGGTGCAGGCAACAGCAGACCTCATAAAGCAGTTTCCTGACTTGAAAGTGATTATTTTGTCCATCCATGATGATGAAAGTTATGTCACGCATGCACTGAAAACGGGTGCGCAGGGCTACTTGCTGAAAGAGATGGATTCAGATTCTTTAATTGAAGCGATTAAAGTCGTCCGTGAAGGCGGATCCTATCTTCATCCGAAAGTAACGCACAATCTTGTCAAGGAATACCGACGCCTTGCCGGAGAAAGCGTCCCCGCCAGTACCGGTGTGGCCGAGCCAAGCATCAGCTATCACAAACCGCTGCATCTCTTAACAAGCCGCGAATGTGAAGTGCTTCAGCTGCTTGCGGACGGGAAAAGCAATCGCGCGGTTGCAGAAACTTTGTACATCAGTGAAAAAACTGTTAAAAATCATGTCAGTTAAACATACATGATTGGATTAGGCGACCCCTGTGAACGAGGGATCGCCTTCCTTATTTTTAGCCCCTCTTTTCCACGGAAAGAACGGATTAATGTTATTCCAAAGTCCTTCCTAACCATGCCATATCAGCTTTCGTACCAGTTGACTACCTGTTTTGTCGAAACTTGTCGCACAGAATACTAATTTTTAATTTTGAAGTTTATTCATTCGCTATTTTTCACGAATTATACATACGGATGCGTCGAAAATTGTGTTTTCGCCATAAAATTATGTCGAATGGCAAGCTGAAAAGCAAAAATAGCAATTGGCGCTCTTTGCCGGTTTCGTGCTATAAATGAATCACACTAGATGAAAGGAGCAATTTATGTGAGTGAATGCAAGTATGATGAACTGGTGAGAAAGGTCGAGCAGCATGAACAGACCATTGCACAGTTAGTGGCGATCATCGCCTCGACCAATCGCCAGCTTGCCGAATTGGACAGGAAGCAAAAAGAGCAGTCACATACCTATTCACTTACATAAGCTTCCTTTTCATTACCTCCATGTAAGCCTCTATAATCCTCACTCGAAAGAACAGTTCATCCCCGGACTGTTCTTTCAATTTTTCAACGCACAGGACGTGACGGTTTTAGCCTGTGAACACACAGGACAGGGAAGTTTCGACAGTCTATTACCGTGTTCATCAGTTGTAACAGAAGAACAGATGCGTTATGATTAGTATTGGGTTATAATAAGATATTGCATATTTGCTGAAATCATATGAGGAGCGTTTTAAATGGCTGGATTACTGACCAGGATTTTTGGGGATGGAAATAAAAAACAACTGAACCGTTTACAGAAAAAAGTCGATCAGATAGAAACGCTGGAACCTGATATAGAAAAATTGTCAGATGATGAATTAAAAAATAAAACAGAAGAATTTAAAGAACGTCATGCAAATGGTGAGTCACTTGATGATTTGCTTCCTGAAGCCTATGCGGTGGTGAGAGAAGGTGCGAAACGTGTGCTGGGCATGCGTCCGTTCCCTGTTCAGCTGACAGGTGCAGTAGCATTACATGAAGGCAATATCGCCGAAATGAAAACAGGGGAAGGGAAAACATTGGCATCCACCATGCCGGCTTATTTGAACGCCATATCCGGAAAAGGTGTCCATATTATTACGGTCAACGATTACCTGGCCGGTCGTGACGCGAAGGATATGGGTGAACTGTACAATTTTCTTGGCCTGACTGTCGGTCTTAACGGCAATGGCATGACGAAAGAAGAAAAGCGGGAAGCCTATTATAGTGACATTACGTACGGCACGAATAACGAGTTCGGCTTTGACTATTTGCGTGATAACATGGTTCTATACAAAGAACAGATGGTGCAGCGCCCGCTGAACTTTGCCATTATTGACGAGGTGGACTCGATCCTGATTGACGAGGCACGTACACCACTGATCATTTCAGGTTCTGCCCAAAAATCGGCATCGATGTACCAGCAGGCAAATGGGTTTGTTCGGATTTTAAGCCGTGAGACGGATTATACGTATGATGAAAAAACGAAAGGTGTCCAGCTGACGGAAGAAGGCATCAACAAGGCTGAGCGCTATTTCAGTATTGAAAATCTGTTTGACTTGAATCATGTATCACTCACCCACCATATTAACCAAGCATTAAAAGCCCACGTGTCGATGCAGCGTGATACTGATTATGTTGTTGAAGAAGGCGAGGTTGTCATCGTTGACCAATTCACCGGTCGTCTGATGAAAGGCCGCCGCTACAGTGACGGGCTGCACCAGGCAATTGAAGCAAAAGAAGGGCTGCAGATCCAGAACGAAAGTATGACCCTGGCATCGATTACGTTCCAGAATTTCTTCCGCATGTATCAGAAGCTCTCCGGGATGACCGGTACAGCTAAAACAGAAGAAGAGGAATTCCGTAACATTTACAACATGGATGTTATTGCTATTCCGACGAACAAGCCGATTATCCGGGACGACAAAGCGGATATGATTTACAAGTCAATCGAAGGGAAATTCCGTGCCGTCGTTGATGATATTAAAGAACGGCATGAAAAAGGACAGCCTGTTCTGGTCGGGACGGTCGCAGTCGAGACGTCGGAATTGATTGCCAAGATGCTGAAAAAAGCAGGTGTTCCACATAACGTCCTTAACGCTAAAAACCATTACCGGGAAGCAGAAATTATTGAAAATGCCGGACAGCGGGGTGCGGTTACGATTGCAACGAACATGGCCGGTCGTGGTACCGATATTAAGCTCGGTGATGGTGTGACAGAGCTGGGCGGTCTGGCCGTCATTGGAACTGAGCGCCATGAGTCACGCCGGATCGATAATCAGCTGCGCGGACGTTCCGGGCGTCAGGGTGATCCAGGGGTGACGCAGTTTTACTTGTCAATGGAAGATGACCTGATGCGCCGATTCGGATCCGACAATATGCGATCGATGATGGAACGGCTTGGCATGGACGATTCCCAGCCGATTGAAAGCAAGATGGTATCAAGGGCTGTGGAATCCGCACAAAAGCGGGTGGAAGGTAACAACTTTGATGCGCGTAAAACCGTTCTATCCTATGATGACGTTCTTCGTCAGCAGCGGGAAATCATATACAAGCAGCGGTTTGATGTTATTGAAGCCACTGAAGATCTACGTGAAATTGTCGAGGGTATGATTCGGTCTACGCTTAAGCGTGTTGTACAGGCGAATACACAGGATGAACTGGACGAAAACTGGGAACTGGATTCCATCATTGAGTATGTGCATGGCAATCTCTTGAACCCGGATGATATTTCAGTCGATGATATTAAAGGCAAAGAGCCGGACGAAATGATTGACTTTATTATGGGTATTGTCAACCATCGCTATAATGAAAAAGAACAGGAACTGTCACCAGAGCAAATGCGTGAATTTGAAAAAGTAATTGTACTGCGAACGGTCGACACTAAATGGATGGATCACATCGATCAGATGGATCAGCTTCGCCAGGGTATTCACTTGCGTGCGTATGGCCAAAATGATCCATTGCAGGAATATCAGGCTGAAGGCTTCCAGATGTTTGAAGAAATGATTGTTGAAATTGAAGAGGAAGTAGCCAAGTATGTGATGAAAGCCCAAATCAGGGATAATCTGCAGCGGCAGGAAGTAGCCAAAAATACACAGGCAGTATCTGGCGAACAGGAAGAGGAAGAAAAGAAAAAATCACGCAAACCTTACGTGAAGACGGAGACCACTGGCCGGAATGACCCATGCCCGTGCGGCAGCGGAAAAAAATATAAACACTGCCATGGCAAATAACCGGGGACCCATGGCATTGACCATAGTTTCCTGACGGTTTTAAATAAAGAAGCACTTCTGGTCCGGTGAGGGTGTTTTCCTTGTTATTTTAAACTAACTTAGAGGTGAGACAGATGGAACTTGCAGAGATTGGAAATGAACTGGGACGAATGATGAAGCGAATTAATGAATTCAGGGGGTCTCTTTGACTTAGATGTCAAACGGGAACGGATAAAGGAACTCGAAATGCGCATGACAGAACCTGAATTTTGGGACAATCAGGAAGAAGCGCAAAAAGTTATCAATGAATCAAATCAGCTGAAAAGCTATGTGGAAGGTTTTGAGGAACTGGAGGAAAAACTGGAGAACCTGGAAGTATCCTACGAGCTGGTGAAAGAAGAAAATGACCCGGAACTGTTCGCTGATTTGGAACAGGAAATCACCGGACTGCGCAGTGCCGTTGATCAATTTGAGTTACAGATGCTTTTGAGTGAGCCATATGATAAGAACAATGCGATCCTGGAGCTGCACCCGGGTGCGGGCGGTACGGAATCACAAGACTGGGCAAGCATTCTACTGCGGATGTATCAGCGCTGGGCTGAAGGGAAAGGATTCACCGTGGAGACTCTTGATTATCTCCCCGGTGATGAAGCCGGTGTGAAAAGTGTGACATTGTGGATCAAAGGACATAACGCTTATGGCTATTTAAAAGCCGAAAAAGGTGTACATCGCCTTGTCCGGATATCACCGTTTGATTCTTCCGGCAGACGCCATACATCCTTTGCATCGTGTGAAGTGACACCGGAGATGGATGATGATGTCGATATCGAAATCAATAATGAAGACATCAACATTGACACGTATCGGGCTAGCGGTGCCGGCGGACAGCACGTCAACACGACAGATTCAGCCGTTCGTATCACGCACTTGCCAACTAAAATTGTCGTTACCTGTCAGTCGGAACGTTCCCAGATTCAAAATAGAGAACGCGCAATGAAAATGCTCCGGTCCAAGCTCTATCAGCTGGAATTGGAACGCCAGCAGCAGGAGCTTGATGAAATTCGCGGAGAGCAAAAAGAAATTGGCTGGGGAAGTCAGATCCGCTCTTACGTTTTTCACCCATACACAATGGTGAAAGACCATCGTACCAATGAGGAAGTAGGGAATGCGCAAGGTGTTATCGACGGTAATATCGACCCATTCATTGACTCCTATTTGCGCTCCCTGATCGACTAGGCATGCATGGTCATAGGATAGTCATGAAATTGACACAATCTGCCAGTAAGCTGATTGTACCGCGATTTGTAAGGGAAAACCGGTGATATTATTTCTCTTGTACAGGTTTTAAAATAATGGAAATAGGTTATAATATCCTTGATAACCTTTTCACTACATTATGTTAGGGGGATTTAAACATGAAAAAAGGATTATTATCCATTCTGTTCGGCACGGCGCTTGTGCTCGGCGCTTGTGGCGGCGGTGGGGATGACGGTGGCACTGATAACGGAAACAATGGTGACACCGGTACGGAAGAGTCTTCCGGTGAAAACGGTGAATCAACCGCTGCAGCGGAAGAAATTTTCCAAAATAACTGCGCTTCCTGCCACGGAGGAGATCTTTCTGGCGGAGTTGGACCTGATTTGACTTCAGTTGGTGCAGATCATTCTAAAGATGATATTGTTGATATTATTCAGAATGGTCAAGGCGACATGCCTCCCCAGGATGTAGCAGAAGAGGATGCTCAGACACTTGCATCATGGCTGGCGGAGAAAAAATAACTGGATGACTAGCAGTTTGGCCTGTTTCGAATGAGAAAACAGGCCAAACTTTTTTAATTACGTTTGCAAGGCTTTCCCGGAACACCTTCTTTTCTGGGCATCACCCCGCAAAAAACATGGAACTTTCCTCGTGTTCCTTTCAAATTCAAAGTTCATAGTACGAAGTTTTACAAAAACCGCAGACAACATGACAAATTGAAATGAAAATGTAATATAATTTTGTCTAAAATTCATGCCGAAAGATGTTATAATGGAAAATAATTATTGAATTTGTCGGAACGCATAAAAATACCCCGGCGTATTAAAACACGGTTTATGAAGAATCGACAACTATGTTTAACAACACTTCAGAACAAAAGGTGATCCATAGATGATAAAGATGAGAGACGTACATAAAACATATGTCAACGGAGTGACTGCACTTAATGGCATTACAATTGATATTGATCAGGGAGAATTTGTGTATATTGTCGGCTCGAGCGGTGCTGGCAAATCGACATTCATCAGGCTGATGTACCGAGAAGCGAAGCCATCCGAAGGCAGTATCACGATTAACGACATGGATTTGGGCAGTATAAAAAAGAAGCACGTCCCTTTTTTACGCAGGGATATCGGTGTTATTTTTCAGGACTTTAAGCTTTTGCCGAAACTAACAGTCTATGAAAATATTGCCTTTGCGCTGGAAGTTATTGAGGAATCGCCACGCAGCATCCGGAAGCGGGTAATGGATGTGCTTGAATTAGTAGGTCTGAAAAATAAGGCACGCTTCATTCCGGACGAGCTTTCTGGGGGCGAACAGCAGCGTGTGTCCATTGCCCGGGCAATAGTCAACCATCCGAAAATTGTGATCGCTGATGAGCCGACCGGTAATTTGGACCCGGAGACATCATGGGGAATTATGCGTATTTTTGAGGAAATTAATTCTCGAGGTACTACCATCCTAATGGCCACCCACAACAGAGAAATAGTCAACGCGATTAAAAAGCGCGTTATCGCAATCGAAGACGGGCTGATCGTGCGAGACGAACATCGAGGTGAATATGGCTATGAAGTTTAGGACGATAAAACGGCATCTGCGGGAGGGTGTTAAAAATATTTTCCGCAACGGCTGGATGACAGTGGCCTCCGTTGGTGCCGTAACGACCACACTTTTACTTGTCGGTGCATTCCTTGCACTAATGCTGAACCTTAATCATATGGCAGACGGCCTTGAGGAAGAGGTGCAGATTGAGGCGCTCATTGACCGGACAGCGACAGAAGATGATATACAGAAGCTGGGGGATAAAATCCAGGAAATGGACCAAGCAGGATCGGTTGCCTTTTCATCCAAAGATGAACAGCTTGAACAGGTGATTGAAGGCATGGGGGAAGAAGGCGACGCATTGAAGATGTTTGAACAGGACAATCCGCTCAGCCATGCTTACGTCGTGAAAGCTGCAGATCCTGCTGATACAGAATCCCTGGCCAAAAAAATTAACAGCTTTAAAAACATTCAGGAAGTAAACTATGGAAAAGACGTCGTCCATCGGCTGTTCACCTTCAACGAATACGCCCGGAATATCGGCTTAATTTTGATTGTCGGTTTAGTCTTTACAGCCATATTCCTGATATCCAACACGATTAAACTAACGATCATGGCCAGAAGCGAAGAAATTGGTATTATGAAGCTTGTTGGTGCCACAAATGGATTCATCCGCTGGCCGTTTTTCATTGAGGGTATGCTCCTCGGGGTTCTGGGTTCCATCTTGCCTATAACGGCTGTTCTGGCCGGGTATTACTATTTGGACCATAATGTCAGTGATAAAATTACGTACGATTTTGTGGAACTGCTCCCATTCAGTCCATTCGCATGGCAGCTTTCCTTACTCATTCTAGTTATTGGGGCATTCATCGGCGTATGGGGAAGTGTTATGAGTGTCCGTAAGTTCTTGAAGATCTAAAAAAATATGTACTATTCATAGACGAGGAGAGGGGAAATAGTGATGAGGAAATCAATTGCCTATTCGCTTATTGCTACTATAGTTTTCGGAACCGGATTGGCTGACTGGCACAAAGTATCAGCTGAGTCAGCCAGCAATGTGAAAGAGGAAATAAACGAACTGGAAGAAAAACAAGATAAGTTAAGCGATAAAAAGTCCAATTTGAACAGCGAGAAAGAAAACACCGAAGAGAAAATTGAAGAAAATAAAGAAAAACAGGCAACCGTCAATAGCGAGATTGAAGAAATTGACCAGAATCTGGCCGAAACCCGGAATACCATCAAATCAAAAGAAAATGAAATTGCGGAAACAACCCAGCAGCTGGAAACATTAAAAAAACGGATGGACAAGCTAAATGGGAAAATCGACAAACTGAAAGATGATATTAAAAAGCTGAAAGAACGGATTGAAAAACGGGAACAGCTATTGAAAGATAGGCTCCGTGCAATCCAGTCAAACGGCGGGAGTATGAAATACATAGAAGTCATTATGGGATCGAGCAGTTTCAGTGATTTTATCAGCCGCTCTTCCGCTGTTAGTACGATAATGGAGCAGGACCAGAACATCATGGAAACCCATGCGAAGGAAAAGAAAGAGCTGGAAAACAAGCAAGCGGAAGTGGAAGAAAAGAAAAAAGAAATAGAAGACAAGAAAGGTGAAATAGAGAACAAAAAAGCATCACTCGAAAACCAAAAGCAGGAGCTTGAGTCACTGCGGGCGCAAATGGACGAGCAAATGGGGGCGAAAGAAGACAAGCTTGGGGAACTGAAAGAAGAGCAAAATCAGCTTGAAGAATACAAAATGAGTATCGGTGAACAGGAGCAGGTACTGAAAGATCAAGCAGCAGTTATCGAAAATGCAAAAAAAGAAGCCAAAAGCAAACTTAATCAATTGTCCAAAGAAAATAACAGCTCATCAAATGAATCGAACAGTAATTTTAGTGGTGGAGGAAGCGGAACATTTATTAAGCCTGTAAATGGCAGGTATTCCTCAGGATACGGTCCAAGACCGGCGCCATATGGAGATCATTTGGGGGTTGATTTCGCAGCACCAATTGGTACAACTATCAAAGCGGGCGCATCCGGAGTTGTAACAAGGTCAGCATACTCCTCCAGCTATGGTAATGTTGTGTACGTGTACCATCCGAAGCTTAATAAGTCAACGGTTTATGCTCACATGTCTGCACGATCCGTAAGTCTTGGTCAATCCGTATCGACCGGACAGAAATTGGGTGCTGTCGGCAATACCGGCGATTCTTATGGTGCCCATCTCCACTTTGAAGTGCATAATGGAAAATGGAGTCATAAAGGCGGTATTAATCCTATGCCATTCCTTCCATAATTAACATGAATGCTATTGCATAATGCTTGCATAAACTATACTATTAAAGGCATCGCACATTAATGTTGTGATGCCTTTTTAGGCAGTTAAGAAATATAAATACTGAATGAGTGCAGTTAGGGAGCACCGCCTAAAGCTTGCACTCCAAAGCGTAGGGGCTTTTGTGGATGCAAAGAACGCTTTCTAAGTATCTCTTTAACGGCAAGCCAAGTTTTCTAACACTTAAAACAGGACAAGCCATCCGGGCAATATATTAAATGGGGTGAAAACATGAAACTGCAGAAGCAACATATAGTCCTACTATTGTTCGCTGCACTTGTTTTGGGATTTGCGGGAGCGTATGCTGGTGTGAAACTGGCTCAGCCCGGACCGGATAACGGACAGGATTCTGCAGCGAATCAGACGGATGAACAAAATCAGGAGAATGTGGAACCACCGGCCAAAATCCAAAAAGTCGCACGAGCGTATAACTTAATCAAAGACAACTACCTGGAAGATGTGAAGGATAAGCAATTAATCGAAGGTGCCATTCAAGGCATGCTTGCATCTTTGGAAGATCCGTACAGTTCATACCTTGATGCGGAGATGATGAAAAACTTTAATGATACGATAGAATCATCATTTGAGGGTATTGGTGCGGAAGTAAGTATGGTTGACGGGAAAGTCACTATTGTGTCACCAATTAAAGATTCACCAGCCGAAGAGGCAGGGCTGCGTCCGAACGATCAAATACTGAGTGTAGACGGTGAAAGTGTTGCCGGACTTAACTTGCAGGAAACGGTTCAGGAAATTCGTGGTAAAAAAGGAACGGAAGTCGTGATCAAAATCCAGCGTGATGGAGTTTCCGAACCTTTCGATGTCACCCTCGTCCGTGATGACATCCCGGTTGAAACGGTTTATTCCGAAGTGAAAACTATTGACGGCAAGAAAACAGGGTTAATGGAAATCACCTCGTTTGCAGAAAATACGGCTGAGCATTTCTCGAAACAACTGAAGGAACTGGAAGATAAGGGGATTGAAGGTTTGGTCATTGACGTGCGCGGAAATCCAGGTGGACTGTTGACCGCTGTCGAGAAGATCTTGAAAAACTTTATTCCTGATGATATTCCATATGTGCAGATTGAAGATCAGAATGGCCAGGTATCCAAATCGTACTCCAATCTGGGTGAAAAGAAGCCATATCCAATTAGTGTATTGATTAATGAAGGCAGTGCTTCTGCATCCGAGATATTGGCGGTCGCCATGAAAGAAACCGGCTATGATGTTGTCGGGACGAAAAGTTTCGGCAAAGGGACGGTTCAGCAGGCACTTCCGCTAGGAGACGGAAGCAGGGTTAAATTGACCTTTTTCAAGTGGCTTTCGCCAGAAGGGACATGGATTCATGAGAAGGGCGTCAAACCAACCATAAAAGAAGAGCAGCCTTCTTATTATTTCACAAATCCAGTCCAGCTTGTTGAACCGCTGTCTTACAACGATACCGGCGATAATGTGAAAAATATACAGATTATGCTGAAAGGATTGGGCTATGACCCGGGACGTACTGATGGCTACTTCAATCAGGATACGGAAGAAGCAGTGAAGTCCTTCCAGAAGGAACATGAACTTAAGGCAACCGGAAAAGTGAATGATAAAACGGCAGGTAAGATTGAAACCGAGATCGTTGAGCATATTCGTTCCGGTGAAGATGATCAGCAGATGGAAAAAGCATTAAACGAGTTATATCAGTAAACCATCATGGTGTATTACAGTAAGTTAATTCCGCGGGTTCTGCCCGCGGAATTTTTGATAGAGGTCCCAGGTCTTTAGTTTTTCTAATCGCCATGCAGGAAAAGACCTGTCCTATACCGAATATAATATACAATGGTATAATGTACAGAAGGCAGTTGTGGAAGGTGATCATCATGGCAGAGACATGGCTTATCGAATTATGGAAAGGGTTAGGCAGATTCTTTCTTAATCCCCTTGTTTACTGGACGGTTATTCTGGTTGTTCTAGCCGGACTTAAACGGATCCGAAGAGAGCGGAGGGATTTTGGTCTGAAGCTGTTTGACCCATTTGTGGAATGGCGGCATACATGGGTTTTGTCCGTTGGTTTCGGATTGTTTTTATCGATGCTGGCTGTTGGAGTGGGGCTGGTCTTTTCCAGGGAGACAATTTGGATGCTGGCCATTGTAACCGTTCTGTTAAGTCTATCGCTTCGTTTCACACTGCTTTCACCGGTATATATAGTTGGGATCAGTTATTTGCTTTTATTATTTCTTCCATTTGTGTTCGAAAACCAGACATTTACCGATATAACCTTCTCATCATCTGCAAATTTTGTGGGGTTAAGTATACTGCTGGCAATACTATTAATAGCTGAGGCATTATTGCTTACCCGCAGCGGGCGGACCCGGACATATCCGGAACTGCAGCTTGGACGCCGTGGGTATTGGATAGGTGTGCACCATTTGAAAAAAGTCAGTCTGATTCCTTTTTTTGTCCTGATCCCGGCAGGCCCCATCACAGCTTTTGCACCATTTTGGCCGTATTTTTCAATAAATGGAGAGGTGTACAGCCTTGCACTTGTTCCGTTTGTGATTGGATTTGATCATGCCGTTCAAGGAACACTTCCCAAAAAAGCCGCCGGGGCAATTGCGAGACGGGTGCTCATCCTATCTATGGCAGTACTATTCATGGCTGTCGGCAGTATTTATGCCGGCTGGCTGTCATTGGTGGCTATTTTAACTGGAATCATCGGAAGGGAATATATTAATTACAGACATCGCCTTACAGACCGGGCGAAAGTCCCTTTTTTCCATAAAAATGAACGCGGAATCAAGGTGCTGGCAGTTATTCCCGGCACGCCAGCTGATCGTTTGGGTATTGTGGCAGGAGAAACGGTAACGAAAGTGAATGGAACGAAGATAAATGATATGGAAGCATATTATTATGCACTGCAGGAAAGCGGAGCGTTTTTTAAACTGGAAATCCTAGGAGAAAATGGGGAGGTCCGGTTTGTGCAAAGTGCGCTTTATGAAGAGGACCACCATGAACTGGGAATAATAACGGCGAACAGCCGCTCTCAGGTGAAACAAATACCGGAGCATGGATAATGATTCATATCGAAAAGCGGCAGACACAGCTGATTATGTCTGCCACTTTTTAATGTTCTCGGGCCGTGAGTTCCATAAAACTATTCGCATAATTACAACTACAAAAACTGAAAGAACTGTCTTTTCACAAAAAAATGTCTCTAAATAGTGACCTGTATCACTGGTAGGCTCCTTGAATTTCGTATGATATAGCAGAACAAATTGCACACCAGTTCAGTCACGTACAAAAAGGCGCAGTCGGGAAACTAATCGCAACGGAATGAAACATGAAAACTAGAAGCAGAAAACGCCTGCCAGATACGGCAGGCGTTTTTGTATGAATGGATATTCACTTAGTTTAACGAACTTGGGTAAAATTTCCTTCATTAGGAATAACGTATTTAAGCAAACTAATGATGCTACTTTTCCGTAAAGAAGGCAGACAAATGAGGAACTATTTATTGAATATGTGGTATATGCTTGACCCGCTTTACTACAAGCTCACAAGACTGCAATACGTACCTGACAGCCGTATGAATAACACCATATTCCGTGTACGCCCGACAACATACAAAGGCGCATCGGTTGTGCTGCAGGATGGGACAACCATAAATAAAAATGATATATTGCTGAAAATTCATTTGCATAATATTCGTATTATCCGCGATACGCAGCGAGACGAGAGTGAACTGCAGCGCGCAATACGTTTATACCACACGATACGAAGAGATTTGCAATCCTTATCACGCTATGTTGAGGGACATCATAAATACCCGGAAATCAAGGGGATCCTTGGTATTACACTGCTGCACAAAGGCATCGACCGACTCGGATTTGAAGCATTTCCAATCCGGAACACGTATTACCGCCTGTTTAAACAAGGAACCTTTCTGCCCATCAACTTTATTGCCGGATCGGGACATCGGAATCAGCCGTTTTATCTCTTTATGTCGAAGGAGCGCCTTTTGCAGCAGTACAATGACTAGGAAACGTGCTCGACTGCACGGAAGGCAATGTGGTGGAACGTGATTTCAGGCCGGCTGCCGACACGCATATTAAAACCAGTTTGGCCAAGTCCCTCACTAATATAGAATGGTGCTTCCCGGTAATAATGCAGTCCTTTTATCACATTCTGGCGGGCAAGTTTGCCCATTTTGACAAGATGATATGCTTTTGGGTAACAAATTTGTCCGCCGTGGAAGTGACCGGCCATTAAATAATCAAACTTGTAATTCTGCATCTCCAGTACAATGTTCGGATCATGTGTCAGAACGATATTCATTCCATTTTCCACATGCTGATAGGCAGCTGACAGATCACTTCGGTTTGTGCTGGAATCATCAATACCAATAATATTGATGACGTGTCCATTGGCCAAAATGGTATCACTCCCGTTTTGCAAAACGCGAACATCATAGTTTTCCAGCATGTTTTTTAGTGCAGTAAGATTGTTCTCGTCCAGTACATAATCATGATTGCCAAGAACGGCATACACGCCATATGCAGGTTCCAGACTCTGCAATACTCGAAGATAAGGATCCAGTTTCGGGATGGTCCGTTTTCGGTCAAGAAAGTCACCAGTCAGTGCGATCATGTCAATTGGTTCATTCCTGAGTTTGGCTGCAAGCTGTGCCGGGCTTATGGAAATATGCTCTAAATGCAAGTCAGATAGATGAAGGATGGATAATGTGGATTTGTTCCCAGCAGCATCTGAAGTGGGATTTATATTGCGAACCTGTATATCTTTTGTATTATTGTAAGCTTTTCTCAGAAAGTAAATGAAAGCAATCATGGTACAGGCTGAGATGAAATAGATCATGGCATTGCTCCTCTCTGAGAAAAATTATAGCATGTCTGTTCTGTTCAAGTCATTGGTAATTGAAGCCAAACAAAGGCATGATTTCCCGATGGAGGTGAACTGATGGATTCGAATAAGGCACTGTTTTTGCCATTTATGAGAATTCAAACAGGGCATCACCATACTGCCGACGCACTAATGGAAGCAGTTCAGTTGGCACGTACTGATATGGTATGTGATAAAGTGGATATACTGTCGTACAGTTATGGAAATATCGAAAGAGTGGTTACTTCCGCCTATCTGAATTGGATCCGCTTCTTTCCCGAGCTCTATGATAGGCTGTACAGGCACGCTTCTTGTAATAATAAACCTCTGAAGCGCCGCAGTTTCTTTTATGAGATGATGTTTATCCCCTTCTTCAGACGGCTTGTCCGCGAACATCATCCACAGGTACTCGTTTCCACACATGCATTGCCGTCGAACCTGGCGAGCCGCTTAAAGCTGAATAATCAGCTGCAGTCGATTACAGTCAATGCCTATACAGATTTTTTCATTAATGATGTCTGGGGGATAGATGGTATTGATTACCACTTTGTGCCTACAGCTGCTGTGAAAGCCTTTCTTGTCCGAAGAGGGATTCCGGCTGAACGGGTCTTTGTAACCGGCATTCCTATTCATCCGGTCTATCGAAAAATGGAATATAAGGCAAACACAGATAGCAACATCAGGGTGCTGGTGACTGGCGGGAGTCTGGGTACTGGAAGCATACGCAAATTACTGTCATCGCTGAAATCACCATCGATTCATTACAACGTGCTATGCGGGAAAAATGAATCGTTGTACAGAGAACTGCTCCGGAATCGGCCCAACAACGTGACTCCCATTTCATATATTGGCAGCAAAATGGAGATGAATGCACTCTACGACGAGGCTGATGCCGTTTTAACAAAGCCGGGTGGTGTTACCGTCAGTGAGTGTCTGATGAAACGGAAACCTATTTTCATGTACGACCCATTGCCAGGGCAGGAAAAAGTCAATGCAAGGGAACTAAACCGGCTTGGCGTGGGCATAATGGTTAATCTTCATCATAAACCGGAACAAGAGCTGCTCCGCTTTTTTTCCAGTACGGAAAAACAGGATGCTTATCAGAGACATATCGAAGAGTACCATCGGCAGCTGGATGACCGGCCGCTGACTGAATTATTTACAACTATATTGACCGATCAGCATTAGCAGGCACGCTTGCTAATGTTTTTTTGCTGGGGAAAGAGGCAGTTTCCGTATTTGCTGGTTTTCCTAAGCATGGTGGGTGATTTCATGTGCGTAAATCGGGTAAAATGGAAATAGAGCATTCCATGATTCGAATATTTGTTCGTTTATTCATTTAAATGATATGATAGAATGAGAGTAAGGCAAGGAACGGAGGTTTACGGTTTGGAAAATAAATTTGATCTTGTGGCACAGTACGAGCCGAGCGGTGACCAGCCTGAAGCGATAGCAGAAATGGTCGAAAAAGTGAAAGCTGGTCAGCGGCATCAGACATTGCTTGGTGCTACCGGAACTGGAAAAACGTTTACGGTTTCCAATGTCTTAGAAGAAATTAACCGGCCGACACTTGTTATTGCACACAATAAAACATTGGCCGGACAACTGTACAGTGAGTTTAAGGAACTGTTTCCGAATAATGCTGTCGAATATTTTGTCAGCTATTATGACTACTATCAGCCGGAAGCGTATGTCCCGTCAACAGACACATTTATTGAAAAAGATGCAAGCATCAATGATGAAATTGACAAACTGCGGCACTCGGCGACATCTGCTTTGATTGAGCGGCGTGATGTGCTGATTGTTTCAAGTGTGTCGTGTATTTACGGCCTAGGGTCACCGGAAGAATATAAAAGCCAGGTCCTTTCTTTGAGGATGGGGATGGAAAAGGATCGCGACCAGCTTTTACGTGATCTTGTCGACATTCAATATGCCAGGAATGACATTGATTTCCAGCGTGGCACATTTCGAGTCCGCGGGGATTCTGTTGAGGTTATTCCGGCCTCCAGGGAAGAACACTGTATCCGGATTGAATTTTTCGGTGACGAAATTGACCGAATCCGTGAAGTCGATGCTCTGACAGGTGAGATTGTCGGGGACCGCGAGCATGTGGCTATTTTCCCGGCATCCCACTTCGTTACCCGTGAAGAAAAGCTGAAAAAGGCTATTAAAAATATCGAAAAAGAACTGGAAGAACAGCTAGCGGAACTTCGTGAGCAGGATAAGCTGCTTGAAGCGCAGCGGCTGGAGCAGCGGACAAACTATGATATTGAAATGATGAACGAGATGGGTTTCTGTTCGGGTATCGAGAATTATTCGCGGCACCTGACATTCCGGGAACCAGGATCGACGCCATATACACTTTTGGATTTCTTTCCGGACGATTTCCTTGTCGTTGTCGACGAATCGCACGTTACTCTTCCTCAGATCAGGGGTATGTATAATGGGGACAAGGCACGTAAACAAGTGCTGGTTGATCATGGTTTTCGTTTGCCGTCCGCTTTGGATAACCGTCCATTGACATTCGGTGAGTTTGAAAAAGCGACCAACCAGCTCATCTATGTTTCGGCAACGCCCGGACCGTATGAGGAGGAGCATGCACCCGATGTCACCGAGCAAATCATCCGTCCGACGGGGCTGCTGGATCCCGAGATCGACGTGCGCCCAATCGACGGGCAAGTTGACAATCTGATAGAGGAAATCAATAAGCGGTCCCAGCGGAATGAGCGCGTACTTGTGACGACACTGACGAAAAAAATGGCGGAAGACCTGACCGATTACTTGAAGGAAATTGGCATCAAAGTAGCCTACCTTCACTCAGAAATTAAGACACTGGAACGGATAGAAATTATCCGTGATTTGCGTGTCGGCAAGTATGATGTTTTAGTAGGAATCAACCTGCTAAGGGAAGGACTGGATATACCGGAAGTGTCACTGGTTGCCATTTTGGATGCTGATAAGGAAGGGTTCCTCCGCTCAGAGCGTTCCCTTATCCAGACAATGGGCCGGGCTGCCCGGAATGAAAACGGGGAAGTCATCATGTATGCCGACAAGGTGACAAAGTCGATGCAGGTGGCGATGGATGAAACGAACCGCCGCCGTGAAAAACAAATCGCCTATAATGAAAAATATAATATCACCCCGACAACCATACGGAAAGAAGTCAGAGATGTCATCCGTGCAACTGTCGCATCAGAAGATAATGAATCATACGAAAGCAAGAAAGCAGATGCTGCTGAACTGAGCAAAGCTGATAAAACGAAGATGGTGGAGGACATGGAAAAAGAAATGAAGCAGGCTGCAAAAGATCTGGATTTCGAAAAAGCTGCCGAGCTTCGTGATATCATTTTGGAACTCAAAGCGGAAGGATGACCTGTTCATGCCGAGTAAAGCAATTACCATTCAAGGTGCGCGTGCACATAATCTGCAGGATATTGATGTATCGATACCTAAAAATAAACTTGTTGTGCTGACAGGTTTGTCCGGATCCGGCAAATCCTCGCTAGCTTTTGACACAGTTTACGCAGAAGGGCAGCGACGCTATGTCGAATCCCTTTCTGCCTATGCCCGGCAATTTCTGGGTCAGATGGACAAGCCGGATGTAGATGCTATTGAAGGCCTGTCACCGGCAATTTCAATTGACCAGAAAACAACAAGCAAAAACCCGCGTTCAACCGTTGGAACGGTCACGGAAATTTATGATTATTTGCGGCTGCTGTATGCCCGCATTGGCCGGCCTACCTGTCCGAAACATGGCATTGAAATCAGTTCACAAACCGTCCAGCAGATGGTGGACCGTATTTTGCAATATCCAGAACGGACGAAAATGCAAATTCTTGCACCAGTTGTTTCCGGACGCAAGGGTGAGCATGTCAAAACCATTGAAAAGCTGAAACAGGAAGGGTATGTCCGGATTCGTGTCGATGGGGAAATGCGTGAAGTGACAGAGGATATCCAGCTTGATAAAAATAAATCCCACTCCATCGAAGTCATTGTCGACCGGATTATCGTTAAAGACGGTGTTGCCGGGCGCCTCAGTGACTCGATTGAGACCGCGCTTGGATTGGGTGGTGGCAACATCATCGTTGACGTGATTGGGGATGAAGAACTCATGTTCAGCGAAAATCACGCTTGTCCAATATGCGGATTTTCGATTGGGGAGCTGGAACCAAGGTTATTTTCCTTCAATAGCCCATATGGCGCTTGTCCGACCTGTGATGGTTTGGGAACCAATCTGGAAGTTGACTTGGAACTGGTGATTCCGGACCGTGAAAAGACACTGAAGGAGCATGCCATTGCAGCATGGGAGCCAATTAGTTCGCATTATTACCCGGAACTTTTGAAAAGTGTCTGTGACCATTATGGGATTGACATGACGATCCCAGTGAAAGACATTCCAAAAAAGCAAATGGAGAAAATTTTATATGGGAGTGGCAATGAAAAAATTCATTTCCATTACGTCAATGATTTTGGCAATGTAAGGGAGAATGACATTTATTTTGAAGGTGTGCTGAATAATATCGCCCGCCGGTACCGTGAAACATCCTCCGATTTCACTCGAGAACTGCTGGAAAAATACATGGCACAAAAAAATTGCCCGGATTGCCATGGACATCGGCTGAAGGAAGAGGCGCTGGCCGTATTGGTCAATGGCAAGCATATCAGCGAAGTGACGGATAATGCTATCACGGAAGCGAAAGAATTTTTCGTTCAACTTGACTTGACCGAAAAGGAGCAGACGATTGCTCAGATGATTTTGAAGGAAATCACGGACCGTCTGGATTTCATGAACAACGTTGGTCTGGATTATCTGACTCTGTCCCGCTCAGCAGGAACGCTGTCAGGCGGGGAGGCACAGCGGATCCGCCTTGCGACTCAGATTGGCTCGGCGCTGACAGGTGTGCTGTACGTCCTTGATGAGCCGTCAATCGGGCTGCATCAGCGTGACAATTACCGTCTGATTAATACGCTGAAGCAGATGCGCGATCTGGACAATACATTGATCGTGGTCGAACATGATGAAGATACGATGCTTGAGGCAGATCATCTGATTGATATAGGACCAGGTGCAGGTGAACATGGCGGTCAGATCGTCGCCAGCGACACACCTGAAAACGTGATGCACAACAAAGAATCATTGACAGGACAGTATCTTGCCGGAGACAGATACATTCCGATTCCGGTTAAACGGCGGAAACAAAATAAAAAGAAGCAAGTTAAAGTGATTGGTGCCGAAGAAAACAACTTGAAAAAAGTAGATGCGTCTTTCCCGGTTGGATTGATGACGGTTGTGACAGGTGTTTCCGGCTCCGGCAAGAGTACGCTGGTCAACGATATTTTATATAAATCCCTTTCCAAACAATTACACCGGGCCAAGCTTAAACCCGGAAAACACCAGCGGATTAATGGGATTGGAAACATTGAAAAAGTGATTGATATTGACCAGTCACCAATCGGCCGGACACCACGTTCGAACCCGGCGACCTATACTGGTGTGTTTGATAACATCCGTGATGTGTTTGCCCAGACGAACGAAGCGAAAGTGCGCGGTTACAAAAAAGGCCGGTTTAGTTTTAATGTGAAAGGCGGCCGCTGTGAGGCTTGCCATGGCGATGGGATTATCAAAATTGAAATGCATTTTCTGCCGGATGTGTATGTTCCTTGTGAAGTGTGTCATGGGAAACGATATAACCGGGAAACATTGGAAGTGGAATATAAAGGGAAAAGCATTGCAGATGTCCTGGAGATGACGATTGAAGAAGCACTGGACTTTTTCGGGAATATCCCAAAAATTAGGCGGAAACTGCAGACAGTGTATGATGTGGGACTTGGCTACATCAAACTGGGGCAGCCGGCTACAACTCTGTCCGGCGGGGAAGCACAGCGTGTCAAGCTGGCAAGCGAGCTCCACCGCCGCTCAAACGGCAAGACTTTCTATATTCTGGATGAGCCGACGACAGGCTTGCATACCGATGATATTAACAGGCTGTTGACCGTATTGCAGCGCCTTGTTGAGAATGGTGATACAGTCCTCATCATCGAGCATAACCTGGATGTAATTAAAACAGCCGACCACATCATTGATCTCGGTCCTGAAGGCGGAGATGGCGGCGGTGAAATTGTTGCAACCGGAACACCGGAGGAAATTGCCGCAGCGGATGCTTCTCATACAGGAAGGTATTTAAAGCCGATACTGGAACGCGACCAGAAGCGGATGGAAAAAGATAGGAAGCGACGCGAAAAAGTCGAATCGACATAGGTGCATAGCAGTGAGCCTTAGGGGTTTGCTGCTTTTGTTCTTAATCGGCTGGTGGTCGCCCGAGCAAGGTGGGAATTTCAGCTTGTAGGGGAAATATTAACCATATTGGTGAATATAAACCCCGGGCACAGCAATCTGCTGGTTTGGTCAAAACTTTTGACGATACCACGCCATTCCGATACTCTAAAATGAGAAGGTATACGCTGGGAGGTACAAACAGATGGAACCAATTGAAATCGAAAAAGTACAGCACTTATTAGAAAGTTTTATTAATAAAGATGTTTATATTCATCTGGAAACAACCAATGGCGCCTATGCGAGCCATTTTAACGATAAAGCCTACAATGTTGGTGCTTACGTTCGAAATGCACAAGTGAATTTTTCACAGGCTAAAATAGTCGGCGATGGGAAAACATTTCGCGCAGGCCTCAAACTCGAAATGGGATGGGTTTACGCAGAGGGTTTGACGGAGTGGACACTGCATCAGGATAGACAGCTGCTGCTCGCCGGCCATGATCGGGAAGGTCGGCTGATGGTTGCATTGCATATCAGTGAAACACCGCTTGGGCAGTGATCTGCATCTATTGGTGATAGAGCGGCCGCGGGTTCCATAGTGCAATCTATGCGAAAACAGTTTTTAACGAAATTTATTCAAATAACGAGGGTCAGGTGAATAGAATGGAAAAACATGTGGTGGTTATTTTTCCACACCCGGATGATGAATCGTTCGGGGCAGCAGGTACAATTGCTAGATTTCGTGAACAGGGTGTGCCGGTCACGTATTTGTGCGGAACACTTGGGGAAATGGGCAGGAACATGGGCTCCCCCGCTTTTGCGAATCGGGAAACGCTCCCGGCTGTGCGCAAAGAAGAACTGATTAATGCCTGCAGCAAATTGGATTTGGATCTGCGCATGCTTGGCTATCGAGATAAAACAGTGGAATTTGAAAACAAACAGGAAGTTGCGGAAAATCTGAAGCGCCATCTGGATGAATTGGAACCCAGTCTTGTGATAACTCATTATCCGGAATATGCGGTGCACCCGGATCATAATGCGATGGGGGCTGCTGCAGTGGAAGCGGTTCGGCAGATGGAACATGAAAAGCGTCCTGTTATCTGGGCACAGGCGATTTCCAACAATTATAAGCAAGATCTAGGGAAGCCGGATGTCGTCCATGATGTGACACCAACGTTTGACCGGAAGATGGAAGCGATAATGGCACACAAATCACAAGCGAGCGGAATTCTTGGCCAATTCAGTGAAAGTCCTTCCTTATCCGATGATCTGCTAGAAGCAGCCAAGGAGCAACTAGGAGTAGAACAGTTTTATCAGTGGAATTTTAGTGAATAGGGGTTGAAAGGGAGGGGAAAATATGAAAAAACGGTTATACAGATCCCGGAAGGAACGTATGATAGCAGGGATTTGTGGTGGACTGGCGGAGTACTTTGATATTGATCCGACGATTGTCCGTCTACTATTCGCAGGACTTGCCTTTGCAGGCGGTGCTTCCATTTACGCGTATATTATTGGTCTCTTTATTATCCCTAACAAAGAGGAGGTTCGCTGATGCTCTTACGGTGGGCTGTCTCGGTTGTGCTGAACGCTGTTGCTCTGATGGCAGCTGCCTGGCTGTTTTCTGGATTTCATCTGGAGGGGTTCGGCACAGCGCTACTGGCCAGCGTTATCCTCGGCATTCTTAATGCAATTGTGAAGCCGGTGCTCGTAGTCCTGACATTACCGATTACACTGCTGACACTTGGGTTGTTTCTGTTTGTCGTTAATGCGATTACATTGATGATTACACAGGCTGTCATGGATGAATCATTTGCAATCGCAGGATTTGGCACGGCAATCGTAGCAGCAGTGATTCTTTCGATTATCAATCTGCTGCTGAACCGGCTTGTAAAAGACAGAATAACATAAGCAGACCACCTCGCAGGTCCCCCCCCTGCGATTTTTCTTTTCTCATTCAAATATTCCATACCGTCAAAATATGCTACAATGTAAATCAGTAATGGCGGCATTATTGGAGGTTTCTATAAAAATGGCAAAAGTCCGCACAGAAGATTTACTGAAAAACTTTAACTTGACACTTGTTGCCGGCAATGATGGCATCCATAGAGAAATTCTTTCGAGTGATGTTCATCGGCCTGGCATTGAAATGACCGGTTATTTTCACTACTATCCGAAAGAACGGGTCCAGCTGATTGGCAAAACAGAAATGGCGTATTTCCTTGACCTGACTGAGGAAAACAAGAAAGATCGCATGGAACGGCTATGTAGCGACATTACTCCAGTAATTGTAATTTCCAGGGGAATGGATATTCCGGATGTTATTTTGGAAACGGCAGATGAAGCGGGAGTTCCGGTTTTGCATTCACCAAGAAAAACGACACGTGTCATAAGCAGGCTGACGAACTATCTTGAGGCAAAATTTGCGCCATTTACAGCCATCCATGGAGTTTTGGTGGATATTTACGGAGTTGGGGTCCTGCTGACCGGGCAGAGTGGCGTTGGTAAAAGTGAAACGGCGCTTGAACTCGTTAAACGGGGACACCGGCTTGTTGCGGATGATAGTGTGGAAATCCATCAGGAGGACTATGATCAGCTTATTGGCAATTCCCCGCCATTGATTGAACATTTGCTGGAAATTCGGGGGCTGGGAATCATTAATGTCATGACGCTGTTCGGGGCTGGCTCCGTTCGCAGTCATAAGAAAATATCGCTGATTATCAATCTGGAACTATGGGATGAGAATAAGCAGTATGACCGGCTTGGTCTTGATGAGGAAACGATGAAAATTATGGATGTCCGGCTTCCGAAGGCGACGATTCCTGTCCGGCCTGGGCGGAACCTTGCTGTCATCATTGAAGTTGCGGCAATGAACTTCCGATTGAAGCGAATGGGTGTTAATGCCGCGGAGGAATTTTCCGAGCGGCTGACAAAGATGATTGATCAGGAATCGGATATAGAGTAGGGGGAGTGATCAGTATGAGCTGCAGTGCACCGGCGTTGGATCGTGTTTTTGTTGAAATTGGACCGCTGTCCATCTATTGGTACGGTGTGATTATTGCATTGGGTGCCTTTTTGGGATTGTATTTCGCCACGAAGGAATCTGACCGGCTTGGCTTACAGAAAGACTTAATGACGGACTTAGTTGTTTTTGCGATTCCTGTGTCAATCATTTTTGCACGGATTTACTATGTTGTTTTTGAGTGGGACCGGTATGTGGGGGCGCCCTGGTGGGATGTATTTGCCATCTGGGAAGGTGGTATTGCCATTCATGGCGCATTAATTGGTGCCGTCTTGACTGCAATTTTGTTTGCTCGTGTGAAAAAGGTTTCCTTCTGGCAGCTGGCGGATATTGCCGCACCAAGTCTGATTCTTGGACAGGCGATTGGACGTTGGGGTAATTTTATGAATCAGGAGGCTCATGGCGGACCGATTTCGGAGTCTATGTTTAACAGTTTTCATACATATTTGCCTGACTTTATTATGAATCAGATGTGTATTGGCGGTGTCATGTATCACCCGACATTCCTTTATGAATCCATTTGGAATATTGCTGTGTTCCTATTTCTTCTGGTGCTCCGGCGCAAAAATCCATTGCGTGGCGAGGTGTTCCTGAGCTATTTGATGGCTTATTCCGCCGGCAGGTTCTTTATTGAGGGAATGCGGACGGACAGTCTTTATATACCGGGGACAGAGATTCGAATGGCACAGTTTATTTCTGTAGCACTGATTGCTGTGGTAATTGCCGTGATTGTGTACCGCCGTAAATCCGGTAAGGCGCGAAAACGGTATGATGGCCGGAAAACAAAGAAAAATAAAAAATGATGTGGAAGTGAGGGATTAGCTTGAATGGAATCTTACAGCGTGGGTTAAAGCAAGGGCTGCAGGTGACATGGACACTAGGAAAAGTTATTTTTCCGATTACGTTGATCGTAACCATTCTGCAGTTCACCCCAGTCCTTCCCTGGATTGTTGAAAAAGTCAGCCCGTTAATGGGTCTGTTTGGATTGTCTGGTGAAGCAGCAGTTCCACTCGTGCTCGGAAACGCACTTAACTTATATGCTGGGATTGCCGCGATTGTGTCGTTTGATTTTACCGTTAAACAAGTCTTCATCATGGCTGTAATGATGTCCTTTTCTCACAACCTTTTCATTGAGTCAACAGTGGCCTCCAAAGCAGGGGTGAGCTGGTGGCTTATCTCAGGCATCCGGCTGTCACTGGCGCTGATTTCAGCAACTGTCATTAATCTAATTTGGAATGGCGGATCAGAACAGGCGCAGTATGGCCTGATTTCCTCAGCAGACCCGGCCCTCAGTGGTTCGCTGGAAATTGCAATGCATGGTTTAGAGACAGCGCTGATAGCGATTGTGCAGCTGGCAGCGATAGTCATTCCACTAATGGTCGCGATGCAGTATTTGCGGGAAAAAGGCTGGCTGCACGTTTTCTCGGACAAATTGGCACCATTCACTAGATTTCTGGGGATGGAAAAAAATACAACCATGACACTTGTGGCAGGATTGACGATTGGTTTGGCCTATGGCGCGGGACTGATGATTCAAGCGGTAGAGGAAGATGGGGTGTCCAAACGTGATATGTATTTGGCACTTATCTTTCTTGTATCCTGTCATGCGGTCGTGGAAGATACATTAGTATTTATACCGCTTGGAATCCCTGTTTGGCCACTCTTGCTGATCCGGCTTCTAACAGCGATTATACTCACGATGACCGTCGCATTTATTTGGAGGCGGATTGAATATCGAAAAAGGAAGGGAACAGCACATGAGCATTCATACCGTACTCTTTGATTTAGATGGAACACTGATTGACACAAATGAATTAATCATTGAATCGTTTATGCATACGTTTCACCACTATGGCAAAGATCTCACCCGCGAGGAAGCGATTGAATTTATCGGACCGCCGTTGCGTGACACATTTCTTCAGTATAATTCCGGAAGGGCAGATGCCATGATTGAAACATACCGGGAACACAATAAACAGCATCACGATGATTATGTGAAAGCATTCCCGAATGTCGTGGAAACCATTGATCGATTACATAGAGAAAATGTTCAGCTCGGGATCGTAACGACAAAGATGAGGGGGACGGTGGATATGGGCTTAGCCGTGACAGGGCTTGACCACTATTTCAAAACAGTTATTACCTTAGATGACGTCACTTGTGCGAAACCGCATCCTGAGCCCGTTATAAAAGCGATGACCGAACTGGGGGCAAGTGCGGAATCAACTTTAATGGTCGGTGACAATTCCCATGACATCGAGGCAGGACAGAATGCCGGAATCAGAACAGCTGCGGTTGCGTGGTCACTGAAAAGCCGGGAGAAATTAATGGCATGCCGTCCAACCTATATGATGGAGGATATGTGGGATTTATTGGAAATAACGGGAGTGTAAGCCGATGCGGAGAACGAAACGATATCCTGTCAACCATGCGAATTCACTTTGGAAGATTTATGAAACCGTATCCTTCTGGAAGGTCATGAAAAATTTCATGGCCATCCAGCTGGGCCGATACACCCCGTTTTTGCGTGTGAAAAATTGGCTGTATCGGACGTTTTTGCGTATGGATGTCGGGGACAGGACCGCTTTTGCCCTGATGGTCATGCCCGATATTATGTTTCCTGAGAAAATTAAAGTGGGCACCAACAGTGTGATTGGATACAATACGACCATCCTTGCACATGAGTATTTGATTCATGAATACCGGATTGGGGAAGTGGTGATTGGCGATGATGTGATGATTGGAGCCAACGCCACGATTCTTCCCGGTGTCACGATTGGTGATGGTGCTGTTGTATCGGCGGGGACACTGGTGCACAAAGATGTAGCACCTGGGTCATTCGTCGGCGGAAATCCGATGCAGCTGATCCGCACGAAAGAAGAGATGGAGAATACCAACGACGAGAATAATGATAAAGGTGATGAATCATGAACATGCCAACTGGGATTCTCCCTGCAATCCGCAGCATGAAAGATTTTGACAGAGCATTGGAAACAGAGCATGGCACAATTGTATTGCTGGAGACACGGCTTGCCCAGCTGAAAAGTCTAGTAACGTATGCGAAGCGGGCCGGGAAACAGGTACTCGTACATTTTGACCTGATTCAGGGTTTGAAAGCGGATGAATACGGCATGGAATTTTTAGTTCGCGCCATCAAACCAGATGGGATTATTTCTACAAGAGGCAGTATTATTAAACTCGCGAAAAAACATAATCTGTTGGCGATTCAGCGCATGTTTTTGCTGGACAGCATGGCAGTTGATCACAACCTGCAATTGATTGAACGTTTTCAGCCGGACTGTGTGGAACTGCTGCCAGGGCTGATTCCGGATATAATCGCCCACATCCATAGGGAAACTTCCATCCCGGTCATTGCCGGCGGTCTCATCCGGAACATGGAAGAGATCACTGCTGCGTTTGAGGCGGGCGCAGCAGCCGTATCAACGTCTGACCATAATTTGTGGGAGCCATCATAGTACCCAGTGAAAATATAGCAGGTGGTCGTCTGGGAATCCCGGGCCTTTATGTAACCGGTGATCCAGGTGCTACAGATAAAGATGCAAGAGAGGGGACATTGAAAATCCGATTTGGGCTCGGTTTTGCAAAAGCGCACACGTTTGTGACCGGCCAGACACCTGTTATGCGCTGCCATAGAGACTTGATGAAAGCGATTCTGAGCGGCAAAACACAGATTGCCAAAGCCGTCAACATTGATTTCATTGGACCAAGCTCCGGAGGGTTATAAGAAATTTGATGGTGGAGCATCGAAAAAATTTGTCATCGATCCGCACGGTCTGGTGCGAAGCTGAGTCTTTTCCTGCAATTAAAAATGTAAACAACAACTGTTGACAGCGTTTACATTTTGAGGTAAAATTGTTTCCACAAGTTAAGAACGTGGTGGAGACATGGAGACCCACGCTGCAATGGTACTTTTTCAGGTTAAGTACTATGATTGCGGCGTGGTTTTTTTGTGTTTACCTGTTCTAATTTGATGGTTATAAAGAGGAGTGTTCATTATGCCTGAATTTTTGGCTGAACTAATTGGTACAATGATATTGATCATCTTAGGAGGTGGCGTTGTTGCCGGTGTGGTTTTAAAAAAGTCGAAAGCGGAAGGGACCGGCTGGGTGCTAATCACCATCGGCTGGGGTTTAGGTGTTACAATGGGGGTATACGCGGTTGGCCAGTTTACAGGAGCGCATATTAATCCTGCTGTGACACTTGGGTTTGCCGCTGCAGGTGAGTTCCCGTGGGCGAAAGTTCCGATGTATATAAGTGCCCAATTGATTGGCGCTTTTATTGGGGCAGTCATTGTATTCTTCAACTACTTGCCTCATTGGAAAGAAACAGAAGATAAAGTGGCGAAACGGGATGTGTATTCAACAACTCCTGCTATCCGCAGCCCATTTTCCAACTTGGTCAGCGAGATGATTGGTACCTTTGTTCTATTAATGGGACTCATGTTTATTGGTGCAAATGACTTTACAGAAGGACTTAATCCGCTGATAGTTGGTCTATTAATCGTTGCGATTGGCATGTCACTTGGAGGTACAACCGGATATGCTATCAACCCGGCGCGTGACCTCGGACCAAGAATTGCTCACGCATTACTGCCGATTCCCGGAAAGGGCGGATCGGACTGGGGCTATTCATGGATCCCGGTTATTGGCCCAATTTTAGGCGGTATATATGGTGCTTTATTTTATAATGCCATGTTTATTGGTGAGTTTTCGGTTCTGTTTTGGATCTTAAGTGCTGTTGTCGTGTTTATTTTTATCGGTGCCGCAGTAACGGAGCTTAGGAAGGAAAAAGGACATTTCGGGGAAAAATTTTAGCGAAGAAGCTTTATAGGAGGAGATCAAAATGAGTGAGACATTCATTCTATCACTGGATCAGGGGACAACGAGTTCAAGAGCAATCTTGTTTAATCATGATGGGGAGATCGTAGAAACGGCTCAGAAAGAATTTGAACAATTCTTCCTGCATCCAGGATGGGTCGAACACGATGCCAATGAAATCTGGACATCTGTCCTGTCATGTATTTCAGAGGTACTGCGCAAGGCAGATATCGAGCCCTCGCAGATTGCTGGAATCGGAATCACGAACCAGCGTGAGACAACGGTTGTGTGGGACAAAAACACCAAAAAACCCGTTTACAAGGCTATTGTGTGGCAATCACGCCAGACAGATGACATATGCAAAGAACTCAATGATCAAGGGTATGGTGATGTCGTCAGGAGTAAAACAGGTTTGTTGATTGATGCCTACTTCTCCGGAACGAAAGTGAAATGGATCCTTGACAATGTAGATGGGGCAAGAGAGAAAGCTGAAAACGGTGATTTGCTATTCGGAACGATGGATACGTGGCTTGTTTATAAACTTTCAGGCGGGAAAACACATATCACAGACTATTCCAACGCTTCTCGGACCCTAATGTTCAATATTTATGATCTGGAGTGGGACGATGACCTGCTCGATATGCTGGGTGTTCCTAAAAGTATGCTGCCGGAAGTCCGTCAGTCTTCTGAAGTTTATGCTAAGACGGTTGACTACCATTTCTTCGGCCATGAAGTTCCGATTGCCGGAATTGCAGGTGATCAGCAGGCAGCTCTGTTCGGCCAGGCATGCTTTGAAAGGGGAATGGCCAAAAACACATATGGAACAGGCAACTTCATGCTGATGAACACTGGTGAAGAAGGTGTTGCATCTGAACACGGGTTACTGACAACTCTTGCCTGGGGTGTCGACGGAAAAGTGGAATATGCACTGGAAGGCAGTATTTTTGTATCGGGGTCGGCTATCCAGTGGCTGCGTGATGGGCTTAAAATCATTGAAGACTCCCCGCAGAGTGAAGATTATGCCACAAGAGTGGGTTCAACGGATGGTGTGTATATGGTCCCGGCATTTGTCGGACTTGGAACGCCTTATTGGGACAGTGATGTACGAGGGGCCTTCTTTGGCATCACACGCGGAACTTCGAGAGAGCACATTATCCGGGCTACATTAGAAGCACTTGCCTACCAGTCAAAAGATGTTTTGGACGCGATGATTGCAGATTCTGGCACTGATTTGAAAACATTACGCGTTGACGGCGGGGCTGTTAAAAATGACTTTTTAATGCAATTCCAGAGTGACATTCTCGGTGTTCCGGTTGAACGGCCGGTAGTGCAGGAAACAACTGCGCTGGGGGCAGCGTACCTTGCAGGTCTTGCTGTTGGTTATTGGAAGGATAAAGAGGAAATTGCTAAGCAGTGGAAAAATGAAAAGACGTTTCAGCATGAAATGGATGAACAGACACGTGAAGAACTGTATGCTGGCTGGAAAAAAGCAGTAGAGGCAGCACGGGTATTTAAATAAATTTTGTTGAAGGTGAGAACGATAGTATTGAATGAGAAAGTTTTCTAAAAGGCTGTTCTTTTTGCGTTACTTTAGAGGATGAAAACCTGCTTAACAATTTCTATAAACTGCGACGCACTGCGGGAGGGGCGATTTCCGCTCCGGACAGTCGCTTTCCGCGGGCAACGCTTCAGCTTCCTCGGAAGCAAAAACCGCTTCCTGTGGGATCTTCAGCTGTTGCTTTTCCCGCAGGAGTCGACTGTCCTCCGCTCCAATCAAATGCCGCAATAGCGAAGGAAATACACAAAACAACTGCACTAGAAAGGTAACAAAGTTTACAAAGAGAGCCTTTGAAAAGAAAAGAGCGAGGAGGGTTTATATGAAAAAAATCATTAACGATCCAAATCAGGTCGTTCAAGATATGGTGGAAGGGCTGGTTGCTTCATCACCTAATGACATTAAACAGCTACCTGGAACAACGGCGGTCGTGAAAACAGACGCTCCAAATGCCAATAAAGTAGGCCTTGTCAGTGGTGGAGGAAGCGGTCATGAACCCGCACATGCAGGCTATGTGGGAAAGGGGATGCTTGATGCTGCTGTTGTTGGTGAGGTATTTACATCACCAACGCCTGACCAAGTATTCGAGGCAATTAAGGCGGTCGATAGCGGAGCAGGTGTATTATTAATCATTAAAAACTACACTGGTGATGTGCTTAATTTTGAAATGGCAGCAGAACTTGCAGAAGCAGAAGGAATTAGGGTGGAAAAGGTAATTGTAAACGACGATATTGCGGTAGAAGAAAGTTCCTCGACCACTGGCAGAAGGGGGATTGCCGGAACCGTATTCGTTCATAAAATGGCCGGGGCAAAGGCTGAACAGCGCGGGACTTTGGAGGAAGTAAAGGCTGTTGCTGCTAAAGCTGCCACAAACGTCCGGTCCATGGGAATGGCACTGACACCGTGTACTGTTCCTGCCGCTGGGACACCTAGTTTTCAATTAGACGAGAATGAAATGGAAATTGGCATCGGCATCCATGGTGAGGCAGGGATTGAACGCAAAGTTATATCAACAGCTGATGACGTTGCAGCTGAGCTCACAGGTAAAATTTTAGAAGACTTTGATTTCACTGGTGATGTCGCTGTTATGGTGAACGGGCTAGGTTCAACACCGGAGATGGAGTTATATATTGTAAACAAAAAAGTTCAAGCAATTTTAGCGGAAAAGGGCTTAAATGTTTATAAAACATTTGTTGGTGAATATATGACATCGCTGGAGATGGCAGGCTGTTCCGTCACTTTATTGAACCTGGATGACGAGTTGAAAGAATTACTTGATGTCGCATCAGATGCACCTGCCTTTCGCAGTTAGAAAAGGGGGATTTATTCATTATGGAACTGCATGTTCAGGATATGATTAACTGGTTTGACAAAATAAATGAAAAAGTACAGGCAAATAAAGAATATCTTACATCCCTTGATCAGGCAATCGGTGATGGAGATCACGGCATTAATATGGCCCGTGGTTTTCAGGAAACAGTGAATAAACTATCAGCGCAGGACTATGCAAACGCAGCCGATGTCTTGAAAGATGCTGCTATGACGTTAATGTCAAAGGTTGGTGGGGCATCAGGGCCTTTATTTGGGACAATATTTTTAAAAATGTCTATGGCGGTAAAAGGAAATGACATGATTGACCATGAAACTTTTTCCAGGGGGCTGGAAGAAGCGGTGAATGGTGTGAAACAGCGGGGGAAGGCATCGGAGGGTGAAAAAACACTTGTCGATGTATGGTCCAGGATGGCTGTTCACTTCCAGCAGGAAACGGATTTCGATGCGGAAAAAGTCACGGAAGCCGCTAAAAATGCGATGGAGGAAACAAAGGATATGATGGCAACGAAAGGCCGGGCTGCGTACTTCAAAGAACGGTCTATTGGACATATTGATCCGGGTTCCGCCTCCTCCTATTATATTTTTGATGCGCTTGCCAACACGATTGAAGGGAGGTCATAACATGTCTTATACAGGTGTTGTACTCATTTCCCACAGCCCTAAAGTCGCTGATGGGGTAAAAGATATAATTCGCCAAGTAATCAAGGATGTACCGATTGAAACTGCTGGGGGTACGGAAGAAAATGAAATCGGAACAAGTGTGGAAAAAGTGCAGGAAGCAATTCATCGTGCAGACGAAGGTGACGGTGTGGTAATGTTTTATGATATTGGCAGTGCAAAAATGAATGCCGAGATGGCTGTGGAGATGAGTGGGACAGTGAATGTTAAAATAGTGGAAGCCCCACTGGTAGAAGGAGCGTATTTGGCTGCTGTGGAATCCGGTATGGATAAGAACCTTCAGGAGATAATTAAAGCTGTAGAGAAGGAATTTGGATCACCATAAGGCAGGAAATGTGCTAAAACTTCCGCTATGCAATTGAATAACAGTGTGATAAAATAAAGGTAAGTTAATACATGTGCCGGAGAAATGGAGAAACCACAAATTGCTAATGAAGCAACGTTCATTAGCCTTGTTTGTGGTTTCTTTTTTTTTTCGGAAATACATGAAAAGCCTTTAAAAAGGGTAATGATAGATGTAGATAAAAAGGAGCGGATGGTTATGACTAATTTTTCCAGTTATCATAGAGATACGATTTTTCAACAGATTGAAAACAAGCAGCTCGATGTATTAGTGATCGGCGGTGGCATTACTGGTGCTGGGATTGCACTTGATGCAACTACACGCGGGATGAATACTGCTGTAGTGGAAATGCAGGATTTTGCGGCCGGAACATCCAGCAGATCAACCAAGCTGGTCCATGGCGGGCTGCGCTATTTAAAACAGTTCGAAGTGAAAATGGTTGCGGAAGTTGGAAAAGAACGGGAAATCGTTTATGAAAATGGACCACATGTCACAACCCCTGAATGGATGATGCTTCCATTTTATAAAGAAGGGACGTTTGGTCCATTTACAACGAATATTGGATTGCGTGTCTATGATTTCCTGGCAGGTGTCAAGAAAGAGGAACGCAGAAAAATGCTCAGTCCGGAAGAAGCAGTGGGAAAGGAACCCCTCGTTAAAAGTGAGGGACTGAAAGGTGCCGGCTTTTATGTAGAATATAAGACAGATGATGCCAGGCTTACGATTGAAGTGATGAAAAAGGCAATCGAAAAAGGGGCACATGCGGTAAACTACGCAAAAGTGGTCGATTTCATTTATCAATCCGGGAAAATAGCTGGTGTTATCGTGGAAGATCAGATTAACAAGAAACAGCATCATGTGTATGCGAAAAAAATAGTGAATGCTGCTGGTCCGTGGGTTGACGACCTTCGAGAAATTGATGGATCTAAAAAAGGAAAAAACCTTCATTTAACAAAGGGCGTCCATTTAATTTTTTCGGAAAAACGTTTTCCATTAAAGCAGGCCATTTATTTTGATGCACCGGATGGTCGGATGGTTTTTGCCATCCCCCGAAATAAAAAGACATATGTTGGAACGACCGATACGAGCTATGATGGCGATATTGCCCATCCCGTCATGACGGTAGAGGACCGGGATTATTTGTTGGATGCAATTAATTATATGTTCCCATCCCTCGAGATGACGAAGGAGGATGTGGACTCAAGCTATGCGGGACTGAGGCCATTGATTGCTGAAGAGGGAAAAGATGATCCCGATGAAATCTCCCGAAAAGATGAAATATTCATCTCGGATTCAGGCCTGATTTCCATGGCAGGCGGAAAATTAACAGGATACCGCAAAATGGCTGAACAGGCTGTTGATACGGTGGCGAAACAGCTGAAAGAGGAAGAAGGTATTCTTTATTCTGAGTCGGAAACAGAGCATTTGCCTATTTCCGGCGGGGAAACAGGTGGCTCAAAAGGATTTCAGCAATTGAAGGATCGAAAAATTGCTGAAGCAGTGGACTTAGGAATAGATGAAGAAACGGCTTTATTCCTTCTCCAGCAATACGGTGCCAATATTGATAAAATCTTTGCATTGTTCCAGGAAGAAAAACCGACCGCCCAAGAAGCTGGGATTGACCCGGTTGTATTTGCTGAACTGGTCTATGCCATGAGGTATGAAATGACATACAAACCGGTTGATTTTTTTGTACGGCGGACCGGTGCATTGTTTTTCGACATCGACTTTGTCAAAGCCCATAAGGATAATGTGATGAAGTATATGGCTGATGCATTGCAATGGAATAATGAACAAAAAGATCAGTATAAAAATGAACTTGAGCAACTACTGCATGAGGCAGTCCATCCGGCTAAATAACACAGCCGGATTTTTCCTTTCCAAAAGGCTCTTACCGCATACTTTGTTGTTTTCACATCGCGGTTGATATAAACTGCGACATAGTGAGTGACGTTTTTCTGGTTTTAGTGATGATTGAGTGGTTGGATTCCACTCCGGCACGTCGTGTTGCAAGCTTTTCGGTGAAGCAGCACTCCTCGCAGAAGGGGGAATTTTCATCCATTGATTTGGTGAAAAGTCTCCCAATTTTTCTTTGAATTAATCATCATTTGAAAAAAGGGGCACCTTTTCAGTGGCCTAGACTTTTGGTCTTGAGAAGCCTTCTCTCGGACATTTCGGCCCGCATTTAGATGACTTTTGGCCTTGAGAAGCCATCTCACGGACATTTCGGCCCGCTTTTAGATGACTTTTGGCTTTGAGAAGCCATCTCACGGACTATTCGTCCCGCTTTTGGATGGCTTTTGGCCTTGAGAAGCCATCTCACGGACATTTCGGCCCGCTTTTAGGTGGCTTTTGGCCTTGAGAAGCCTTCTCACGGACTATTCGTCCCGCTTTTGGGTGGCTTTTGGCCTTGAGAAGCTTTCTCTCGGACTATTCGTCCCACTTTTGGATGACTTTTGGCCTTGAGAAGCCTTCTCACGGACTTTTGAGCGGCGCTTTTCCTGAAGCCGTGCCCGCGGTAAAGAAGACACTGCGAAAAGCGTGAGGTTGAGCAGATGTCGCACTTATGCCTGTGGTGAAAGCGACTGCCCGGAGTGGAAATCAACGTAGCAGTTACGTCGCAGTTTATAGAAATTGTTCAGCAGGGTCTCATTCTCTAAGGTGATTGCGAGAAGCAGCAGTTTTTTAAAAAACTGACTTCCAAAGATATATAACTTTCCGTGCAATTATGGTATACTTTGTTCGGCAAGATTTGACAAATAGGGGGTGCTGACATGAAACAAGACGATAAATCAACACGAGCTGAAGAAAATATTATCCCCTTTATCCCGGACGGAGATTTTTATTTTACGAAAGGTGTCGAAGCCTTTCAAAAGCGGAAATTTGATATTGCGATAAAATGGCTTCGGAAGGCGATCGAGGCAGAGCCTGAGAATCTGTTATACCAATGTCAGTTGTCGATTATCTACACTGAAATCGGATCATATCATTTGGCTAATCAATTATTGACGGAAGTGCTGGAAACTTCCGGCGGTCATTATACGGACTGCTATTACCTGCTTGCAAATAATTACGCCCATTTGGGACTCTTGAATGATGCAAAAAAGCATGCGGAATCATATCTTAATAAAGACCCGAATGGCGATCTGCGTGAAGATGCAGAACACTTGATTGAACTCGTAACGAGCGATGATCAGGAAGAAGATGAGTGGGAATTTGAGGAAGAAGATGAATTGCTCGTTTATCAGGAAACCGTATTTTATCATATGGAACATAAAGCATGGGACAAGGCACTTCCACTGCTGGAAGAAATGACAGTATTATTTCCAGAACATGCGAATGTCCGGCATGATTATGCGTATGCCCTGTTTTTTGCTGGTTATGAAAAAGATGCGGTCGATATGGAAGAGGGGTTGCTGGAAGAGTCTCCCGGTTCTTTGCACAGTCATAGTAACCTGGCTGTGTTTTATCATGGATGGAATCAGAGGAAAGAATTTGAATTGCATATCCACGCATTAAAGAATGTATATCCGGTACACGAACAGCAGAAACTGCGTATAGCAGTGACTTTCGCCCAAACTGGTTTCCATGAAGAGGCGTATGCAAGGTTTAGAGCAATCGATGAGAAGCAGGTGAAAAATCACCTTTCGTATTATAAATGGTACAGTGTTGCGGCATATAAACTTGGCAAGCCTTCAAAGGCACTTTCCATATGGGAGCAAGGCTGCAGGTGGCACCCTGTTCTTGCAGAGGAAGAAGGCCCATGGGATGCGGACTGACAGCCTTCATAATTGCATGAGCATAACATTAGACGAGAATGCAGACTTGCTATACGATGGATGTGGCTTTGAAGAATAGTGAAGAAAGGGCTGATAACATGGCCGAAGAACGTATGTATGATGTCATTATTGTGGGTGCGGGACCTGCCGGTATGACTGCAGCGGTTTATGCGTCACGCGCAAATCTGGACACATTGATGATTGAACGTGGCATTCCGGGCGGTCAGGTGGCCAATACAGAAGATGTAGAGAACTATCCTGGCTACGACCATATTTTGGGTCCGGATTTATCCAATAAAATGTTTGAACATGCGAAAAAGTTTGGTGCGGAATATGCGTATGGCGATATTAAAGAAATTGAGGACCATGGTGAATACAAAACCATTATCGCTGGAAAGAAACAATACCATACACGCGCCTTGATTATTACGACGGGCGCCCAGTATAAGAAGCTTGGCATTCCAGGTGAAGAGGAGCTGGGTGGACGCGGTGTTTCCTATTGTGCCGTTTGTGATGGTGCATTTTTCAAAGGTAAAGACCTTATCGTCGTTGGCGGCGGAGACTCAGCCGTCGAGGAAGGTATGTATTTGACGCGCTTTGCGAACAAGGTTACGATCGTTCACCGCAGAGACGAACTGCGAGCACAGAAAATTCTGCAGGACCGGGCTTTTGACAATGATAAAATTGAGTTCATTTGGAACACCGAAGCAAAAGAGATTAACGGCCCAAGTGGAAAGGTAGAAAGCGTCACGTTGTATAACAACCAGACTGGTGAAGAGTATGACCACGCAATTGACGGGGTGTTCATCTACATTGGCATGCTGCCACTGAATGAACCGTTCCTGTCATTGGGGATTACGAATGAAGAGGGGTATATCCCAACGAACGAAAACATGGAGACATCGATCCCAGGTATATTTGCTGCGGGCGACATCCGTGAGAAGTCACTTCGTCAAATTGTGACAGCTACAGGTGACGGAAGTATTGCAGCCGAAACAGCTCAAAAGTATCTGGAAGATTTAATGGAAGAAATAAAAGCTGCACAATCCTAAGCCGTTTGTGCGTTTATAAGCGGCTGGCAATATTGGAGGCGGGGACCCCTCCGAACGTCTCCAGCCATGCCAGTCCTGATTTTGTGGCTTTTTGTAATGTTTTATTCACCAGAAAGTAATTACTTCTTAACGATGCTGTAACACGCACGAAACAATTATTGGTTATAATGGAATTAACTAATTGACCCCCTTTTAATAATAAATTAGTTTTTCTGCAGGTGATGATGCACCTGCATTTTTTTTTGCTTTGTGGCGGAACTTTGTCCTTTTTTGCCTTTTATAACGTCAGAAAGTACAAATTTATGGATGACTTTAAAAAACTTCAGCACTTGCTTTAAGGCAAGGCCGGGATTAGCTTTTCTAATTGGACATGGCTTAGATGCTTGTTGGGTGGAGACCATTCATTGTATACTAGGTATAGTGTTATCGACTGTTCAGCCGAAAGAAGTGAAACAAGAATGCAGCGTGTAACGAATTGCATATTAATAAATGATGAAAAAATTTTACTGATAAAGAAACCGCGCCGGGGCTGGTACGCCATTCCCGGTGGCAAAATGGAGCAGGGTGAAACCATTAAAGAATCTGCAGTCCGCGAATTTCGGGAAGAAACCGGTCTGCACCTGCATCGTCCATCACTGGCTGGTGGATTCACATTTACGGTCTATCGCAGTGATGAGATTGTGCAGGAATGGATGATGTTCACATTTGTGTGTAGTCAAGCAGACGGACAGCTGGCAAGTTTTTGCAAAGAAGGAGAATTGGAGTGGGTATCAGTGGATGCGATTCACGATTTACCTATGGCAGAAGGGGACCGAAAGATTTTTGAACATGTCCTTTCTTCTGATGAGATGCTTTACGGGGCGTTTTCGTACACGGAGGATTATGAATTGCTGCACTTGCGTCTGGACCCCACCAGTTCATGAAGGGAAGAAATGGTATGTGGAATAATGAACAAGATACAAAGCTGGTTATTATCACTGGGATGTCGGGGGCTGGAAAAACGGTAGCCGTTCAAAGCTTTGAGGACCTCGGCTATTATTGTGTCGACAATCTGCCACCTGCCCTGCTGCCGAAGTTTTTGGAGCTCATGAAAGACTCGAGGAATAATATCCGCAAAGTTGCACTTGTCATGGATTTGCGCGGAAGGGAATTTTTTGATTCACTGTTCGAAGCCCTGGACGTACTGGGGGAAGAAGATTGGCTGAATGAACATATTCTCTTCCTGGATGCAAAAGATGAAGCACTAGTGAAGCGGTACAAAGAAACCAGGCGTTCCCATCCACTCGCAGCAGAAGGTTTGCCGCTGGAAGGGATTTCGAAAGAGCGCACCATTCTTGATGAATTGCGGGGCAGAGCACAGCGGATCATTGACACAACAACATTGAAGCCAAAAGAACTAAGGGAAAAAATACTGAAAACCTATATGGAAGATAAACAGGAAATTTTTTCAGTTAATATGGTGTCGTTTGGCTATAAATATGGTATACCAATTGATGCTGATCTTGTTTTTGATGTACGGTTTTTACCAAATCCGCATTATGTGCCACACATGCAGCCGCTGACCGGCTTGAATTCCGAAGTATCTTCTTATGTTTTTAAATGGTCTGACACACAAAAGTTTAACGAAAAGATACTCGACTTACTGCAGTTTATGCTTCCTCAATATAAGAAAGAAGGCAAGTCGCAGCTTGTCGTCGGGATTGGATGCACGGGCGGACAACATCGCTCGGTGGCTATCGCTGAATATTTCTCCAAACAGCTGTCACCAAACTATATTACCCACGTCAGTCACCGGGACATTGATAAAAGAAAGGGTCATTAACATGGGAAGCACAGGAAAATCAAATGTTACAGTGATTGGCGGCGGTACGGGGATGCCTGTCCTGCTGCGAGGTTTGAAGAATTTGCCGGTTGACTTGACGGCCCTTGTGACCGTTGCTGATGACGGCGGAAGTACCGGACGTCTGCGAAATGAAATGGCGATACCGGCACCTGGTGATATACGGAATGTGATTGCAGCCCTTTCTGATGCGGAACCGATGCTTTTAGATCTATTTCAGCATCGGTTTACAGAAGGGAATGGGCTCTCCGGACATTCTATGGGTAACTTGCTTCTCGCTGCAATGACATCGGTAACGGGAAATTTTTTTACCGGTATTAAAGAAATTTCTCGTGTACTGAATGTGAAAGGAAATATTTATCCTATTTCGAACCAGAGTATGTCACTCCATGCAAGGATGGAAGATGGCACCATCGTTTCAGGTGAGTCCAATATTCCTTTGGCCAATAAAAAAATTGAGCATGTTTTTTTGCGTCCGGAACCGGTGCGGCCGCTACACCATGCAGTGGAAGCCGTCAAGAATGCGGACTTGGTTGTCGTCTCCCCTGGAAGTTTATATACAAGTATTTTACCTAATATGATCATTCCGCAAATGGACGAAGCGTTAAGGCAGACAAAGGGAAAAGTTGTTTATGTCTGCAATGTGATGACACAAGCTGGGGAGACAACAGGGTATACGGCCGCAGACCATGTCCAGGCAATCCGAGATCATATCGGGGAGACATGCGTTGATTCGATTGTTGTACATAACGAGCCGATCAGCCAGCATGTTCGTGCTATTTACGCCGAGGAAAATGCAGCCCCCGTCGTATATGATACAGATCGGCTGATAGATATGGGGCTTGAGATTATTGAGAGTGATATCATTAATTCGTCCAAAACGACATTGCGGCATGATACAGAGAAAATAGCGAAATTGCTTTATTCAATCATCGACAGAGAATAAGCTGGCATAAAATGATGTAACAGGGAGGTGCCGGGATTGTCATTTGCTTCAGAAATAAAAAAAGAACTGACTGGAATTGAATTGGACACGTGCTGCAAACATGCCGAACTTGCAGCACTTGCTCGTATGAATGGTGTTATTTCGGTGTCCAGGGATATTTATACACTTGATGTACAGACGGAAAATGCGGCGATTGCCCGCCGGATTTATACATTGGTTAAATCACAGTATCACTTTACCGTAGAACTTCTTGTCCGGAAAAAAATGAAACTGAAAAAAAATAATGTGTATATCGTTCGCATGAAGGAAAATGTTCAAGAGTTACTTACAGATTTGGGCATATTGCAGGGGCCATATTCATTCAGCAGAGAAATACCCGCCGCATATCTGGAAAAAGATTGTTGCAGGAAGTCCTATTTGCGTGGTGCGTTCCTGGCGGGCGGATCGATTAATAATCCGGAAACTTCTTCGTATCATTTAGAGATTTTTAACGCCTATCAGGAGCATAATGATGCACTGACTGAACTTTTGAATGACTTCGACCTCCGGGCTCGGGAGCTTGAGCGCAAAAAAGGCTATATCACCTACTTGAAAGAAGCAGAGAAGATCACCGAATTTTTAAGTATTATTGGTGCACACAATGCCCTGTTCAAGTTTGAGGATGTACGGATAGTCCGAGATATGCGTAATTCCGTAAATCGGCTTGTTAATTGCGAAACGGCCAATTTGAATAAAACAATTGGTGCAGCGTTTCGGCAAATCGAAAACATCAACTTCATTGAAAATACGGTTGGACTTGGTGCACTGCCGGAAAGACTCCAGGAAATTGCATCATTGCGAGTCCAGCACCAGGATGTGTCATTAAAAGAACTTGGTGAAATGGTTACGACTGGAAAAATTTCTAAATCAGGTGTGAATCACCGGCTAAAGAAAATTGATGAATTTGCTGACAAACTAAGGCAAGAGGGGACCCCCGTTTCAAAAAAGTGAATAATCCGGCGCAATGTGATATTATTATTTTAAACGGTATGACATAGTGATTGATGATTGTTTCATACACATAGCAATACCTTTTATCACATAGCAAGGATTACTTTTTTTCTGGCAGTGGAAGTGTAGAACTTGCTGCTGTTTTTTTACACACCAATGTAAACGATTACAAACCAAGGGAGGATGAGACCATTGATTGAGAAATCGGTCAAGGTTGAACTTGCAACAGGACTGCAGGCACGGCCCGCGGCTCAGTTTGTTCAGGAAGCAAACAGCTACGCGGCACATTTATTTCTTGAAAAAGATGGCAAGCGAGTGAATGCCAAAAGTATAATGGGACTGATGAGCCTGGCAATTACGACTGGGGAAACGATTAAACTGATAGCAGATGGTGCTGATGAAGAATCGGCGCTGAATGAGTTGACTGCTTTCGTGACGGAAACATAATAGGATTTATTTTGGAAGATAAATAGAATAAGAATGGCCCGGGAAGGGATAAAAGCAGACAAAAATAGATAAGGGGCTGCACGCATAAGCTGTTCAGCCCCTTTTGCTATCATGTTATGCTTCTGATTTACGTTCCAATACTTTGTCAATCAGTCCATATTCTTTGGACTTTTCAGCTGACATGAAATTATCACGGTCTGTATCGCGTTCCACAACTTCCAGTGGCTGACCAGTGCGATCGGACAAGATTCGGTTCATTTTTTCGCGCATTTCAATAATGCGGCGTGCATGGATTTCAATATCGGATGCTTGACCTTGTGTTCCTCCAAGTGGTTGGTGAATCATTACTTCACTGTTTGGCAGTGCATATCGTTTGCCTTTTTCCCCAGCTGCCAGCAGGAAAGCCCCCATGGATGCCGCCATGCCTGTGCAAATGGTGGATACGTCTGATTTAATGAACTGCATGGTGTCGTAAATGGCCATTCCGGCAGTGATTGAGCCACCCGGTGAGTTAATGTAAAGGGAGATATCCTTATCCGGATCTTCCGCTTCCAAGAAAAGCAGCTGTGCGACGATGGAGTTGGCCACATTATCGTCTATGCCACTTCCAAGCATAATAATACGGTCTTTCAGAAGGCGTGAGTAAATATCATATGCACGTTCACCACGGTTTGTCTGTTCAATGACTGTTGGTATCAGATTCATGTATTCTTCCTCCTTCATTCCTCGAGTTCATCCAAGTTTCGGATAGTTTCATCATACCTAATAGGTCAAAAAAGGTCAAACAAAAAGAACCATATCCTGCCTAAAAAATCTCCTTACCCATCATTCCCTGTAATTGGGAAAATAAACCTTTTACTAGAGGAGTCTGTATTTATTTTTTGGTCGGCCTTGTTTGCCATATTGCGATATTACCTCAACTTCTCCTTTCGTTTCAAGATAATTTACATATCGGTGGACCGTTTGATAGGAGATAGGCAATTCTTTTTGAATTTCATCGATGGAAGCTAGGTTGGTCTGTTTCATCAGATAATTTTTAATTGACATTAGGGTTGACTGACTGATGCCTTTGTCAACAAACGCTTGACCATGATGTTCGGTCAGTTTGGCGATTTTCAGGTTAATGCGAATTCTGGAAATCAAGTCAGGAGCTTTAATTGGTTTGAGTGCAAAATCATTGGCACCAGCCTCCATAAAGACATCAGCTACTTCCTGCCGCTCATCTACTGTTAATATAATGATAGGTATGCTGCTATTATGCTTCCTGATCTCTTTCGTTGTTTTTAATCCGTCCCAATATGGCATATGGTAATCGAGCAGTATGAGATCCAGGTGAAGGGCAGCACATTGTTCCATGGCAGACTTTCCTGTCGCTGCTTCCATACTCGACCATCCGGCAAAATCACATATTTCTTTTAGTGTGAAACGGATATCTTCATTGTCATCAACAATCAGAATGGTGAAACTCATTAGCCTGTTCACCTGCTTTCTCCAGTGGTATAATGATATTCATTTGTGTGACCTTTCCTGGGATGCTGTTGACGGTGATGCTGCCATCGTGGTTTTCAATGACACGTTTCACGAAGGAAAGTCCAAGACCGGATGAGTTTTTAGTGCTGAAACCATCCCGCCAGATTTCATTTAAATGCTCTGCTTTTATTCCTGGTCCATCGTCCTCAATCCGGATTAATATTCCCTGCCCTATTCTTTTGACACGGATATGGATAAATCCTTTTTTTCCAGCAAATGAACTGATGGCGTTTTCCAGAATGTTGGAGATGGCACGTGAAAATCGGATTTTGTTAACAGAAACAGGCGGGAGGTTTTCTTCTATATCTAATTGTAATGTGATAAACCGATCATCGAAACTAAGATGGCTTGTCACATATGCCATTAATTCATGTATCGGAAGCTCCTGTTTCGTATTTTCACCTAAATTGCAATAGTAAATGCAACACCCTTTGTGAAACCGCTATATAAGGTTTTCCTTGTAATTTG
>NZ_JBHUNA010000021.1:0-191067 GCF_042685205.1 Lentibacillus juripiscarius
TACTCCAATCCTTTAAAAGTTAGTTCAGTGTAGTAATCTACACTAGGTGCGACTGCCCGTCGCACAAAAATCCCGCAAGCCTACCAAAGCCCGCGGGTCCTTTTATCTAAGTAAACTTCTCGATCGTTCTCCGTAATTTATCAGCAACTTCATTTACGCCCTTATCAGTTTCCGTACTTGTAAAGGAAACCCGGGCATAGCTTTCATCTATTTCCATTGCCTCTGCGAACAGTCCGCCAAGTCCTTTGGCACGCCGGTCAACTTGGAGAACAGCATCCAGACCGTCTTCGCGCATGAAGAACATGGCTTCCAGTTCATCGAGGTCACCGCGAAATTCGCTGCTCGGTAAAAATTCAAACTCCTGAACATAGCGATAGCGTTTGGAGTATTCCATTTCCACTTTGCGCAGACGGAATCCTAATACATTCGTTAACGCCTCCAGAACAGTGTTCATATTCCGGTGCGGCTCTACCTGTATGAAATCCCTGTCCTTTGGATCAATTGCATTCGGCACATCCAAGCCTGTCTGTACCCACACGTCCGTTTTTCCAATGGTTGGCGGTGTATGGACGGGCAGTGTAAACTGGAAGTCGATTTCTTTCGTTTCCCCTTCCCCAATGGTAAACGATTCTCCAATGGCAAAAGAATCCAGCTTTACATCTTCCCGCACTTTTTTATCGTCTATTTCACGGACTGCCTCGGTCATCAGAAATAAATGAATCTGATCAATCTGCTGTTCGGTATTTCCACCTTCAACGACAACTTTGCCGCGGACTTCTTCACCAGGCACTAGCTCGTCATTTTCCAACTGTGTATCGACCTTTGCACCGCCGATTCCGACACTTGCCAGCCATTTTTTTAACAATACTATTCCTCCTGCATCCCTTATAGCTTTTAATTTATTTTTAAAACAGTTACACTTTTTTCAGCGCCTCGCCAATTTCCATTTCACCGGAAACCAGGTCAAACGCGCGTTTATATGTGTTTTCCTCAGTCAGGGAGGATACGACCGTAGTGGCTACATCTTCGCGCGGAACAGATCCCCGCTCCGTCAGATTTTCGGATGCGATAACCTTGCCTGTGCCCGGATCATTCAAAAGACCGCCCGGCCGGACGATGGTATAATTCAAGCCGCTCGCTTGCAGCACTCTGTCAGCATAGTGCTTAGCCACATAATAATGCCGGATTTTTTCATTCCAATTGTCACGATTGTTGGCCTGAAGTGCACTCACCATAATAAAACGGTCCGCACCTGCTTCTCCCGCTGCCTCAATGGTTTTAACTGCACCGTCCAGGTCAACGAGCAATGTCTTGTCAGAACCTGTACTGCCGCCGGATCCTGCGGTGAAAATGACCGCGTCACATCCTTTGGCCGCCTTTCTGATGGCTTCTTTTCTGCCTTCAAGATTGGCTATGACAGCGTTAATTCCCTTTTTCTTTAGTTCTTCTGCCTGTTCCTCTTTCCGGACCATGGCTTTTACTGTATGTTCATCGCTGTTATGCAATTGCTTAACAATGTTCTGTCCAATTTTTCCATTTGCACCTGCAACCAAAACGTGCATGAAGTCCATCTCCTTCATTTTTTAGTTTACGTTTATTATTATTCCAAACAGCGGCCATGATGACAACTATGCTGTTTTACGAACTGTTCATGATCTTGTTTTTCTCAGGAAATCTTCGGAAAAAGAGTGATAAAAACCCCTCTATGCTAAGCAACACATAGAAGGGTTTATAATTATTCTGCACGCGGTTCACTTTCGAAGTCGATTTTCTTATGGGTTCCATCACAAAACGGTTTGTTCGAGGAATGACCGCAGCGGCACAGGGAAAAAGCTTTCTTCGTCTCAAATACATTCCCTTCTGCATCCACCATTTCAACATTACCTTTTACCAAGTATGGCCCATTGTCATTCACTTTAATTTGTGCATTGTCACTCATTATCTTTTCCCCTTTCTTTTGACTTCCTATTCTATATATTCGGCAAACCCATTGAAATTCCTGCCAATATGAAAAAATCCCCGATTCACTCGAGGATTAAGGACGCTGTTTCACATGATGGTTCCAGAAAAAATCACCATTCCTCTTTTCAAATGGAAACAGCTGCTTGTCTTTCGCCTCTTCTGCATGCTCTGTTATAATCTCGTCGAAAAGCTCACGATTGCTTTTATTATCGGTTTTTAAATCGAGTGCTTCTGCTGTCTGAAAAAGCTTTTTGTCATGTATTTCCTCTTGCAGCTTTTGTGCATCTTTTCCTTTCACTTCAATACCAAGTTCTTCTGCTTCCTGCTTCACGATTGTTTCAAGTACAGCTTTTTTTAGCCCGCGGATATCTCGTTCGACCATTTTAACACCGAGTTCTTCCGCTTTTTGCTTCAGCATCTCTTCATATACATTTTCAGCCAGCAGCTGTGGGTCTTTCCCTTTTTGGTTAATCCCTAGTTCATCCGCTTTCTTTTTCACTTCGGCGTGATGGACTTCTTTGGCCAGCTCTTTAATATCTTTTCCTTCTGTGTCAATGTTCAGTTCCTTGGCAGAGCGCTTTATTTTCGTTTCAGCTACTTCTTCGGCAAGTTTTTCCGGGTCTTTCCCTTCTGTTTCGATGCCCAGCTCTTTGGCTTCCATTTCAATGAAAATCCGTTTGTACGATTCTTTGCGATCCTCTTCCACTTCCTGTTTACTGTGTAAATCTTCCGCAAAGCCTTTATAAAAGTCGGATGCGAAAGAAGTGCCTGCTGGGGCTGCCATTAGCACCAGTGCCAGAGCAGATGTTAGTATCAAACGCATTAGCATGGATTCATCCTCCTGTTTCTATAAAATAACGACATGTCTTAGTATGACCAGAAAGGACGAATCCATGAAAGGTGATTACTGTTTTTGCAGCCAGCGGGCAAATGCCAAAAGATCCGGAAAGGTCATGTTGGCGTCGGCCTTTTGCTGCTCGCGCTTGCGTTGTCCGATAAGAACGGTTGTCGTTCCAGCCTCTTTCCCCGCGGTGATATCCGGTTCCCTGTCACCGGCCATGAAGCTTTCTTCCAGTGCAATATCATATTTTTCCGCTAAGTCGAGAATCATCTTTGGCTGTGGTTTGCGGCAGGCACAGCCAGCATGCGGTTTATGCGGGCAATAGGCAATATCATCAATCTTCGCGCCAAATGCAGCCAGTTCAGCTTTCATTTGTGTATGTATCGCATCCAATGCATATTCCTTCATATAGCCAAGCCCAATTCCACCCTGATTCGTGACGGCAAAAACATAATAACCCATCTCATTGAACATTTTGACAGCTTCTCCGACACCATCTAATAAATAGAAGTCGCTGGGTTTGTTGACAAACTTCACCCGATCGCTGAGCACTTCATTAATGACCCCATCCCGGTCCAGAAAAATTCCTTGATGCATGCCTTCTTCCTCCATTTGATAAAAGCGGTGTGATACTATATCACACCGCTTTTGTAATTTTTGGCTGTTATGCTTATGAACTGTAATGATTTTTGGGAATTTTATGGCAATCTGCAGCGATTCCTGCGAAAACTACAGCGATTCATCATTCTCACTAATATATTCATTCGGACGGCCGCCCTTGGCATTATGGTTTTTATACTGGCTCTTGCGCCCATTACGGTGCTCGCCGTGGTTTTTATTTTCCTTGAATTGATTGTTCTTGTTTGCCATGGTGGTTACCCCCTTTTCATGATGATGGTTTAGTTTTTGGATTAGGGGCATCCCTTATACAAGTGCACTTACTGAAGCCAGCCTTTTTCCTTTACTTTTGAAATGGCCTCAATCCGGTTCGTCACTTCCAGTTTATCAAGAATAACGGAGACATAGTTACGGACCGTTCCATAGGTCAGATAAAGCTCACTGGCAATTTCCTTTGTATTTTTACCGTCAGCAATCAGCTTAATCACCTGTTCTTCCCGTTCGGTCAGTGGGTTGTCATGATCGTAGGCCATATCAACCAGCTCCGGAGCATATATCCGGTTCCCATTCATAATCGTGCGAATGGAGTTTGCTAAATCCTCACTCGGACTGTCTTTGAGTAAATAACCGCTCACACCGGCCTTTCTTGCGCGCTCAAAATAACCTGTCCGTGCAAAGGTAGTTAATACAATGATTCTACAAGGGTCATCCTTCAATTCTTCGGCTGCGTCAAGGCCGCTTTTTACCGGCATTTCAATATCCATTATGCAAATATCCGGATGCTGCTGCTGCACAAGCGATATTGCCTCTTCCCCATTCCTTGCTTTACCGACAACTTCCATATCATCTTCCAGGTCAAGCAGCGACCCGAGTGCTCCAAGCAGCATGCGCTGATCTTCCGCTATCACAATGCGTATCACGACAACCCCTCCTGTTCTGTGCGCTGAATGACATTCGGTACTCTAACCGTCAATGTCGTCCCATTGGCTGATTGAATATCCAGGCTGCCATTGACAAATTCCAGCCGCTCTCTCATCCCCTGAAGTCCGTTTTCTGAATAGGTACCTTTCTTATTCGCCATCCCTCTTCCGTTATCCTGCACCTCGATCAGTACTTCTTCCGCTGATGGGGCAATGGTGACTGTACAGGAAGACGCCCCGCTGTGCTTAACGACGTTGGTTACAGCCTCTTTCAAACACATGCTCAGCACATTTTCCACAAATAAAGGTGTGTCCGTAAGCTCTGGGCTTCCTTCCAAATGAAAATCAATCCGGGCAGCTTTCAGCATTTCCTGAACACGGGTGATTTCGTCTTCCAGTTTGGCACCTTTCATGTTTGACACCATTTCACGCACTTCTTTTAGCGCCGTTCGAGCAGTCTGATGGATATCATGAAGTTCATTTTTTGCTGCTGCAGGTTTTACATCGACCAGCTTTCCTGCCAAATCACTTTTCAGGCCAATCATAGACAGTTTTTGTCCCAGTGTATCATGCAAATCGCGGGCAATCCGCTGACGCTCCTCCAAAACAACTAATTGGGAAAGCTTTTGGTTGGCAGCTTCCAATTGGCTTTCCAATGCTTCCCGCTTGTTTCGGAAATAAATAGTTAGCGGCAGCAAAATAACGCCAATGACGCTAAATACAATGAATGGAAGCTGCGAAAGGAATATTTCGTTTTGGGTAAAAAAACCAATCGTAACGGCGGCGATTGTTGTCACAAGGTGAACGACATAGAGTGTTATAAATCCGGCTTTATGCGGGATATTTCCGATGTAGAACGCCAAAAAAAGTGCAAAGTAAACATACCCAAGAACCACCGTCATCACGACGCTTATAATCATTTCTGCCCCCACTGCCGGGTAAACCGTCCAGCCTTCTGACAGGAACGATACGCTGTATGCTGTAAAAAACAGCAGTATCATGAAAATGCCGAATATAATTTCCAGTGTTCCAGATGTTCGGAAAATAAAATAAAAAGGTAGAATACAAAAGATAATCCACGCATATATACTAAGCCCAGTGTTTTTCGGGACAATATGATACCATTTTTGCATAACGGTCCTCCTAACGCGTGTTCAAAAAGGAGGACTTTTTGAACAACCGCTCCTAACTGCTTCCGTTAAGTATAACAAAAATCAAACCCTTCCATACATGATAGAAGGGTTTGGGTGTTATCGTATTTATTTTTCCTGAACAGTGGATCGTCCCGGATTCATTTGAATGCCGAGTTTTCTCTTTCGGAGCAGCTCCTTAACCTCTTTAAAACTGACAAACGTTTTGTTTGCTTCATCGTATAGCCTGAAGCGGATTGATTTTAAACTGGACGCTAATGTGATTGTGGTAGCCTGCTGTAGTGGCGGTGTGGATTCATGGGCTTTTTCCAAATGGTAGTTCGGAACTTTTGGACTTAAATGATGCACGTGATGGAACCCAATACTTCCTGTCAGCCATTGCATCACTTTCGGCAGTTTATAATACGAACTTCCGTCAACAGCAGCTTTAACAAAATCCCATTCGTCTTCATTTTCAAAGTAGGAATCCTCAAACTGATGCTGCACATAAAACAGCCAAATCCCCAAGGCCCCAGCCATAAAACTGATTGGCAACTGAATAATGAGAAACGCCTGCCAGCCGATTGCCCAGATTAACAGGCTGTAGATGACGGCAACAGAAACATTGATGACGTACGTGTTCCATCGTTCCTTCCGTTTGGCTCCTTTTCGGTTAAAACGGTTGGAAAGAAAATAAAGATAGAACGGCCCTAATCCGAACATTACAATCGGATTGCGGTAAAGCCGGTAGACCAGCCTGCCCCAAAAAGATGCATTTATATATTCATCAACTGTCATCACCCATACATCGCCTGTCCCGCGCTTGTCCAGATTGCTGCTTGTCGCGTGATGTATCGCATGGCTCCGTTTCCATTTTTCAAAAGCAAACAACGTGATGATTCCGGTTATCGTCCCAACAATCCGGTTAGCCTTGCCATTTTTGAAAAATGATCCGTGCGTACAGTCATGGAAAATGATAAAGATGCGAACGACGAACCCTGATGCCAGAACCGTCAAAGCAAGCGTCAGCCAAATCGAAACGGACAGGCTTTGGTAAGCCAGAAACCAAATCAGGAAAAACGGCGGAATCGTGTTTATGAGCTGCAGTATGCTTGCTTTCGTATCCGGATTAGCAAAAGCTGCGACGCTTTTTTTCAACTGTGCTTGTTTTTGTCTGCTCATCATATCCTCCTGAGAGTAAATTATTTTTGTCCATATGTCTACTATATAGAATATAGAAAATCAATCACTTTTATAAGTCATAAACGTCAAGTAGCAGAGGTGACAAATGTCATCTATTTGCACTTGAGCCCGCGTTTGGAAGCACTTCGGTTGATATTTCGTGCAGACTGGTTGATATTGACCGCTGACCGGTTGATTTCTGTTCCAAACAGGTTGATTTCCGCCCTGAACTGGTTGATTCTTGCCGCCAACCGGTTGATTCCAGCCACGAACTGGTTGATTCTTGCTGCAGACCGGTTGATTCCGGCCACGAATATCCGTATCCGCCTAGCATACGCTGATGCGTGTACTCAGCCCGATATCCACGTTCCACGGGCAAAGACATACCTGTGTTTTTCTGATTCTTATTTCTTTCACCGCATTCTCATGGCATTTTGGGTAAAAATAGAGCATATGGAGATTTAGCGAAGGAGGCTGTTCTCGTGGAAGAGCTGGATTTACATCATATTTTTTCCCTCCTGCTTATACTGGTGATGATTGCAGCCGGGATTACCGCTATCGCGAAGAAGTTTAAAAGGCCTTATCCGATTGCCCTCGTTATCATTGGGGCTGTCATCGGGCTCAGTAATATTCCTTTTCTTGAACCATTAAAGGATTTTATAACAGCAGGTGAAGTGTTTAATTTTGCCGTACTTACGCTGTTTCTGCCTGCGTTACTGGGGGAAGCTGCATTAAAGCTGCCATTTTCACAGCTGTTTAACAACAAAAAGCCCATTCTATTACTGGCATTTGGCGGAACTTTCCTGTCATTTGTTGTGATTGGCTTTTCGTCCATGTGGCTTCTGCAATTGACCATTCCGGCCGCATTTGTCTTTGCAGCTGTCATGAGTGCGACTGATCCGGTCAGTGTTTTATCGATTTTCAAAAGTCTTGGCGTCAACAAACGGCTTTCCACTGTCATTGAAGGGGAAAGTTTATTTAATGATGGACTTGCCGTAGTTCTCTTTAATATATCCGCATTTTCGCTCCTGACCTATGCTGATATGGGGATGGAAGGTGTCGGGCTAGGGGTATGGGAGTTTATCAAAGTTGTCGCACTGGGGCTTATCGTCGGTGGGGCAACCGGATACATCGCATCACGGATAACGAGATATTTTGATGATTATCCGCTCGAGATTATTTTTAGTATCATCTTGTTTTACGGCACGTATTTACTTGCAGAAAGTGTCCAGGCATCCGGTGTGATTGCTGTTGTCGTAGCGGCACTTACGTTAGGAAATTACGGGGCCAAAATCGGCATGAGCCCAACAACCAAGTTAAATATCAGTAATTTTTGGGATGTTGTTACCTTACTGATTAATTCCCTTGTCTTTCTAATGGTCGGGCTGGAAATTACCCGGATTGATGTAGCGGACAAATGGGGATTGATTTTCGCTGCTATTTTGATTGTTCTTGCTGCCAGAAGTGTTGCTGTCTACGTCACCACATTATTTACCGGAAATATCCCCAATGCATGGAAACACATTTTGAATTGGGGCGGTCTGAAAGGATCCTTATCGATCGCACTCGTGCTCAGTCTTCCCAGGGATTTTGACGGTCGTGAGGATATTCTGATTTTTGTATTCAGTGCTGTGCTATTCTCCCTTGTGTGCCAGGGCCTTACCATCAAGCCTGTGCTCAACTGGCTTGGTGTTAACAAACAGGAAGAAGGTTATGAGGACTATGAAACATTGCTGGCACAGGCGTACCGGTATGAAAATGCCATCCAGGAAATCAGCCGGGTCCAAGACAATCTGCGCATTACAGATACGGTAACGAATGAGATTGTGGAGGATTATCAGCATAACCTTGAAACAATACAAGAAAAAATCGAGGAGCTTTTCCAGGAGCATCCGGAACTGAAAGAAAAACAGCAAAACACTCTGAAACGTCATTCCCTGTATGCACAACACGAGGCGGTTGAGCGCTTGGTCAAGGAAGACATCATTTCCAGCGACGTTGCTGATGAGGTAATCGAGCAGATTATGGACAAATTAGCTGAACTGGAAAGTGAGCATTAAAGCAGGTAGAGCGGCATCCTGTTTGTCGGTACACATACTCGCAAAAATAGCCAAAAAAGACTTTTTGCCTATATTAGGACAATGACCGAAACAATTTCACCTTCTATTGTAATAGGTCCATTGTCCTCTTTTTTGTCGTAAATTGTCTTAAATATTTACAATATTCAATTATGACTATATGATAAAAACTATTCTATCATTTTTCTGATAGTGCGTGTTCAAAAGGAGGACCACCGGACAGGCACCATAACGCCAACATAATAATTTGTGGGAGGAGTTTATCGTAATGAAAAAAGGATTTATTCTATCAACCGCCGCTGCACTGACACTAAGCCTTGGCCTTTCAAGCGCTGGCGCAGCACCTGGCAACGGTTCTGATGGCGATTTGCAGTCAGGCATTTCGCAAGAGCTTGGTTCACCAGTCGATTTGGGGATCGCCAATGATGAAAAATTGATTGAGATGCTGAAGGAAAGAGGCACAATTGCACAAGATGCATCGCCAAAAGAGGCGAACAAAGCACTAAATAAATACTTACAATCTAAAGTGGAAAACAGCAAGAAAATGAGCGTCAATCAGGTAAAAAATAATGACGCCAGTATGAAAAATGATGAAAAGAAAAACAACAATCCGCTTACAAACGGAAAGGGTAATAAACTTGGACATGCCAAGAAAAACAAAGTGGACGCTGTTGAAGAAGAGGCTTATAATGGGGAAGTTCGGGAAGATAAGGTACTGGTACTAGCTATCGACTTTCCGGACTATGAAAAAAGCTCAATCACACCAGATGAAACGGACATGTGGTACGAAAACTACACACACGACCATTTTCAAAACATGATCTTTGGTGACGATGGCTATGAAGGTCCGAATGGGGAAAATTTGATATCGATGAAACAATATTATGAACAGCAATCAGGAGGAAGCTACACCGTCGACGGAACGGTAGCAGGCTGGTACACAGCTGATAACCCTGCTGCTTATTATGGCAAAAACGTTCCGGCTCCAGATGGTAACGATGCAGCAGCTGCTGAGCTGGTGTATGAAGCACTTGAAAAAGCTGCACAAGACCCAAGTATTGACCTAAGTGACTATGACACTTGGGACCGTGAAGATTATGATGGTGACGGTGTATATGACGAGCCGGATGGAATTATCGACCACTTAATGGTCATTCACGCTGGTGTCGGCGAAGAAGCTGGCGGCGGTTCACTTGGTGGTGACGCTATTTGGTCACACCGTTCGTCACTGGGTTTAGTTGCAGTTCCGGGGGCAGAGTCTGATAGTGACCGTTTTGACGGCCTATTAGCGGCAGATGATTACACAATTGAACCGGAAGACGGTGCGGCCGGTGTGTTTGCCCACGAATATGGACATGACTTAGGGCTGCCTGATGAATATGACACCAACTACACTGGTGAGGGTGAGGCAATTGGTTATTGGTCACTGATGGCAAGTGGCAGCTGGGCTGGAGATGTTCCAGGAACAGAGCCACCTGGAATTAGCCCATATTCAAGACAAATGCTGCAAGAGCTTCACGGCGGCAATTGGCTAAGCGGCACAACCCTTGACGCATCAGGTATAACGGGGGAAGGTACATCGGTTCTTCTTGATGAAGGCGTCACCAAAGGCACGAACAATGATGCCGTTCGTGTTAATCTGCCGGATAAAGTTAATATATTAAACACCCCAAAAACCGGTGAATTTGAATACTATGGCGGCAGAGGCGATGAAGTTGATCATAAAATGGTAAAAACAGTGGATTTAACTGGCGCTGAAAATGCAACACTTGACTTCAATGCCTGGTACGATATCGAACAAGATTGGGATTATGCAATGGTCCAAATTTCAACAGATGACGGTGAAACATGGGAATCCCTGTCAACCTCGAATACTAGCTCAACACTCGCTTCAGGCGGATATCCGGCAATTAAAGAAAATCTGCCGGGTTATACAGGCTCAAGTGACGGATGGATCCATGAATCAATTGATCTCAGCAACTATGCCGGTCAGGAAATTCAGCTTCAGTTCCGTTCCATGACTGACTGGGCCACTAATATGACAGGATTTTTCGTTGACAATGTAAAAGTGACAGCAGACGGAAATGAAGTGTTTTCTGATGGCGCAGAAGCAGAGCCTTCATTCACATTGAACGGCTTTGAGAAGCATGATGGTACGCATACAACTGATCAATACTATTTGCTTGAATGGCGCTCACACAACGGTGTTGATGAAGGTCTTGCCCACATCCGTCGTGGTGATAGCTTAATGTCCTATGATGATGGACTAGTTGTCTGGTATGTGGATGAATCGTATAATAACAACTGGACTGGCCAGCATCCGGGTGAAGGGTTCCTTGGTGTAGTGGATGCTGACCAGCGTGCGGTCAGATGGAGTGACAAAGGAACAGGAAGCAGTCGCTATCAGGTACATGATGCATCGTTCAGTCTCGATAAATCCGAGAAAATGTTCCTGGATTACATGGACCTGCAAGGTGTAACGATGAAAGACAATTATACGAAACGCACACCATTATTCGATGACAGCGCAGACTGGAGCAACCCGGGTCTTGTTGACGCCGGCCGGGATGTTCCTGAGTACGGACTGAAGTTCCGCGTCATCGGTCAAAGCAAAGATAACACGGTCGGTAATGTATTGATCTACAAATAATCATATAAAAACCCTGCCAAGTGCAAGCGCCCTGGCAGGGTTTTTTCCGTTATTTTTCACAAACGGCTATTCCAAGCGGATAATGACCACCATGATGATCATCTGCCGGCTTGATCAGCGCGCCCTTCTGAAAGTAGAAACCAACAGAAGTATAATCCGGAAACAACTGCGTAAATTCATCCACAGTCAGCTGGTGCACATGGAATGGCGACCCGCACGGCTTCCCGCGGCCTTTTCCGAACGGCGTTGACAATACGAGAGTGCCGCCCGGTTTCAGCAAAGTGTACACATTTGCCAAAAACTGCTCTTCCGCCTCGACATGTTCCATCGTCTCAAAGCTGACCACACTGTCAAACTGCCCAAGCTTGTCCGGCAGCCCTGGATCAGTCACATCCCCTTCCGTAAAAGCAGAAATCGGATGGTAATACGTGCCTCGCGCATATTGAACAGCGTCCGGATCCACGTCAATCCCAACAACTTCGGATACGCTTTTTCTCCCTTTTTTTGCAAGGATGTGTGTGCCGAAACCTGCGCCACTGGCAAAGTCGAGCACCCGGCCATACACATGCTCGCTGGCAAAATGGTACCTAGCCACATGCTCTACCAGCAGTTCATTCGTTATTTTCATGTTTTCAGGAATTACCCGCTCTCCTGTATCTTCCAGCATTATGTTCACCGCTTTTTTCAAAATTAATGTGCGTTCAGTTTTGCTTTGTCAGGACGCTTGGCTGATACGGCGCAAAGAATGCCAATAACCGGAAATGCAAGGGATGCCAGCAATACCGGTGTATAGTTATGAAATATATCAAACCCGGCACCAAACGGCAATGGCCCCAATGACGAACCGATGACTACCATCGTCATACCGACCCCGTTGATGCTGCCGACATACTTCCGTCCAAAATAATCCGGCCAGATAACGTTCATGCCAATCCGTTCAAGGCCATTCGCAGCACCCCATACGATGCCAAACAGAACCGCCATCATCACGTTTTTCGTCACCAAAAGCATGAGCAGAAAAATAATTTCAATAAAGAACACACTAGCCAGCAGGTAATTGGTCGGTATCCGTTCGGTAATGAAGCCAGAAACAAACGATACCGGAATACCTGCAAAAGCCATCAGGCTCAGCACCATCGCAGCAATAGCTGGTGACAGTCCATTCGTGTCAAAAATGGATATAATATGAAACGTAATGCCTGTATTGATCATGGCCGGAATGCCAACACTAATCAGAATTCCCCAGAAAGCCCACGTCCGCATCGCTTCTTTCAGTGTCCAGTCCTCCTTCGCTTCAGGGAGTACAGTTCCGGCGGCTGGCTCGGTTGACTCGCCGTCATCCGACTGAGAGCCATCCGGTTCAAGCCCCATCTCCTCCGGCCGGTTGCGCACACCAAACAGTGCAAATGGCACAAACACAATCAATAGTGCCACACCCCAGAATCGCCACGCCATCTGCCAATCCCACGTTTCGATGATCCACGTGTTGATAATCGGAAACAGCATCGCACTGGCGAAACTGCCCAGGGTCATGAAACTGAATGCACGGCCTCTTTTTTTCACAAACCATTGCGCGGTAAGTGTATTCGGGATGAGCGACATCGTTCCCTGGCCAAGCAGCCGTACAAGGAAAAATCCGATGGCCAGCATGAACATATTGGAGACCATGCTGTTGAAAAAACAAGCAAGAGCAAATACGGTTCCGACCGTTACCATCATGAACCGCTGTCCATACCGGTCAATAAATCGGCCCACAAACATCATTGTCAGTCCGGCAATCAGTGTAGCAGTTGAATATAGGCTGGACACTTCCGTACGTGACCAGCCAAATTCCTGGATGTACTGATCAATGAAAGCAGAATTCGAATACGTCTGTCCAGGACCGGAGAAAAAGATACCTAGCCCGCCAATAAACACAATGAACCAGCCATAATAAATACGTTGAAAAACCTTCCCCCTTTCAGTCAACACAAAACCTCCCCTGAAAAAACATTAAAACGCTCTTTTTTATAATCTGCGTTTTATTTTACTGGAATTTATGAGGCAGCACAATCATCAGGCTGATGTTCGTGGAGTTGTGTCAATGTTTGTGGCGCTTCCAATTGATATCCAGCTGATGGCAAAGCCGTTTGCGTCTGCTCGCTCCGACTGACATTTACCACCATTCATATTCCCGTCTCCCGGGCAAAAAATAGAGGTGAGGCCAGGCTGCATACGAAAGGAGATTTTTTATGGAAGCCGACCGTGCACAGGAAATAATGCATTCGATTACAATGGTAAACGTCAATTATCACGGTTTTCCCGTTTATTTGAAGCAAATAAATCCTGATCAGGAAACAGCCGTTGTTTTTCCCCTTGATGAGATGGATCATGACCAGCATGTCGATTTGAATGGTTTAGCCGAAGATGATCCATACTAAGTAAAAATTGACAAAAGGAGCACGGCCATATGAAACGAGCAATACTTTTTCTTATGTTGGCAAGTGTCAGCCTGCTGGTGCTGGCAGCGTGCAATGCTAATGACGACGAAAATGCAGCAGATTACCGAAGCAAGACGGAAGTGGATGAGAATCAGCTGCCTATTTCTACTGTCCGAACTGACCAGTCCAGTAATCACAGTGAGCCGGGAACACAGCAGATTAGATTCAATGGCGAGCCAAACGACCCTGGCCAGACCGAAAACAACCAGGGAAGGGATCCAAATGGTCAGGACAACAATCGTCTGCGCCAAGAAGATCCGCTTGAACGCAATTTGCGGGAAAACGACGGAGAAAACAATCCACGAATGAAGAAGGATCTGGCCGGACAGAAGCCTATTGAGCGGAGTGGCAATAATGGAAAACAGCAAGGAATCAACGAGTACGCATCTAAAGTGATTGAACTGACGAATGAAGAACGAAGCAAACAAGGGCTGTCCGCACTAAAAGCAGATAAGAAGTTGAGCCGCGTAGCCAGAAATAAATCAATGGACATGCAGCAAAAAAACTACTTTTCCCATACAAGTCCAACGTATGGATCCCCATTTGACATGATGAAGCAATTCGATGTCACGTACCAGTCAGCTGCAGAGAATATTTCCAGAGGACAGCGCAACCCTCAACAGGTGGTTGATGCCTGGATGGACAGTGAAGAGCATCGCAAGAATATCCTTGATGAATCATTCACGCATATTGGCGTCGGCTACACAGAGGAAGGAAAATATTGGACGCAGATGTTCATTGAGAAATGACGAAGATGAAGGGAGCCATGCACGTCCAGAAACGGCATAGCTCCCTTTTTAGAGATTGCGGGTGCGGAAATTTTATCCTCCCGCTTGAACACGCACTTTTAAGGAAAAATGAAGCATTCCTTTTGACAGTTCGGAATATACAAGGTAATGTCAGTACATATAATTCCCATTAGTTTTATCGGATTAGGAATCATTCATTATAGGGGGGAAAAATATGAAAGCAATGTGGAGAGGTTATTTGCAAGCATCCCTCATCTCAAAAATAACAGTTGCACTTGGCCTTGGTGTTGTAATCGGTCTGATTTTCGGTGAGGATGCAGCCGTTCTGGCGCCATTCGGAGATTTGCTGCTCCGTCTCTTAAAGTTTCTGATTGTGCCACTCATTCTATTCACTCTGATTGTCGGGGTCAATCAGACAAAACTGGGGAGCCTTGGCCGAATGGGCGGAAAAATGTTCATCTACTATCTTATAACATCAGCCTTTGCCATCGCGGTCGGGATTGCAGTGGCAAGCCTGTTTAATCCGGGAACAGGGATGACGCTTGATGGGAGCGAGTCATTTGACGTGCCGGAAAATCCGGGGGTTGCCAGTGTTCTTTTAAACATCGTTCCTGACAACATCGTTACAGCTTTCAGTGAGCTAAATTTATTAGGGATCATTTTTACCGCGATTGTATTCGGTATCGCCATTTCAGTGCTACGTTCATCCGATTCCAGCCATGAGCTGGGCGAAGCCGTGTACAAGGTCATCAATGGACTGAACGAAGCCACGATGACTATCATGAAAGGAATCATTCAGTATGTACCGATTGGGATTTTTGCCATTGTCGCAGAAATCGTCGGCCAGCAGGGAAGCGATACACTGCTCTCCCTCGGCAATATGGTCGCTGTCCTGTACGTAGCATTGCTTGTACAGTTAATTTTCTATATTGCCTTTATGGCGCTGACCAACATTAATATTAAAGACTTTTTCCAACATGGCCGCACGCCGATTATAACGGCATTTGTCACCCAGAGCAGCTCGGGTACACTGCCGCTGACACTGAATGCTGCCAAAAATCTCAACCTGTCCAAAAGCCTTTACGGATTCAGTCTCCCGCTTGGTGCAACGATTAACATGGACGGGGCGGCCATCCGAATTGCCGTATCCGCCGTTTTTGCTGCCAATGTAATCGGCGACCCGCTCAGTTTCCCGGAAATGCTTCAAGTCGTGCTAGTCGGTACTTTGGCATCGGTTGGAACTGCCGGTGTGCCCGGTGCAGGCATCATCATGATTGCTACCGTGTTCGCTCAGCTCGGCCTGCCAATGGAAGCCGTTGGACTCCTCACCGCAATTGATGTCCTTGTCGGCATGGGCTGTACCGCACTGAATGTGGCAGGTGATTTAGTCGGAACAAGCATTATTAATAAGACCGAGCGAGCAAAAGAGCAAACAAACGTTAGTTAACCTTAGAAAAAAGCATCTCCTTTGCATAGAGGAGATGCTTTTTACAAATTCGAATGATTCCTATGCCGTTAAGCTTTTTCAAACCGCGATTCAAAAAAATGCCTCCCACTGATGGAGGCGTTTTTTAAGATATTGGGAGTAGTTTATCAGTCGTCGATAAACACCGTCAGAACTTTCGCCCCGTCATTATCGACCGGAATGAACAGATGCGGTTTCACGCCTCTGAAATAGCTAGTATCGCCCTTTTGCATATAGTGCTTTTCACCATCGTAATACAGCTCAATCGCACCTTCAACAATATAAATAAACTCGTCCTGGGAATGGGTGTACGGTTCGTGGCGCATATTGTAATCCTTTGGGGTGACGTGAACAATCGTTGGTTCAATCCGCGTAAAACGGGATCGATTGGCGAGCAGCTCAAACGAGTATCCCATATTCTCATCATCAGCATTCATTTGCCTGTCCGCTTTCGGCAGGACCACCAGATCTGTCTCCGGATGCCCGTCCAACACCCATGACAGCGGTACATCCAGGGCTTCGGAAATCTTAGACAGTGTCGCAACGGCGGATGAGGTCTGGCCATTCTCAATTTTTGACAGCAGGCTTTTGGAAATACCGCATTGATCCGCTACTTGCTGTTGTGTATGTTTACTTTTCATACGCGCTTGCTTCAGCTTCTGGCCTATTGTTTCAAGATTAATGGCTGCTCTCCCCTTTCGCCTGAGTAAATCAAATTCCTTCCTACATAGAATAGAGCAAATTTCGCGAACTGGCAACCGGTAGAGCGTCTGTCACTAAACAGAGTGGTTTCCGATAGAAGGTGGTAAAGCTGGAATCGCTGATAAATCAATCAAAACCCCCACCTGCTCGCATGCGGGTGAGGGTATCTCCAGCCATCGCCGGCGATTCTGATTATTATTTCTGCATCCGCGACCGATGCTAACTTCCAAACTTCCACCCGAATCAGCTTTGGTTGACAACGGACGCCAATGTTTTGCTTGGCAGTGTCTTGCCCAGCTTATTCTGGATATAGAGTGCTGCTTCCTGGAGTTTCCGCTCGCTGATGCCTGTATCGATTCCCAGGCCGTGCAGCAAATACAGCACATCGTTGGTTGCCACATTGCCTGCAGCACCTGGTGCATACGGGCATCCGCCCAACCCGCCGATGGAACTGTCTAGCCTGGTAATCCCGTATTCCATCGATGTCATGATATTGGCAATTGCCATTCCGCGCGTGTCGTGAAAGTGCATAATGATTTTTTCCTTCGGGTACCGGGCAAGCACGGCGTCCAGCAGTTTTTCCACCTGTGAAGGAACAGCCGTGCCAATCGTATCACCAAGCGAGACGTCATCTGCGCCAAATTCGAACAGCTTATCACAGACCCGGATAACAGACTCTGGTGTGATCCGGCCTTCATACGGGCAGTCAAACACAGTCGACACATACCCTGTCACATGTTTGCCCGCCTGTTTCGCTTCGTCGACAACTTCCTGCAGCACCGAAAATGTCTGGTCAATTGATTTATTAATATTTTTCCGGTTATGCGTGTCACTTGCTGACATGAACACCGATGCCCCGTCAATTCCTGTTTCTAGCGCCAGCTCCAGACCTTTCATATTAGGCACAAGCGCGGAATAGCGGACATCAGGATTCCGTTTGATTTTTTTGCCGACTTCATGCGCATCCGATAAGGCCGGGACCCACTTCGGATGGACAAATGAGGAGTACTCAATCTCCTTCACACCTGACTCAGACAGCATATTAATCCAATGAACCTTATCCGCGGTGGCCACCCTTGTTTTCTCATTCTGCAGGCCATCACGCGGACCAACTTCCTTTACCTGCACATTCTCCGGCCAGCGTCCCATGCATCCCCCTCCTTTTCATGATTGAAAAAAATGTACTTGATGAATCCGTTTACAAACATTTAATTTGCTGACGCCTGATACCCAAACCTGTTCAACTTATTCCCATTATATTCATTAACGTTTCGTTTGATTCAACCTTATTGAATTAAGTATATAATAAAAATTCTAAAAATGTCAACTGCCACACAGTTATAGTTATTTAGTTGCGGTACAGTTTCAATATTGTTATCTTTTTTAACGTATGACCATAATAGCGCAGAATAAGGGTAAATCCCTTTTATTGCGACAGGCTAATATAAGTGCTATAGGAAAGGGGCAAACGATAATGGCCTATATCTTATTAATCTTAGGCTTTGCTTTATTGATAAAAGGTGCTGATTTCTTTGTTGAAGGAGCTTCACACATTGCGCGGGCATTGCACGTTTCCCCTTTATTAATAGGATTAACGATTGTGGCACTCGGGACAAGCTCTCCTGAGGCAACTGTCAGTATAGTTGCAGCACTGCAGGAAAGTTCCGGCGTTTCAGTAGGGAATGTTATCGGGAGCAATATTTTTAATATCACACTTGTCGTTGGGTTAACTGCTTATTTAAATCCATTGAAAGTGAAAAGCGAAACCGTTAAAAAGCAAATTCCCTTTACCTTATTAGCAAGTACAGCTCTGCTCATCGTCATTAGTGACAAGAGCCTTGAACACCTGAGTGAAAACTTGATTACCAGAAGTGACGGATTTATTCTACTGCTTTTTTTCGGCATCTTTTTGTACTATTTATTTGAAGTCGCAAAAAATAGCCGGGAAAAAGTCAAACAGGAAAGTTCGGAGACAAAACCTATCTCGTGGGGTAAAAATATAGCGCTAACCATCGGCGGCCTGGCAGCAATTATTATTGGCGGACGGCTGGTTGTAAATAACGCCACCGACATTGCCGTTTCATTTGGGATGAGTGAAACGTTGGTTGGGTTAACAATCGTAGCAGTCGGCACCTCTTTACCGGAATTAATTACGTCTGTGACAGCGGCCATTAAAAAAGAAGGAGAAATTGCAGTCGGAAACATTGTAGGAAGTAATATATTTAATATTTTACTTGTTCTCGGAAGCGCCTCCGCCATTTCACCACTTATCGTTGACAGTCAGGTTTTTGTTGATGTTCTTTTAATGATTGCCCTTACCTGCGTATTGCTCGTTTTTTCCAGAACTAACTATACGATTGGGAAATTGGAAGGAATGACGCTAGTTGCCGCATATGTCTTGTATATGGTTTATATTATCATGAGGAATTGAACAAAAATAAGTGGTGCCTGTTTTGTCAAATACGAGGGTATCGACTTTCGAAGATTTGGATTCCTGCGCTTCTTCCACAAGATCAATAATTTTGGAAATGTCGTATCATTCCCGACCTATTCCGCAATGATTTCTACATAACCGCTGTCAACGATCGTTCCACTAAACAGAGCAAGACACAAACAAAAAAATAATACAAGAGTTTTAAAAGTGCGGTGTTTACTTTGGGACTTTGGGATTTTAGAAAAAGAAAGGCTTTCACCAAGTATGTAGTGAAAGCCTTTCTTTTTCCAATTTATAGTTTTTGCCTACGCCTGCATTAGCACGTCCTTGAAAAAGAAAACCGCTTTTTCTGCGTGCGATGTATCGCTGACGAAGTGTTCCTTGTCCTGTGCGTCCTTTAGCGGAAGAGGTCCAAGAATCGGTCCCAAAGGCCTTTTTCTTCCTGTTCGCCAGTTTCCTCTGTTGATTCAGGTTCTTCCACTTCAATTGACTCGGTCTGCAGGACGAATTGCACGACCTCGACGTTTTCATTTTTATCCGACACAAACGATTTCGGTTCAAAATCAGAGGCATCATATTCGTCCATCATTTCATCCACCTCTGACTGCATTTGGCCAGGCAGATCGCTGGTTTCTTCCTGCAGTTCCTGTGTTCCGTCTTTCAGCTCACTTGCACCACTGTTAAGAGAGGTAGCACCGTCAGACAGTCCCTGAATGCCCGCATCAATATCCTGATAAGAAGCCGCCAATTCTCCGACACCATCCGTGTAATCTACCAGGCCGCTATGGAAAGATTGGTACTTGGATGCCAGGGAGGATAATCCGTTCTGCAAATCAGCAAGTGCATCCATCTGGTCCATGTTTTCCATGCCTTTCTCGACTTCTGTAGCCATTTTTTCGGCGTTGTTAGCCATTTCTGTTATACCGCTGGAAATTTGGTCAAGTGTACCGGTCACGGAACCAAACACTTTTTGGCTTTTCTGATAAGCTCCCTTGGCATTCTGGGCGTTCTCAAAAGCCTTGGCCACTCGATCCACCACTTTTTCTTCGGCGTCACTTTCACGCAACGCATCAATTTCCTCTTTAATATCATCCGGAATCTTCTTCATGGCTTCATCCAATTTACCATACGCATCATCATAACTGTCGCGCAAATTTTCCAGCCCTTTAGCGGATTCCCGCAAGCCATCCGACATTTTATGAAGCCCGCTAGGCAATTTCTTAAGCTCGCTTAAGTCCGGCGCATCAGAGCTTCCTTGCATAGATTCACTTACCCTTTGCAATGCATCACGAATATCTGCAGACCCATTGACCAGCCCAGCGGACGATTGATTAAGTTCACTAATGCCACTCAGGTATTCACTGGAACCACTGCTCAGATCGGAGACCCCTGAATTCAGTTCGGAAATGCCGCTGTTCAAATCACCGACACCTTGATTGATATCACTGATGGCATCAGATAATGATTGCATTTCGCCCTTCATGCCACCTAAATCCGGATCCTCAATCGGCATGGAAGCCGGTGCTGCGGAGATATTAATCGGATCCATCTCGAAATCCGTGACATTGGCGGATACTATGAATGTCTCCTCTTTTTCCGGAAGCACGGTAAACGTCACCTGGGTATCCTTTCCGGCATTGGCTTTCGTTCCATTGGGCGCCTGGATAGCTTCAAATGTCGCCGGATCCAGCGTTAGCGATATTTGCAGCATATAGTTTTCGAAAAACACGGAATCAGCTTTGTCATTTTCTGATGTGGAAATCTTGATTTCGAGCGGACCGCTTTTTCCGGCCAATTCATCCGGCGCCACTTCTTCACCATCCAGCACATAGGTAATATTGATATCCCATGGGAGCGGCTTCTTTTTCATGTCCCCCTGATAGTAAAATTCGTCTTCTTTCGCCTGTAAGCGAATCGTGTTGCCATCGGTCTCTATATCTTTTAAGTTGCTTAAGTTCCGCACATTCGTATAGTCCCCGTAATCTACAATTTCACCAGGCTTGGAGACGTGGAAGGTGTTCACCACATACATATCTTGCAATGTGCCGCCTGCATTCAGATTACCGTAGATTGTTTCATCTTTCGTGCTATACTCGCCGGTTTGTGTGTTCGCCTTTTTCCCGTTTCCATTGTCTTCAGCGGAAGCGGTTATAGGAAGCGAGCCAAACACCAGCATAACACTCATCATCATCATCGCTAATTTTCTTGGCCGCATAGCATCACGTCCTTTTATAAAAGTTTGGTTTCCACGTTGTTTTTTCAATTACCCGATCAAATAAAAGCAGCATGGCCGGCAGGAAGAGTACCACTAGTAGAAACGCAAGCAGCGCTCCTCTTCCCAGCAGAAGCCCGATGGACGAAACGATTGGGTCTGTTGACGTCGCCCACAGGATAAACCCGACACTGGACAGGATTGATGCGGATACGCCAATCGAGAAGATCTTTTCGTCAATTGTTTTCTTAATCGCAGCCATCGCTCCCATCTCTTTCCGGTTTACGGTATAAGCTTCAGTCAATAAAATCGCGTAATCTACCGTTGCGGCAAGCTGGACCGTACTGATGATCAGGTACCCAATATAAACAAGAGGTGAATCCGTAAAGTACGGCACCGACAAATTAATCCATACAGCCGACTGAATTGTCAAAAGCAACACGACCGGAATGGAAATCGACCGGAATGTAAGAAGTAAGACAATGGCAATCGTGACCACAGTCAGTATATTAACAACCTTATTATCCTGCTCCACGATATGTTTCATGTCATACAAGGTGACACTTTCCCCAAGGGCATGGTAATCATCTCCGTAATAGTCAGATGCAATAGTCCGCACATCCTCCACCAGGGCAAAAGCGTCGTCCCCCTCCGTATCAGTTGTCGAATTGATAATGATCCGGCTGTAGTTCTCCGAGAAAAACTGTTCCTTTTCCGCCTCACCTAGATATTCGGGTGGTATCGCTGTTCCGACGCTCCCGACGTAGGAGACGATGCTATTCACATGATTAAGATCATCAAGTTCCTGCACGAGCTCCTCTTCCCGGGCGATATCGCCTTTTGGCACTAAGAGAACGACTGGCGTATGCTTGCTGAATGTCTCTTCAATCTCACTGGCATCGCTGCCGGCTCGTGTCGACTCCGGATGCTCCCCTGTCCCGTAAATAAAGTCCGTCTGGCCCTGTGCGAGAAATGCCGGAACAATTAGGATCATCACCACCAGCAATGCCGGAATACGTAATTTGAGGAGATTTCTTCCGACATGCGGAATACTCGGCAATAATGGTTTATGTTTTGTTTTGTCAATCCACTTATAAAACATCAGCGTCATTGCCGGTAAGAAAATCATGACACTGATAAAGCTAAGCAAAATTCCTTTGACAAGGTTCAGCCCGAGATCCGCGCCAATTCCAAAATCCATAAACGTGAGTGCAGTAAACCCGAAGAACGTCGTCGATGCACTCGCAGCAATGGCCGGAAATGACCGCTTCATCGCCTGCTGCATGGCTTCTTTCGGATCCGCTGTCTCCTGCCGGTAGTCAGCAAAGCTATGCAGCAAAAATATCGCGTAATCGAGTGATACGGCAAGCTGCAGAATCGGTGCCACCGCCTGGGTTATAAAGGAAACTTCGCCGATAAAGATGTTCGTTCCCAGGTTGATTAGTACAGAAACACCAATAGCTGTGAGGAAAAACAACGGCTCGGCCCATGACCTTGTCGACAAGAAAAGGATCAGGATAATGACCGGCACAAGAATGGCTGCTGCAAACGTCGTTTCCTGGCCTGTTGACTTTTGTGATATCGCCGTATTCAGGGCTTCCCCTGACATGGCATTGTCCTCACCAATCAGTTCATAGATGGCATCTGTCGTCTCCACCTCTTTTCCTTCCTCAACATGGAAAGAAAACAGTGCATTCCCGTTCTCATAATACGATTCGACGGTGTCAGCATCTGCCATTTCGATCGGGGTCTTGATATCGATCACATCATCAAGCCACGTGACCTCAGAGACGCCATCAATTGCTTCCAGATCGTCTTTAAAGGCTAATGCCTCATTGATGCTTACGTCCTTCATCATGACTCGTGTGTTGGCCACAGCCCCGTCAAATTCATCCTCCATGACATCCATCGCCACTGTGGATGGTGCATCATCCGGCAGATATTCGACCATATCATGATTTACTGTTACCGCAGACTGCACCACCGCACTGATAATCGCCAGAAACATAAAGGTGATGACAATCAGTTTTTTATGTTTTAAAACACGTGCTATCATTTTAATCGGTGTTCATCCTCTCTTGATTCATTCATTCGAACACGATAATATTATATAAGACACTGTGTTGGATTTACAACAAACAGTTTTATAACATGCGTAATAATTCCAACATATGAAATGAAAGTGTTGCCAAATGTTAAAACGAAAGTGTGACGATTTGATGAACAAAAAACTCGACCGTCGAAAGAAATATACTCGCATGGTTTTAAAGGATAGTTTAATCAATTTATTAAAAACAAACCCGATTTCTGCCATCACGGTAAAAGAAATCTGTAAAAAGGCCGATATCAACCGTTCCACCTTCTACACCCACTACAGTGATCAATTTCATTTGCTGGAGCAAATAGAGGAAGAAATCATTGCAGATTTAAACAGCTATTTAAATCAATATAATTTCGAACAGGAAGAGGAAGCACTACAGATGACAGAAAAGCTCCTAGAGTACGTCGTTTCCAAGTATGACATCTGCCAGACACTCCTAAACGAAAATGCCGATCATTCTTTTGAACGGCGTGTTATGGACGTCGCCAGGACATTCCTGATCAAAAACTGGATGAGCAATAATGAAGTGGATCCGGATATTTCCGAATACGCCAGCACCTTTGTTACCAGCGGAAGCATCTACGTCATCAAACATTGGCTGGCAAACAATATGGACCAGTCACCGAAACAAATTGCCCGACTGATTAACCGTGTGGAGATTACAGGGTGAAGAAAGGCTACATGAGGGGTTCCTTTTACCCTATAATCGAAAATATAAAAAAAGTGTCATGACACATGGCACTTTTTTTCATTTCTATACGATTATAGTGGTGAGAGCGACTCTATGACTGAAGACACTGGTGTGTCAATATAAACAGAAAAATAGACACATTCTCTTCCTGGTCCTACAATTGAATTGAAAGCTTCATAGATTTCAGTTGCCATCCGTGACAACGTTTGTGTAACTATCCAAGAACTAGGAGGCTAAAACAATGAATCAATATCAGCATTTCAATAAAAGCTTCATCAACGGCAATTGGGTTGAGGGGAAGGAAAATAAAACTTCTGATATGGTAAATCCATATGACAATGACGTTTTAGCAACCGTCAGCCTGGCATCTCTTGAACAGGTGAACGAAGCATTTTTAAGTGCGAAGCAGGCACAAAAAACCTGGGGCAAGGATGCCGAACATCGCAAGGAGGTCATGACAAAGGCGATTAACTATTTTAAGGATCATAAAGACGACATCATGGAAATCCTGACACTGGAATCAGGAAGTACAGCTGTCAAAGCAAATCTAGAGTTTGATTTAACGGTTGGAATTATGGAAGAATCGCTGTCAATGATCACTCAAGTTGGCAAATTCGATGAAAAAGCATCAATGATCCCCGATAAAGTGAATGAATTTTACCGGCTGCCAAAAGGGGTCATTTCATCAATTGCGCCATTTAACTTCCCGTTGTATTTATCGATGCGCACCATAGCACCAGCACTGGCACTTGGAAATGCCGTTGTCCACAAACCGGATCTCAAGTGCGGTCTCAGTTCCGGCTCCGTGATCGCAAAGGCATTTGAAGCAGCCGGCATTCCTTCGGGTGTGTTCCAATCGCTATTGACCAAATCAAGTGTTACTGGCGATGCCATGTTTAACCATGAAGCTGCCAGCCTTGTCAGCTTTACAGGCTCAACACCTGTTGGTCGTCATATTGGACAAGTAGCCGGTGAACAATTGAAGGATGTTGCATTGGAGCTCGGCGGCAATGGTCCATTCTGCGTCATGAGCGATGCAGATGTGGACAAAGCAGTTAATGCCGCCATCTTCGGTAAATACCTGCACCAGGGTCAAATTTGCATGATGATCAACCGCATGATTGTGCACGAGGATGTCTATGATGCGTTCGTGGAAAAATTCATTGCCCGTTCCAAAGAAATAAAATACGGCGATCCGCGTGACCCAGAAGTTGTCGTCGGGCCGCTCATTGATGACAAACAAATGGAGAAGTCACTAGCCAATATCCAGAAAGCTAAAGAATCCGGCTTTGACATCCTTCTTGAAGGAGAACAGGTTGGCAACATATTAACGCCAACTGTCATCGGTAATGTGGATAATGACAGTGAATTGGCTCAGACGGAAATGTTCTCACCAATTGCTTTGATTGTGAAAGCCGCATCAGATGAGGATATCATTGCTAAAGCCAATGATACTGAATTTGGCTTAAGCTCTGCCATTATTTCCGAAAACGAGGAAAAGGCACGCGCGCATGCTTTAGAACTGGAATTCGGCATGACACACATTAATGACCAGCCGGTTCATGACGAACCAACGGCCTTGTTCGGAGGCATGCGTCAAAGCGGTATCGGCCGTTTCGGCAGCCCGCATATTGTGGATGAATTTACAGAAGGAAAATGGATTTCGGTGCAGAAGAAACCAAGGGAATTTCCATTTTAACAACTTATGAAAAGACCCAGCCCCATACGAGCGGGCTGGGTCTTTGTTTATAACGTCATCGTCAGTTAATGATTCAATGACTTCATTCGATAATGTAGTCAGCCGGAAACCCGTGTAAAGCAGTCAGAGACACAGCAAAGGACTCACGCTTCAATCTCTTTTCTGCTTTACTCATATTGTCGGTCAGCTACTTTCACCAGCAGTTTCCCGATATTTCTTCCTTTGAACAAATCGAGAAAAGCATCAGGAATATTTTCAAAACCTTCGCGGATCGTTTCGCGGTATGTCAGTTTGCCTTCTTGTAGCCAACTGCCAAGCTGCTGGGCGCCTTCCTTAAAGCGATCAGCATAATTGGCGACCGTGAAACCTTGCATTAGGGCGCTTTTCTTAATGAGAGTCTGCTGCACGCGCGGGCCGATATCCGGTTCTTCCTGATTGTACGTGGAAATAGCACCGCAAACCGGGATGCGCGCATAGCGATTCAATTGCGTCATGACCGCATCTGATATTTTCCCGCCGACATTATCGAAATACACATCAACCCCGTCCGGGCAGTCCTGCGCTAGGTCACGTTCGATATCGTTTGTCGTCCGGTAATTGATGCCTGCATCAAAGCCAAGTTCCTCTTTTAGGTAATTGATTTTTTCATCGGATCCGGCGATGCCGACGACGCGTGCACCTTTAATTTTGGCAATTTGCCCGACGGTGGAGCCGACCGAGCCAGCTGCTCCTGAAATAACGACCGTTTCGCCTTCTTTCGGCTTTCCGATATCCAACAGACCAAAATAGGCAGTCAAGCCGGTCATACCCAATATGCCTAGATGGGTGGTGATTGGCGCTATCGACGGATCGATTTGCCGAATCTCATTTTCATCGGCAGCATAGTATTCCTGCCAGCCAAACATACCGGTCACAACATCTCCTTCTTGGAACTTATTTGATTTAGACTCGATGACTTCGCCGATGGAGCCGCCTTCAATCACTTCATTGACTTTAAACGGTTCGATGTAAGACTCCGCATCCACCATTCTTCCCCGCATATACGGATCGACGGATACATACAGCGTCTTAATGAGAATCTGGCCTTCCCTGACGTTTGCCACCTCTTTTTGGACAAATTGGAACGTACTGTCATCTGGCATGCCCTGTGGCCGCTCAGCCAGAATGATTTGGTTATTCACACGAGTCATGGGATCGTCTCCTTTACATAAGCGTGGTTTATATAGCTTTGCCTTCTATGGTAGGGAAAATAACCACGTAATGCCAGTGAAAGTAACTGTAAGTAATCATGGATAAGGTGAAAATGGTATTGAGCATCCATCCTTCAACGTACAAAAAGGCTGAGCCCATGTGGTTCAATAGTAGGGCAGCAGCCTATAAAGAAACTATTATTAATCCAGCGTATCTTCGCAGGACTCACTTCCATATTCACCCATACCTAAGACCCTTATATAGTATCTACCTTCTACAAATATCCCATTCGTTCTGCCTCAAACGTCAGTTCATCTCTGAACTTCGGATGGGCGATGTCAATTAGTGCCTTCGTCCGTTCCCGAATGGTTTTGCCGCGAAGCCGTGCGATGCCGTACTCTGTGGCAATATAATCAACATCGTTTTTTGAGGTGGAGACAGGGGTTCCCGGGTTCAGGGCCGGCACAATTTTGGAAATGGAGTCACCTTTAGCGGTTGAATGCAGACAGATTACACCTCGTCCGCCTTCTGACAGACGGGAAGCCACTTGAAAATCCGACTGCCCGCCTGTGGAGGACCAATACGTCCCGCCAACCATTTCTGAGTTAACCTGGCCAAGGAAATCGACCTCCACGCCTGCATTCACCGTTACCAGGCTGTCCGCATCCTGTAATCGGCCAACATGGTTCGTCTTATTTACAGGCAGCATATAAATATCCTGGTTTTCGTGGAGAAAGTCGTAAAGATTCTGCGACCCATAGGCAAATGTCGCTGTCATTTTCCCCTTTTTGAATGGGTTATTTTCGTTGGTCACTGCCCCGCTGTCATAAAGTGCAATGACTTTTTCGGGAATCATTTCGGTATGAATGCTCAGATTCCGATAGTCCTTCAGATTATCCATAATGGCGTTTGGAATGGATCCATAGCCAATCTGCAGGGTATCCCTGTTTTTGATTAGACTGGCAACGTGTTCGCCAATCAGCTTGTCCTTTCCCGATTGGGGCGGTGCAGCCGGTGCCTCTGGAATTGGCTGATGATGCTCGATTAAAGCAGTAATATCCGAAATATGGATTTGGTTCTCCCCGTACGTGCGCGGCATGTATTCATTCACTTCCAGCAGTATCGTTTCAGCATACGGCAGCATCGCTATTATATGGTCCGCATTCGTCCCCAGGGAAAAATAGCCATTTTCATCCATTGGTGACGCAACAGCCATGACCACTGGCTTTCTGGCAGTTTGCTGCAGGATTTTTGGCAAGTCGGAAAAATGGTTTGGCAAAAGATCAATTTTTCCTTCCTGAAATGCCTTCCGTTCCGCCGCCCCCATAAACATGCTAGTAATTTTAAGCTTTTCAGGGTTTACATCCAGCACATCACGGGTGGAAAACATTTGAAACAGGCGATTGCCCTCTAGCCCCTCATATGTTTCCAGTTGTTTCATCAATGCATATGGTTCCCCGGCAAGAATGGGGGTAATGATATCAGACTCCGGCTGAATAAACGTAAGCGCTTCCTCTTTTGTATGATGTTTTTCCCTATATAACTGTGCAAGATTCATGATGCATGGCCCCTTTTTTATCAAACATTATATCTATAGATTACAAAATTTTTAACTAAAATGATAGAGGCACAGGAAATTTACTTTTTCATTTTTCAACTAAATGTGAATCCATTATTATCCTCTCATGTTTTTAATGAATTTCATAAATACTTTTTTTGCTTAATATACGAACTTATAACTGAAAATACACTTAATCACTCGTACTCTAACTTAGAAGATTGGAACGGAAGGCGGACGACTCCTGCGGGATAAGAGGCCTAGATGAGACCCCGCAAGGCGTTAGCCCAAAGTAAAGCTTCCATGAGTAGGCTTCGACCTGCGAGGAGTGCTGCATCCACGACCACACTTGCAACGCGACGAGCATGAGGAGGCTCATCAGCCGCCCGCGGCAAAGAAGACACTGCGAAAGCGACCAAAGGAAGCTTAAGCAGATGTCGCACTTGTACCCGGAGTGGTGAAAGCGTCCGCCTGAAGTGGAAATCAAACACAATAACCTAATTGTTCGTATTTTAAAGGTAGATATTGAATTATGAAATTAACTCATTTATATAAAATATATTAATTGATTCATTGGACTATTTCGTTTTATGATTGTACATGTTTCTAATTGCACTTATGAAATAAGAAAGTCTATATACTTTCTTATCTGCCAAAAAAGGAGTAGAGCAAGATTGAAGGTTATTTTTTCATCTCTGCAATGGGCTTTATTTATATTAATGAGCAGTGTGGTTGTTCCGATTGCCATCGCCTCCAGCTACGGACTCCATGACATTGCAACAATCGAATTCGTACAGCGGACATTATTCGTTCTGGGACTTGCAGGTATTTTACAAACCTTATTTGGACACCATATGCCAATTCAGGAGGGCCCTGCAGGTCTTTGGTGGGGTGTGTTTACTTTATATGCCGGATTAGGCACCGTTTTATTTGGATCGCATGCCGAAACATTACGGGTTTTGCAGTATGCCTTTTTGTTAAGCGGAGTTATATTTATTCTTTTAAGTGTTTTTGGGCTGGTGGAAAAACTAGCACGCTTGTTCACCCCAACGATTGTCGGGATATACTTGATTCTTTTGGTGGCACAATTAAGCAGCTCTTTTTTGCAAGGAATGTTTGGGCTTAACGGACAGCATCATACTGTTCAGCCGGTAGTTTTTTTACTTTCATTGTTGATTATTATACTCTCTTATTGCTTTATGAAAATACCCAAGGTTGGCCATTATTCAGTCCTGTTTAGCATTATTTTCGGCTGGCTGTTATTTTCTGTTTTTGGCCTTGCGAAGCCTGTTACAGAAGTAAATCAATTTATGAAGTTGCCGGAAGTCTTTGCATTTGGTTCACCAAGGATTGAGCCTAACATGATCGTAGTGGTCATTTTTATAACTTTATTGCTGCTTGCTAATATGTTAGCTACCGTACGTGTGGTTCAACAAGTATTGGAACGCCATCATGTTGCGGTTGAAGAAAATCGTTTGAAGCAAACTGGGATTATTTCTGGAATCAACCAGTTGTTGGGTGGTTTATTTTCGGCAATAGGAGCTGTACCTATCTCCGGTTCAGCAGGCTTTATTGAAACAACAAAAATAACTAGTAAAAAACCCTTTATCATTGGTTCCCTTCTCATTGTAGTGATCAGCATGTTTCCGCCATTTACTGCATTTGTTGCAGCACTTCCTGAAGCTGTTGGATATGCGGCCATTTTTCCGGTTTTCGCCAGCATCATTAGTTTAGCCCTTCAAGAATTTGAAGCAGTTGAAAATAAACAGATTCTGTTCCGGGTTGTTAGCATATCATTATTTGCAGGAATTGGTATTATGTTTATCCCTTCCGAAGCATTCGCGGAAATGTCGCCAGTGCTAGTGTCGATATTAAGTAACGGACTCGTATTTGGTGCACTCGTTGCCATAGTAGTTGAAACAATTTTAACCAGAAAGAATAAAACAAAAGAAAAACAAGTTAATTCGCAAACACCTTAAAGAGTAGCCCGAATCAGACATTACTGATTCGGGCTTCTTATTTTGATTAGAAAAACATTTGCCTCGTCTTTTAGCAAATGCCGAGTTTAGCTAGGATTAACCAGTCACCCGCCAAAATCACATAAATAGAAATTGGGCTAATCGGTACGTATCACTATTTTTTTAAACCGGGTTTTCCTGGCTTTCATCCACTAAGCCCAGCATCCGAGCGGTTCTCGTTTGAATGTCATGGATAAGTTCTGGATTATCCTTCAATGACACACCATAAGAAGGAACCATCTCTTTTATTTTTGGTGCCCATTCCTCTACATGCTCTGGGAAACACTTCTCAATGATTTCAAGCATGATGGAAACCGAGGTAGAAGCACCCGGGGACGCACCGAGCAATGCAGCGATAGAACCATCATCAGAGTTGACAATTTCGGTACCAAATTGAAGGGTGCCCTTACCGCCAGTATCTGTATCTTTGATCACTTGTACGCGCTGGCCTGCCGTCACAATTTCCCAGTCTTCTGCTTTAGCATCCGGAACGAATTCACGTAACGTTTCAATATATTGTTCTTTCGATAACATAAGCTGTCCAATCAGGTACTTTGTTAATGGCATATTTTTAGCACCTGCCGCCAACATGGTAAGGACATTATTCGGTTTAACAGAGCCTAATAAATCCATATTGGAACCCGTCTTCAAAAATTTAGGTGTGAAGCCAGCAAAAGGGCCAAATAGCAATGATTTCTGATTATCGATATACCGTGTATCAAGGTGCGGTACAGACATTGGCGGAGCCCCGACTGGCGCCTTGCCATATACTTTTGCCTGATGCTTCTGTATAACATCCGGGTTGTTGCAAGTAAGGAATAGTCCGCTTACCGGAAATCCGCCGACATGTTTACTTTGAGGGATGCCGGTTTTTTGCAGTAACGGCAAGGCTCCTCCACCAGCACCAATAAAGACAAAATTAGCCGTGTGTGTTTCGAGCGTACCACGTTCAAAATTGCGCACTTTTACTTCCCACGCACCGTCTTCCGTACGTTTAATATCATCGACCACATGATTATAATTGATATGAACTTGCTGACGTTTTAAGTGATCCATCAATTTGCGCGTGAGTGCTCCAAAATTGACATCGGTTCCGTCGTCGATTTTCGTTGCTGCAGTTGGCTGATTATCAGCTCGGTTTTCCATGATCAGCGGAATCCATTCCTTTAATTTCTCCGGATCATCGGAAAATTCCATCCCTTTGAACAGCGGATTGCCTGAGAGTGCTTCAAATCGCTTTTTTAAAAACCTTATATTATCTTCCCCATGGACAAAACTCATGTGAGGCAACGGCATGATAAAGTCCTGTGGGTTATCAATCCGATTACTGTTCACAAGATGGGACCAAAACTGCTTGGACACCTGAAACTTTTCATTAATGTTCAGTGCTTTACTGGTATCAATTGATCCGTCCGGCTGTTCGGGCGTATAGTTAAGCTCACATAGTGCAGAATGTCCTGTTCCTGCATTATTCCAAACGTTAGAGCTTTCTTCTCCACCATTTTCGAGCTTCTCAAAAATGGTAATGTCCCAATCTGGTGCCAATTCTTTTAACAATGTAGCAAATGTTGCACTCATGATTCCGGCACCAATCATGATAACGTCTGTTGTCGTATGTTTGTTGCTCATTTTTTTCATCCCTATCCTTGAAGTTTTGCAGAAAAGATTCCGGTGCTCCTGCTGATGCATTTCATAAGACAGGACGCAGCCTAGTCACATCTTTCCTAAAAATAATTATACCCTATTATAGATTACCAGAGTTTTGCACAAACTGAAATATCTTCTTAAAAATTTTGTCGTTACTTATTTTTCCGTTTCAAAGGAGAATTCAGCTTGTTACATACATCAATTCAGCACTTTTTACCGTTCATTGGCACACTGTCCAATGACAGACCACTTACAAAACAGGATTTATTAACAGCGTCTTTATTAATGGAAAAAAGTGGCGACATACGTGTGTATTATGCTCCTCATAATGACTCTATCAATAAAGCTGCGAAAATCGTCATCGTTGGGATTACTCCGGGATGGAGGCAAATGAAAATTGCCTTTGAGCAATTTGTGGACAGCCTGTCATCTGGTGATACGGTGGAAACATGCTTGAACGAAGCAAAACAAGCAGCCCGATTCGCCGGTTCGATGCGAAAGAATCTCTTGCACATGCTTGATGAGTGCGGCATTCCAAACGCACTCGGCATCCCGAGTTCAGCCGATCTATTCGGAAATAGCAGGAACTTCCTTCATACAACGTCGATTATTAAATATCCCGTGTTTATAAAAGGAAAAAACTATACTGGACATCAGCCGCCTATCCATCGTTCGGCTTTATTAAAGCATTATGCCTACAATATTTTCCCGGACGAATTAGCACAAATTCATCCGCCTGCACTTGTAATCCCACTTGGAAAAACGGTGGAGCAAACAATTGTCAGATTGGCGGAGGAACAGATGCTACCCAACCATACGTATTTAACCGGTTTTCCTCATCCATCCGGAGCAAACGGACATCGTGTAAGGCAATTCCAGCAGCAAAAGCAACAGCTCCAGGAGAAAGTTCGAGCATGGGCTGGCGGGGGTGGATAACACCTTATTACCAAAAGATTCTTCCTCGTTTATTAAACAAATTTACAGTTTATTTATTTTCTCTTAATAGTGACTTAATATTCGTTTGTTAGCTTGTAATTATAAAATGAATGGGAGGGGATAATTTTGAAAAAATCATTTAAACTTATTGGTGGTGTAGCGTTAGCAGGTGTTCTTACTGCAACAGCAATTTTTTATTCAGATGTGACTGAGGCGAAAAAGAATGGTGATCATCGTTCAAATCAAGGTGTCGCTAAAAACGTCATTTTATTAGTTGGCGATGGCATGGGGCAAAATCAAATTTCCGCAGCGTCTTATTTTAAGGGAGAAGGATATGGTGCTAACGATTTAACGATGAGCGAATTCAAAAACATTGGCTTCGCTAGAACTTTCTCGCATGATAATGTTGTTACGGATTCAGCAGCTGCTGCGACTGCATTTTCAGCTTCACATAAAACGGATAACGGTGTTCTAGGAAAAGCGCCGAGGCAAGAAGAACACTCTGAAAATGAAAAGCATTTTAATGTAGGAACAGTACTTGAAAAGGCTGAAAAGGCCGGAAAGGCAACGGGACTAGTATCGACAGCAAGAATTACACACGCAACACCAGCAGCATTTGCTTCCCATATAGATGATCGAAATAAAGAAAATATTATAGCGAAACAAATGTTATTAGATCATGATATTGAAGTTTTACTTGGTGGCGGGAAACGTCACTTCCTTCCAAAAGACCAAGGTGGCAGACGGGAAGACGGGAAAAATTTAATGGAAGCAGCTGAGAAAAAAGGTTATGAAGTATTAGGTAACAAGGATGACTTGGAAGACGCTGACTCTGGTAAACTATTAGGTTTATTTAATGATAGCCACATGACTTATGAATTGGATCGCGAATTAACAGAAGAACCAAATTTAGCTGCTATGACTGAAAAGGCGTTGGACGTAGTAGAAGATGATAAAGAAGGTTTTTTCCTAATGGTTGAAGGCGGACGTATTGACCATGCTGGACATGCTAATTACCCGGCTGCAAATATTCATGACACGTTAGCTTTTGACGATGCTGTTAGTGTTGCAAAAGAGTTTGCTAAAGAAAACAAAAACACACTTGTTATTGTAACTGCTGACCATGAAACTGGTGGTATGTCCATCGGTGCTAAAGGTACTTACGGTTTCAATAAAGGTGTGCTTCACGATGTTAAACGTACATCAGAGTATATCGGTAATCAATTAAACTATGAAAGAACGAATAGTAAAGATGTAATCACAAAGTACACAGGAATTAAAGAATTAACGCAAGAGGAAATCAAAACAATTAAAAATGCCAAAAGTGCTGGAAGCGGAGTAGCAGATGTAATCAGTAACCGCGCTCTCATTGGTTGGACCACTACTGGTCATACTGCTGTTAACGTACCCGTGTTAGCATATGGACCTCAGTCTTCTAAACTAGCAGGTACGATCGACAATACAGTTATCGCTGATGTTATTGCTAATGCTATGAAAGTTAAGGATAACGATGACGATGAGGATGATGAATTCGAAAAAGAAGACGAGGAAGACGAATAAACGAATTGGTTAGGTAGGAAAACCTGCAATGAATGCAGGTTTTCCTATTTAAATATGTTGCTTCTTTAGTTTTTTTACTTAACAAGATTTTATGATACTATCATAATTTCATATATGTATTTTCCTTACATGTTTACTGCCCTAAATTTTAAAGTTTAAAAAAGAAAAATCCGAACGATGATTCAAAATGCTTCCATTGGTTTTCGAATCAGTTCGGATTTTTTATTGTTTAAACCTATCTTAACATTGTACTAGACTCTTCTGGCCATCATTCATCTTTAGTGTTAAACGTTTTAGCTATATCCCAGCCCCTTGGATCATTACCCAGCCTGTTCATCGGCGAATTGGCTGTTATATAGATCGGCATAAAAGCCCTGTTGTTCAAGCAATTCGTCGTGTGTGCCTTGTTCGATGACATCCCCTTGATTCATAACAAGGATCTTGTCGGCATTCTGTATGGTAGACAGCCGATGGGCAATGACAAAGCTGGTTCTGCCTTCCATCATCTGTTTCATGGCCTCTTGAATAAAGACTTCTGTTCGTGTATCGACACTGGATGTCGCTTCATCAAGAATCATGATTGGTGGGTCAGCCAATATCGCTCGGGCAATCGTAAGCAGCTGTTTTTGACCTTGGGATATATTGGAGGCATCCTGGTTCAAAATCGTATCATAGCCATCTGGCAATGTTCGAATGAACTGGTCAGCGCGGGCTGATTTGGCTGCTTCAATTACATCGGTTTCGGAAGCATCCCGTTTACCATAGGCGATATTATCCTTGATTGACCCATTAAACAGCCATGTATCCTGCAATACCATGCCGAATTGTGCACGCAGATCATGCCGCGACATAGACTGGATGTTTTTACCGTCGACCTCGATAGAACCTGCATTTACTTCATAAAAACGCATCAATAAATTGATCATTGTTGTTTTGCCGGCGCCGGTTGGTCCAACAATGGCAACCATCTCTCCGGGCTTGACGTCAATATTCAAATCCTCCATCAATAATTCGTCATCATAACCAAATGCGACATGGTTGAACGTAACGGCACCTTCTGCGGAAGAAACTTCTCCTGATGCTGTTTCAGCAATTTCCTCTTCTTCATCAAGGAGATCAAATACCCGCCTCGCAGCTGCAATGGTTGCCTGAATAACATTAGCAATATTGGCTGTTTGATTAATCGGTTGATTGAATTGTTTGGTATACGTAATGAATGCCTGAATATCCCCGATGGAAATAGCCCGCTGTGTCACCAAAAGACCACCGACAATACTGATCAGAACATAGCTTAAGTTTCCAATAAACGTCATTACCGGATTAATAATCCCGGATATGAACTGGGCCCGGCGCCCGGCATTGTAAAGCTCCTCGTTCATATCGTCGAATGTCCGCTGTGCATGCGCCTCCTGACCAAAAGCCTTGATGACCTGATGGCCGGTATACATTTCCTCGATATGACCGTTCAGCTTACCAAGTGAATGTTGCTGGTTGGTAAAATAGTTCTGTGACTTTTTTAAAAATGGTTTAATCACAAACAATGATACAGGAATGCTGACGATGGCAATAAGCGTCAGTAACGGGCTGATGGTTAACATCATAATTGTAATCCCGACAAGCATCACCATGGAACGGATGAACTGGGTGATACTTTGCTGCAGCGTATTACCAATAGTGTCGATATCATTGATCACACGACTCAGTGTGTCCCCGTGCGAATGACTGTCATAGTAGTTAAGTGGCAACCTTTCCAATTTCTTAAAAATGTCAGCCCTTAAGTCATATACCGTATTCTGAGCGACACTTGCCATTAAATATTGCTGCATAAACGTAAACAAGCTGCTGAAGATATATAAGCCCGCGAGCAGAAGGAGCATTTTGCCAACTTGGACAAAATCAACCCCCTCACCGGTACCCGTTAGTTTTGCATAGGCGCCTTCGAATACCTCCGTAACCGTATTCCCCATTACTTTCGGACCCAAAACAGCAAATAACGTACTTAACATCACAGCAATCAAAACGACGACTAACCGCGTGCGTCTTGGCGCAAGATAGCCAAGGAGCCGCTTCAGTGTCGCCATTGATTGACTTGCGTTTTTGTTTGGCTGACTCATGCGATACCCTCCTCTCCGTACTGGGACTTGACAATTTCACGGTAGGTGTCACTGGATGCCAGCAGTTCCTGATGTGTGCCAATACCATCTACCTGTCCATTATCCAGGACGATGATCCGGTCGGCATTGATAACGGAACTGACTCGTTGTGCCACGATAAGGATGGATGCATCAGTCACTTCATCCTCCAAAGCTTGCCTTAGTTTGGCATCTGTTTTATAGTCAAGTGCTGAGAAACTATCATCAAAAACATAAAGATCCGGACGTCTGACAAGCGCTCTGGCAATGGCCAAACGTTGCTTTTGTCCACCTGATAGGTTAGTGCCGCCCTGATCGAGATTGGTATCATAACCGTTCTCCATATCGGAAATGAAATCATCCGCCTGGGCGACTTTAGCTGCCCAGCGAACATCCTCTATGGAGGCGTCCGTTTTTCCGTAACGGATATTGTCGGCAATTGTGCCGGAAAATAAAAACGCTTTTTGGGGAACAAGACCGATCCGTGAACGAACATCAGCCTGATTGGTTTCTCTGATGTCAACTCCATTCAGACGGATGGATCCTTCTGTGACATCATAAAAGCGTGGAATCAGATTGACTAGTGTGGACTTTCCTGATCCCGTCCCACCGATAATCGCCGTAATTTCACCGGGTTTTGACCGGAAATCAATATCCTTTAACGCAGGTTCTTCTGCGCCGGGATAGTGGAATGTCACATGATCAAATTCCAATGAACCTTTCTCATTAGCGTATCCTGTTTTAGCGCTTCTATCTTTATCGGTGATTGTCGGCTTGGTCTGGAGCACCTCGTTAACACGATTGGCCGAAACGGCTGCACGCGGCAGCATGACAAACATCATAGATGCCATCACAAGGGAAAACATAATCTGCATGACATACTGAATAAACGCCATCAAATCGCCAATCTGCATATTTCCGCCATCAATACGGATGCCGCCAAACCAGATAATCGCAACGACCGTTAAGTTCATAAGTAGCATCATAAGTGGCATTAAGAAAGCCATCAGTTTATTAACCTTAATCGTCACATCGGTCAAATTGGTGTTAGCTGTTTTTAATCGGTCTGATTCAGCATCTTCTTTGTTAAAAGCACGAATGACACGTACACCAGTCAAATTTTCCCGCATGACCAGATTTAATTTATCCAGACGCTTTTGGACGGCCTTGAACAATGGCATACCTTTTTTCAAAATAAGGATAATGGCCGCTGCCAAAAATGGCATAACCCCAAGGACAACAAGTGATAACTTGGCATCCTTGGAAACTGCCATAATGATTCCGCCAGCCATCATGAGCGGTGCCATGATCACCATACGGAGCAGCATCATCATTACGCGCTGTATTTGAGTAATATCGTTGGTCGTCCTTGTGATAAGGGAAGCTCCCCCAATTTCATCAAACTCCTGAGATGCAAAGGTCTGAACATGACTGAATACATCCCTGCGAATGTCACGCCCGTGCCCCATGGCAAATTTCGAGGAATAAAAGCTCGCCAGAACAGCGACACCGACGCCCAGTGCAGAGACACCGAGCATAACCAAGCCAACTTCCCAAATATAGGAGATATCTCCTTCAACGACGCCGTTATCAACGATGTTTCCCATCAATGTTGGCAATAAGAGGTTCGACATAGCCTGAGCAAAGACAAGTAGAACTACAAGTGCCAGCATCCATTTATAGGGGGATAGCTTTTTTAGAATCTTGATCATTCGGTTTCACCACCTTCAAAAAACGTTACAATATGCTGATGCATATGGATTAAGTCGGCAAACTGCTCTTCTGTAAATGAATCGACGGCATTTTTGAATCGGCTGTGCACACCGTCTTCCTGTGATTTCATATCATCAAGCAGTGCCTTGCCACGATCACTTAATGCTAAATTCATTTCCCTTCGATTGCCTTCAACATGTGTCCGGTTAAGCAGTTCGGCCTGAACAAGCCCTTCTATCGCATGGCTCAACGTACTTTTAGGATAATGTGTCCGGGCCTGCAATTTTTTCTGTGATATCTGCTTGTTGTGCTGCATCATGACAAGGATCGCAAATTGCGGAATGGACAGTTCATTGTCGATGGCTGTCTGTTTAACCTGTGTCATAATTGATTTCTGCAGCTGCCAGAATGATTGCATAAGTGCCATTGGCCGATTTGTTTCATATATATCTTTATCCATATCCTCACCCGCCTTTAAAGGAAAATTCATCCGGTTTATTCTTCCCAATTGTTCCAAATGAAACAACCCAAATTTAAACTGTTCAAAAATGAACACCAAAGAATTCTATACCCGTTTAACTATAATGTCAAGGGAGAAAATGACGTGGCTAAAGGACCACAGGGACAGGAACCCTGGTCCAAGGCTCCTGTCCCTATGGCCCTGAAACAGGTTGCTTTAAGCCGAAGAGTGTAATGTGCTACTTTTGTAGTTAAGAAAATCCACATCCGTCCCAAGAAACGCTTGATGATCAAATGATTAATGACGAGATCAGCAGACAAAAGCCGGATATCCCTGGTGGAATGGTGTGGAATTTGAGAATGTTAGATAAATATTTTATTACGCGAATGAATTTCATAAATGCTTTTTCTGTTTGATATACGAACATATAACACACTTAATCATATACTCCGCCTTGGAAGATTGGTGTGTAGCTTCGAAAACCGCTGAAAGGGACCCGAGCGCTCGTCTCGAGACCAAAACAGAGCTCAAAAGCAGTCGAAAAGGTCTCGAGAGCCCTTCTCGAGACCAAAACAGCACTCAAAAGCAGTTGAAAAGGTCTCGAGAGCCCTTCTCGAGACCAAAACGGCACTCAAAAGCAGTCGAAAAGGGCCCGAGAGCCCTTCTCGAGACCAAAACGGCACTCAAAAGCAGTCGAAAAGGACTCGAGAGCCCTTCTCGAGACCAAAACAGCACTCAAAAGCGGTCGAAAAGGACTCGAGAGGCCGTCTCGAGACCAAAACGGCACTTGAAAGCGGTCGAAAAGGTCTCGAGAGCCCTTCTCGAGACCAAAACGGCACTTGAAAGCAGTCGAAAAGGACTCGAGAGCCCATTTCACTCATTCGACTGCAATAAAAATAAGCTTTGAGCCTATATAAAAGAAGGAGTTTTGACAATGCGAGACATAAAATCATTATTTGAGACTGTTCCATTAGGCAATACAACATTAGATAATCGGATTGGTGTTGCGCCAATGACGCGTGTTAGTGCATCACCTGAAGGGTTAGCGACCGACCAGATGGTATCGTACTATACTTCTTTTGCCCAGAGTGGATTCGGGCTAATCATTACGGAAGGAACTTATATTGATGATAAATATAGCCAAGCCTATTTTAATCAACCAGGTATCGCTTATAAGGAACAGGCTCAAGCATGGAAGAAAGTTGTCGACGCTGTTCATCAAGCAGGAGCGAAAATCTTTATGCAATTACAGCATGCAGGGGCCCTTTCACAAGGAAATCGTTTTACTCAAGAAACAATGGCCCCATCTGCTATTCAGCCAAAAGGAGAACAATTAAGAATGTATGGAGGCGAGGGTTTGTTTCCAACTCCAAGGGAAGCGACAATAGAAGAAATCTCAGAAGTCGTAACCGGGTTTGTTGATGCTGCTAAACGTGCCCAATCAGCAGGCTTTGATGGGGTTGAAATTCATGGTGCCAATGGCTATTTTCTTGACGAGTTCCTAACTGATTATACAAATCAACGTACGGATAAATATGGTGGTTCAACGAAAAGCCGGGTTCATTTAATGGAGGAAGTGTCTAAAGCAATTCGAGAAGCAGTTGGGCAGAACTTTACCATTGGTATCAGAATTTCACAAGCGAAACCAAATGATTACACACATAAGTGGGCAGGAAAAGAACGGGATGCTGAAGTCATCTTTGGTCAATTAGGTCAAACTGGTCTTGACTATATCCATGTGACGGAGTATAAAGCATGGGCGCCCGCATTCGACACAAGTGAAACATCACTTGCAGCTCTAGCGAAAAAATACGGCGGTATTCCTGTAATAGTTAATGGACATTTAGAAGACCCTGAAAAAGCGAGAAGTATGATTGAGAAAGGGAAGGGCGATGTGATTACCCTTGGTAAAGGCGCCCTGGCTAACCATGATTGGGTCAACAAAATCAAAAATGAGGAACCGTTAGCAGCCTTTAAGGCAGAAAAAGTGTTAAATCCGGATGCAAAAATTAAGGAATTTGAGGCTTAAATCCAGTGGGGGACCAGGGTTCCTGTCCCCCATGATTTTAACCTCACTTATGATACGGTTCCCCCCGCATTATCCGAAAAGCCCGATACACTTGCTCCAGCAGGATCATTCGCATCATTTGATGGGGAAAGGTTATTTTCGAGAAGGATAGGGCAAGGTCACTTCGCTTTTGCACGTCTTCACTGATACCGACGGAACCGCCGATGACAAAGGTAATTTTGCTTTTGCCATAGGTGGCGAGCTCGTCCAGTTTGGCGGCGAATTTCTCGGAGGTCAGCATTTTCCCGTTGATCTCCAGCGTGATGACGTATGCATCGCTGGCAATTTTGGCTAAGATGCGTTCGCCCTCTTTCTGTTGCACGGCACGCACGTCCGCGTCGCTCATATTTTCCGGTAATTTTTCGTCAGCAACTTCAGTGATTTGAACTTTCGCGTACGGGCTGAGCCGCTTCAAGTACTCTTCAATGCCCTGCTTCAAATATTTCTCCTTCAGTTTTCCGACTGCCACGATATCAATTTTCATCCGCTGCCCCGTCCTTTGCTTTGCATTCTTATCTTCAGCATAGCAAAAATCGTTTGCAAAAACTATAAACAAGCGATGCCAGGGATGATCAGGGAGCTGCATTGGGAATACCTATGCGGTCGGGATTTACCACGAGACATACGTTGTGCCAAAAGGCAATTATGAAGCAATTTATGGAAATATGCCGGTGTACGGACTTGCAAGGGCAGCAAGTCACACACCGATTACCGCTTAGACGATATCAGCAAGAAAAAGATTGGGTGGGATGTGAAGCTTGTGTTAGATAAAAACCCGTACCACTATTATAGTGATACGGGTTTATTTGCATTAAAATGCAAGATCATCTGTACGATTAATGATGTTTGGTTGGGTAAATAGGGAGATGAGAAATTTACTGCTTACTTATATTCCAAATGGTAGAACGCTTGATCGCGTGGAAAAAATCACATCATATCCAACTAGGAAATTGCTGAGGCTGGGGATGCGCTGACGGTTAAATTATTCAAGAGGTGTTTTCTGCTGATTTTCCTGGAAGATGATACGCTCTATTTGCAGTGCCACAGATAATACGTGGATAAATGCTTCATACTTGGAGGTATTCGAATGCTTTTCATAGTTGTGGATAATGGGGGGTGCCAAATCTTTACTGGCTTCCATATCAAAATGGTAGAAATCAATGATTGGAAAATATAGTGCATCACCAACTGGGATCAGTGTACCCATGACAATTTCACCTTTTTTTGGCGGTACAGCGTCTGGGGCATATACAATGACATCCAGTGTTTCATTTGTCAGCATGTCAACAACGACAAGGACACGATCATTATATTTATAGCCGACGTAGTAAAACTTCGGTATTGCCTTATCCCATTCCAGTAGCCAGGATGTGATAAGCGGCTTATTGTGCAATTGCTGATCGTTTTCGGCGATGTAGTCTTCTGTGAAAGTAACGTCTGCTCCTGCCGAATCATACATTAATTTCCACCAAAATAGATTATGCTCCAGTGCTTGCCGTTTTTCCTTCCGCGGTTGGTGATCGTCGATAAATTCACTTAGCATCTCCTGGTACACAGCAAAGTAACGTTTTAACAAAAAATGCGTGAAATCCTTGTAGACTTCGAGGAGCAATTCCTCCTTTACATCATCTGAAACCGGGTAATCATGCCGAAATGCTTTTGCACTGAACGTTGACTGTGCAAATGGTACCACCTTTTCAGTTGTTCTATCTGCATTCTTCATAACATCCTTCCTTCCGAGTAGTTTTTGGGGCAAAAAGCGCGGGCTTTATGCCACTCTCTTAATGATTCGACATTTATCTTCCATTTCCTTTTTTATTTTTCAATTAATTTAATAAATTACTATATAAAGTTGCAAACATTTAGTATGATAGATATTAATAAAGAAAGGATGTGGGACATGCCATTGCCATACAAAACACGCACGAAACCTGTAGAACTGCAACAACTAAGCTCCCTGGATACGCGAATGACTTTATCTTCAAAGGATAAGCAGCATCTCATAAACTTGACCAAGGGCTATGAAGGTGAGGTCCAATTTGATTCATTAACTGAAAAGCTTACGTGGGACTGTTTCATATTAAATGACCTGCTGCTGAAAGTTAATAACACGCTCTTTCAAATTGATTCGCTGCTCATCTCATCCAGGAAAATTCATTTGTTTGAAGTGAAGAATTTTGAAGAGGATTATAATTACGAAGCAGATAAATTTATTAAGTTGCCTCAATATGAAATTACAAATCCTCTGCACCAGTTAAGCAGAAGCGAATCATTACTGCGACAGCTACTCCTCAAAGACAAAATTAATCTTCCAATTGACGCCTCTTTGGTTTTTATCAATCCGGAATTTACGTTATACCAGGCACCTCTTGATAAGCCAATGATTTTACCAACCCAGATCAAAAACTACCTGAATAAATTAAATTCAACGCCTTCCCATTTAAATGAAAAACACAAGTGGATAGCAGACAAGTTGATCTCTCTTCATATAGAGGATTCGCCTTATAAGCAGCTGCCATCCTATACGTATGGGGACGTGCGAAAAGGAATTACTTGCTTAGCATGCAAATCCTTTTCCACTGCGGTTGAAGGGAGAAAACTTGTTTGTAAAGAATGTGAGCATGAAGAAATCGTTGAAATGGCTGTCGTGCGGGCAGTTGAGGAATTTAAGCTACTGTTTCCGGAACATAAGATTACGACACGCAGTATTCAGGAATGGTGCCAAGTAGTGAAATACCAAAAAAGGATAAGGAAAATATTAGATGATAACTATACAAAGAAAGGGACAAACCGATGGGCTTATTATGAATAAAGCGATTTTTGCATTGGAAGCTGAAGGTCGTTTATAGCGCCTGGATATAGGTGATTTTTGGCCTCGAGATGGGTTCTCAAGACCCTTTCGGCTGCTTTGGAGGTGATTTTTGGCCTTGAGATGGGCTCTCGAGACCCTTTTCGGCTGCTTTCGATGCGACTTTTGGCCTCGAGACGGGCTCTCGAAACCTTTTTGACTGCTTTCGATGTGACTTTTGGCCTCGAGACGGGCTCTCGAAACCTTTTTGACTGCTTTCGATGTGACTTTTGGCCTCGAGATGGGCTCTCGAGACCCTTTCGGCTGCTTTTGAGGTGATTTTTGGCCTCGAGATGGACTCTCGAAACCTTTTCGGCTGCTTTGGAGGTGATTTTTGGCCTTGAGATGGGCTCTCGAGACCCTTTTCGGCTGCTTTCGATGCGACTTTTGGCCTCGAGACGGGCTCTCGAAACCTTTTTGACTGCTTTCGATGTGACTTTTGGCCTCGAGATGGGCTCTCGAAACCTTTTCGGCTGCTTTCGATGCGATTTTTGGCCTTGAGATGGGCTCTCGAAACCTTTTTTACTGCTTTCGATGTGACTTTTGGCCTCGAGATGGGCTCTCGAGACCTTTTCGGCTGCTTTTGAGGTGATTTATGGCCTCGAGGAGTGCTCTCGAGACCCTTTTCGGCTGCTTTCGAGGTGATTTTTGGCCTCGAGGAGTGCTCTCGAGACCCTTTCGGCTGCTTTTGAGGTGATTTTTGGCCTCGAGATGGGCTCTCGAGACCCTTTCGGCTGCTTTCGATGTGATTTTTGGCCTCGAGATGGACTCTCGAAACCTTTTCGGTTGCTTTTGAGGTGATTTTTGGCCTCGAGATGGGCTCTCGAGACCCTTTCGGCTGCTTTCGAGGTGATTTTTGGCCTCGAGATGGGCTCTCGTGACCTTTTTGGCTGCTTTCGAGGTGATTTTTGGCCTCGAGATATACTCTCGAGACCTTTTAAACTGCTTTCAAGCACCGATTATTCACGACTATCGTTTTCTACTTTTTTCTGATCCATCAGCAGTGTCAATGGCTGGTCGGAACCCCTCATCAATTTATACACGTACGACGAGGTTACTTTGCAGCTGTCCTCAATTTTTTCCGCCAGATGGCTGCTCCGTTCATACAGGATTGCCCGGAATTCGCTGATCTGCCGGTTGACTTTTTCCAAAAGGGCTTCCTGATTTCCCAGCCGGTTAAGCATGTTGTCCTGTGTCTGATCCTGTTCGGATAACTGGGTGGACAGCTGTTCGTTCTGCTCAGCGAGTTTTTCCAGATGCTCTTTTATACCGCTGTTCCAGGATTCATAAGCTGCCAGACGCGCGGCAATCTCCTGGTTCGACTGGCTGAGTGCGTCGATACGGGCAGCGGTTTCCTGTTTGTGAGTATCGTCAGTTTCCAGCATGGCTGCCAGCTGTTTGTTATTTTCCTCGAGCGTCTGCAGCCATTCCAGTGCCTGGTTCTCAAACACAACTTGTTCTTCCTCCCGTTCTTTCAAAGCGTTCAACTGTCGCGTAATTTCCTGCCATTTGCCCGCAGCTGCACGGTTTTGCTGCTGATGGGTTTTTTTCAATTCCTGAAAGGCGTTAGATAGTTGCTTATTCACTTCCTTCTGTTCCTGGATCATTTCGGAGAATGTATCTTTGTGAAAATACCCCTGATTCGGCTCAGGGATTGCCGTATCATTTTTGTAAACCAATGGATGTTCATCTCGGTTCATATATAATCCCATGCTGATCACATCCCTTATCGCGTTTTGCTATCATCATATGCGATAAGAGCCACATCCGGGACAGACGGCCAGTTAATGTGGAACCAAGCACTATTGAATATAATTCTAGCTTGTTCTAATCAAGCATGGAAACTAAAACAAACTGACTTGGATACAACTCCCTTACTTCCTGCCACCTCATTCTGATTCCTCCTTTTCTTTACAGAACCTTTATTTGATAAGTCTTCAAATGTTCTTGCGAGGAAAGCGTTTTTTAAATTTAAACGATTTATTAATTCGGTAAGAAACTTTTCTTTGTGCCTGGTATCGTAATTGCCTTGTCCGTTCTCGCGTAACACCTATTTTTTCACCAATCTGTCTTAAATTTAAAGGTTCGCATTGATACCCGTATGAACAATCCAGAATGACTCGGTCTCTTTCCGAAAGTATTTCTCTCATAGCGTCATATACATTAATAAACCTTTTATAGTCTCTTGACTCTTTATCCGAAAGTAACTGAAAAAATGGCATTCTCTTAAAAAAAACAGGTTTATGGTTTGGGCTTATAGGTGAATTAGTCATATCCAGAAAAAAAATAGCATCTTCCTTTGTAAAATCGACTTCAATTCCCATTTATCCTCTTCCCCTCAGATATCGTATTTTAGTCATATATATCATAACCTAAATTTAATTTAAAATATATAAGGAAGCAGGCGATTGCCTACTTCCTAATCAAAGTTTATCCTTCCAAGCCTGACCAGTTGAGGCCCCGCCCGATCACAAAAACTTCCGGTAAATTCTTTCCCCGTTATACGAGAAAACAACCCGCTTATCTTCCACGAAGGTCTCCATATGGACGGTGCGCCCCCACAGCTGGTGAATATACGGCAGGACGTTTTCCAAATAATGCAGATCGAGTTCGGTTCCCTCATAGCCATGCATCAAATATAGTTCCCCATTACGCATGTAATCACCATTTTCGACGGTGATATACGGGAAGCCCCCATTCACGCGCTGGGTAATGAGCTGGCCGCGGACCTGTTCATATTCCTTATCGGTAATCGTGTAATCGGAACCTTGTTTCTCGAACAGGTACATGTCTTCCTGCTGAACAAGGTCTTTTGTTAAATAATTGCGGATGAATGATATGTCAGATTCAATTTCCCGCACTTCAAAAATTTTCTCCCGGCCCGACCCCGGTTCCACTCCTAGCCTCTGCATTTCCTCTGTCGGGTTGTTGTAGCGCGCTTCAATATCCTCAAACATTTTTACTCCAAGATAATACGGGTTAATCTGCTGTTTGGACGGCTGGACGACACTGGCGTTCAATGACGCGAATTCCACCGCTTCTTCAGGAGTGAGATCCATCTCCCGCAAAATCCGCTGATGCCAGAAGGATGCCCAGCCTTCGTTCATGATTTTCGTTTCGAGCTGCGGCCAGAAATAGCGCATTTCTTCCCGCATCATTGTCAAAATATCGCGCTGCCAGTCATCCAATTCGCGGCTGTATTCCTCAATAAAGAGCAGCACATCCTTTTCCGGCTTGGGTGGAAATGTCGCTGGTGCTGCGGGCAGCTGCTTGTTTGACTCGGCAGACTTATCCAAACTCCACAAATCATCGTAGGGCGTTTTACGCACCTGACTGGCGGCGGGGGTCCTTTCATCATCCTTCCCATCGCCCGGGCCACTCGGCTCCATAATAGACGGGTCAATATGTTCCTGAATCGATAGAACAGCATCCAGAAACTGCTCCACCTTTTCCCTTCCATGGATCAACTCGTAATTTTCAATCCGCTCCGCTGTTGCAGTCATACTCTCCACCATATCACGTCTTGTTACGGCAAACCGGACGTTATTTTTGAAAAAGTCACTGTGGGCAAGCACATGCGCGACGATGAGCTTATTTTGAATGAGGCTATTCGTATCAAGAAGAAATGCATAACACGGGTTGGAATTAATCACCAGTTCGTAAATCTGGCTTAATCCGAGGTCGTAATGGGTTTTCATTTTGTGAAACTGTTTGCCGAAACTCCAGTGGGAAAAGCGCGTCGGCATCCCGTAAGCTCCAAATGTGTAAATGATATCGGCCGGGCATATTTCGTATCGCATCGGGTAAAAGTCCAGGCCGAATCCCGAGGCAATTTCCGTAATTTCATCAATCGCACGGCTCAGCGCTCGTGTATCCGTCACCATCATCCCTCCAAATGTCCTTTTTACAGTGTATGATACGAAGGGGAAAATTTGACCAAACAATTTACTCGTTACCGAGGCTGTTCCAAAAAGTCTAGTAAAAATAGCACTTTGAATTTCGTAAAAAAATTCATAAATAATTTTCGATATTGTTGTTAAAATCAGAATTTCATTATATAATAAAGAATTATATACGTTTCAGTTACTTTTCGGAAAACGGACGGCAGGGTTAAGCTGATACAGATTTCAGTAATCTTACAAAAAGGAGTTCGATGCCATGGAGACGACAGAAGGTATTTTACAGACGGGAACACAGGCGGCACGGGATTATGTCACAGGTGTGTATAAAACGGTCAAACAGCGCAACCCGAACGAGGAAGAATTTCTTCAGGCGGTCAGAGAGATTATTGACTCGCTTGTACCTGTCTTTACTGCATATCCCGAGTACATGAATTACGGCATACTGGAGCGAATGACGGAACCGGAACGCTTTATTACATTCCGAGTCCCGTGGGTGGATGACAATGGTAAGGTCCAGGTCAATCGCGGCTTTCGCGTGCAGTTCAACAGTGCAATCGGTCCCTATAAGGGCGGGCTAAGATTTCATCCATCGGTTAATGCCAGTATCGTGAAGTTTCTTGGGTTTGAGCAAGTGTTCAAAAATGCGTTGACTGGGCAGCTGATTGGTGGTGGAAAAGGCGGTGCAGACTTTAATCCGAAAGGGAAGTCTGACGTAGAAATCATGCGCTTCTGCCAAAGTTTTATGACCGAGCTTTACAGGCATATCGGCCCTGATACAGATGTGCCAGCAGGTGATATCGGTGTTGGCTCCAGGGAGATAGGCTATTTATTCGGCCAATTCAAACGCATCCGCGGCGCTTTTGAACCTGGCGTTCTGACTGGGAAAGGGCTCAGGTATGGCGGTAGCCTGACCCGGAAAGAAGCCACAGGGTATGGTACGATTTACTTTGCACAAGAAATGCTTGCGGACAAGGGGCTTGCGTTTGAAGGGAGCACCCTGGTTGTGTCCGGTTCCGGAAATGTGTCCATCTATGCCATGGAAAAAGCAGTCGAACTTGGCGCAACTGTTGTGGCATGCAGTGATTCAGACGGCTTTATCTATGATGAAGAAGGCATCAATATTGATACCGTCAAACAACTAAAAGAAGCCGGCAATGAGCGGATTTACAGCTACGTGGAAAAGCACCCGCATGCCCAATTTGTTGATGACTGCAGCAGTATCTGGTCGATTCCTTGTGATATTGCCCTGCCATGTGCGACCCAGAATGAAATTGACGGAGAAACGGCTCAATTACTTGCTGAAAATGGTGTCAAAGCAGTTTGTGAAGGTGCCAACATGCCATCCAATTTGGAAGCAATTGATGTATTCCTCAACAGTGACATCCTCTTCGCACCAGCAAAAGCCGTCAATGCCGGTGGTGTAGCCGTGTCTGCACTGGAAATGGCTCAAAACAGTGGCAAACTATCCTGGACATCCGAGGAAGTGGACGCCAAACTGCACGAAATCATGAAATCCATTTATCAAAATTGCCGGCAAGCTGCAAAGGATTATGGCCATCCAGGCAATCTGGCTGCCGGGGCTAATATCGCAGGATTCATCCGGGTAGCTGACGCTATGATGGAACAAGGGATTATTTAAGCCATCTTTGGTCTGGCGGCGACTTAAGGCGCTCGCTGGCCGGGCATGCCCCCGGTATGTATGGGAGATTCATACCTGGCCCGCAAAAATAAAAACCTCCAAACTTCCGGTATGTCCTTCTCGTGTTCGGTTCCCCATATGGACGGAACAACTTGCGATAAGAAAATCCACCTATTATGTCATTTCAGCTAACAGCAAACGGCGCGGAGCACGAGACCGAGTTAAATATTGCCACAGCCCCTTCCTGTATGATTGCCTGCAACCAGCTCAGACTAAGAACAGGAGGGATGATCATGGGTTTCCAGTTCTTGACCATTGAAGAGTTCCATTCATTGTTACAGCAATGGAACGGGGAAACGATTAAAATTTCCAAACATGAACTCGATGACCTCGATGAAACGCAGATGACACTGGAGGAAATTTCCTACGACCGCAACACCAGAAGGATTGACGATTACGAACCGATGCACGCATTGCAGCTAAATGGTGAAGGAATAATGGAAACAGATGAAAATGAACCTCAGAAGCTTCCTTCATCATTATACGAAATTCCACTGGAGGACAATTCCTTATATGAATTCAACGGACACCAATTTTTAGTAAGCACATCCCGAGGCGTATATAAGATCGAACGGGAATAATCCCAACTTAGGACTTAGCATTTAAAGGGCTTCCTGCGTCTATTCATCACAATTAAGCGCATGACGGGAATCGCTATAGTTTTGCTTATAATCGCTGTAGTTTAGCCTTTTATCGCTGCAGATTGGCAGCGCAGGCTAGCTGCAGCTCCTCCTTTTCCTAGTCGCAGCCGCTGCCACTATATGAAAAAAAGCCCCCGCACATACGGAGGCTCAAACAGTAGCTTCTTGCTTTTGGAAAAATGACTTCAAAGCATGGTAGACATCCTGCTTGCCTTTCAAGATATAATGACGGAATTTCGGGTTTTCGAACTCTTTATAGGTGCGCATCAGGGTGGACTGGCGATTGTACATGTTCACCTCAGCATAACCGAACATATTCGACTGTGCCATGATATCATTCACAAGGCTGATGCATTTCGGATTGTCTGATGTGATGTTTTCGCCATCGGAAAAATGAAAAGGGTAAATGTTATATCTGGAAGGATTATATTCATCAGCAATGAGCTCAAGTGCTTTTTCATAAGCAGATGAGCAGATGGTTCCGCCGCTTTCCCCTTTTGCAAAAAATGCTTCTTCCGAGACGACTTTCGCTTCGGTATGATGGGCGATAAATGCGATTTCAACACTTTCATATTTCGAACGCAAAAATTTCATCATCCAGAAAAAGAAACTTCGGGCCAGATACTTTTCCATACTTCCCATGGAAGCACTCGTGTCCATCATGGCGAGAATGACAGCTTTTGACTCTGGCTTGGTCACATCATTCCATGTTTTAAAACGGAGATCATCGTTGTAGATAGGGGTGATCTGTGGTTTTCCTTTGATGGCATTGCGTTTCAGTGCTGTCAAAATGGTCCTTTTCTTGTCTACATTTCCCATCAGGCCTTTCTTGCGTATATCATTGAATTCTATTTTCTCTGATGTGACATCTGCTTCACCCTTCTGCTGCAAATTGGGAAGTTCCAACTCATTAAACAGCGCTTCTTCCAGTTCAGCCAAGGACACCTCGGCTTCATAATAATCACTGCCTGGCTGATCTCCCGCTTGTTTCCCATTACCTGAACCACTCTGCCCCTGTTTATCGCCATTTGGATCGCGCGCAATGACGTCACCTACTTCACTGTCACCATCTCCCTGGCCCACCTGTTTCGACTTGTCATGATTGTAGCGGATTTTGTATTCATCCAATGAACGGATAGGGATTTTAACAACATCGCGGCCATTGGACATAATAATATTCTCTTCGCTAATCAAGTCAGGCAAATTATTTTTGATTGCATCTTTTACTTTCTCCGTATGGCGCTGCTGATCTTGATACCCTTTGCGATGGAGGGACCAATCTTCCCGGGAAACGGTATAACTCCTATTGTCTTCGTGCACAACTTTCCCTCCTCATCCTTTTATTCAGTTTATGCACTCGCAAGCAAACAAGTTATCCAAACCAGTCTCGAATGGACGGTTGTAGAAAAAAATAACAAGAACCGATGAAGCATCAGTCTTGTTATTTTTTTACTTTACTCACCGATTCAGCAGGCTGCCGACATAACGCAGCAATTCATTGGCTGATACGGAGTTGTAGCCGTATTCATCAATCAGACGGGCAATGACTTCATTGATTTTTTTCAGCTGGGATTCATCTGGTGTCTGGGATGAGGTGGTAATTTTAACGACGTCTTTTAAATCGGCAAACAGTTTATTCTGGATTGCTTCGCGCAGGCGTTCATGGGAGCTGTAGTCAAATCGTTTCCCTTTGCGTGCGTAGGCAGAGATGCGGATCAAAATTTCCTCTCTGAATGCTTTTTTCGCATTTTCCGATATGCCAATTTGTTCCTCAATGGAACGCATCAATTTTTCATCCGGATTCATCTCTTCGCCTGTTAGCGGATCATGTAGCTTCGTCTTATTACAGTAGGCTTCGACGTTGTCCAGATAGTTATCTAACAATGTTTTAGCTGATTCTTCATAGGAATAGACGAATGCTTTCTGGACTTCCTTTTTGGCAATGTCGTCGTATTCCCGTCTTGCAACGGAAATATAGTTCAAATATCTTTCCTTATCTTCATCGGAAATCGATGGATGCTGTTCAAGGCCTTCCTTAAGAGAGCGCAGCACATCAAGTGCATTAATCGACGGAACTTCTTTGCGGATAATGGCAGAAGAAATCCGGTTAATGACGTAACGCGGATCAATGCCATTCATTCCTTCATCCGGGTATTCTTTCTTCAGTTCCTCAACATCAACCTGATTATACCCTTCCACATTGTCGCCGTCATACAAACGCATTTTCTTCACGAGGTCCACGCTTTGCTTTTTCGATTCTTCCAGCCTAGTCAAAATGGAAAATATCGCAGCCACCCGGAGCGCATGCGGGGCAATGTGGACATGCGCCATATCGCTTTCCCGGATCATCTTCCCATAAATTCGCTCTTCCTCACTTACTTTCAAGTTGTATGGAATCGGCATAACAATAATTCGTGACTGCAGTGCTTCGTTTTTCTGGTTGGCAATGAAGGAGCGGTATTCGGCCTCGTTTGTATGCGCCACAATTAGTTCGTCGGCGCTGATTAACGCAAATCTGCCAGCTTTAAAGTTACCTTCCTGTGTCAATGACAGCAAATGCCATAGAAACTTTTCATCACACTTCAGCATTTCCTGAAATTCCATCATTCCGCGGTTGGCTTTATTCAGCTCACCGTCAAAGCGGTATGCGCGCGGATCAGACTCAGATCCGTACTCTGCAATCGTGGAGAAATCAATACTGCCGGTCAAATCAGCGATATCCTGTGATTTCGGATCAGATGGACTGAACGTGCCGATGCCGACGCGCTTATCCTCGGAAAGAAAGATGCGCTCCACCATTACATCTTCAATGCGCCCGCCATATTCCTTCTCCAGTCGCATGGCATTCAGTGGTGACAGACTGCCTTCAATGCGAATCCCGTATTCATCATAAAAATCATCACGTAAATGCTGGGGAATGAGATGCAGTGGATCTTCGTGCATCGGGCAGCCTTTGATGGCATAAACAGCACCTTCATCCGTCCGTGAGTATTGCTCCAGCCCTCGCTTCAGCATGGTTACGATAGTCGACTTACCACCACTGACCGGACCCATCAGCAGCAAAATCCGCTTCCGGACATCAAGCCGCTTTGCTGCCGGATGAAAATACTCTTCCACAAGCCGTTCAATCGTATCTTCGAGGCCAAAAATTTCGTCCCCAAAAAAATCATACATTTTACGGCCGTCTCGTTCAGTCAAGCCTGAGCTCTTAATCATATTGTAAACACGTGAATGCGCTGTCTGGGCTACTTCTGGCCGCTCGTTCACGATTTCCAGATATTCCGCGAATGTGCCTTCCCATCTTAACTGTTCTTCTTCTTCACGGTGATGCTTCACCTTGTTAAGAATATCCATGTTATTCCTCCATCCAGGAACGGTTTCTACAGCCTATGCAAGCCCTTCCACGAAAATGCCCGTTCACCATGAAACCAGTTTGTCACGCAGAATTTTTTGCTCATAATTATGTGTTTTTTAAGGAAAGCTATGGTACGGAAGCCATATACGACATTTTTTCACCAATATACAAAGGATGGATAGCATGAAAGTAGCCGAATTGCTCGTGAAGTGCCTGGAACAGGAAGGTGTAGAGTATGTGTTTGGTGTTCCGGGTGAGGAAAATATTGACCTGATGGATGCGTTCTACGATTCACCGATTGAGTTTATCGTGACACGTCATGAAACAAGTGCTGCATTTATGGCCGGAACGTATGGCAGGCTGACCGGCAATCCTGGTGTCTGCCTGGCCACACTGGGCCCGGGTGCCACCAATCTGATGACAGGGGTCGCCAATTCCAATATGGACCATGCGCCGCTTGTTGCCATTACCGGACAGGCAGGACTGGATCGACAGCATAAAATATCCCATCAATACTATGATCTGATCAACATGTATGAGCCTGTCACCAAATGGAATGCCCAGATTAAATCTGCCTCCATTACCCCGGAAGTAGTACGGAAAGCGTTCCAAGTCGCCGGACAGGCAAAATGGGGAGCGACACATATCGACTTGCCTGAGGACGTCGCCAGTATGGAGGTGGACGGCGAACCGCTTACCGTGGCGAACAGACCACATACGGAAGCAAGGAAGGATATGATTCAACAGGCCGCAGAGATGATAAAGGAAGCGGAGAACCCGCTCATTCTTGCTGGTAATGGCATTGCCAGACAGGAGGCAATAGAGGAATTTCGGGCATTCATCGACAAAAGCCAGATTCCTGTTGTTCATTCGTTTATGGGCAAAGGCAGCTTGCCATGGTCGGACGATCTCAGCCTTCTGACAGCCGGTATAGGCGGCAAAGACTACATTACATGTGGCTTTGACATTTCTGACTTAATTATTGCTGTTGGGTTTGATATGGCTGAGTATCCGCCGAAAAATTGGAACCCTGACGGCAAAACACCGGTTATCCATGTCGACACCGAAGAGGCGGAGACAGATGAAAACTATCCGGTAGCGCTAAATATACTAGGAGACATTAAAGCGAATTTGAACCAATTGACGGACGCGGCCGAGACACAAAAGCAGGACAGCAGCTGGGCGGCTAATGTCCGGAAGCAGGCCATCGATGAATTCCAATCGTTCCAGGCGGATGAGAGCTTTCCGGTCAAACCGCAAAAAATCATTGCCGATTTACGCTCGGTTCTGGGTGAAAAAGATATTGCTATATCCGATGTTGGCGCCCACAAAATGTGGATGGCACGCATGTATCATTGCCATGAGCCAAATACATGCCTCATATCGAATGGACTTGCTTCGATGGGGGTAGCAGTCCCAAGCGCTATCGCTGCCAAGATGGCCAATCCAGAACAAAATGTCGTCGCTGTATGCGGGGATGGCTCATTCCAGATGACAGGTGCCGAACTGGAAACAGCAAAACGACTGAACCTGCCAATTATTGTACTCATGTGGCGGGATGAGGGCTATGGACTGATTGAATGGCACCAAATGAAAAAGTTCGGCCAGGCATCTTACATTAAGTTTGGTAACCCGGACTACCAGAAGCTGGCAGCATCATACGGCTTTGAAGCGATGCGCATTGAATCGGCGGAAGAACTGAAGCCAGCACTGGAGAAAGCCGTCAGCATGAATCAGCCAGTCTTTATCGATTGCCCAGTCGATTACAGTGAAAACATGAAACTGACCGAAAAACTCGGAGATATCATTTGTTAGTTTGCAGAAAGGATGATACACCATGATCGGTTCCATCATAAATGGCCAGGAGTATAACGACAGCCAGAATACTATGGACGTATTAAACCCGTACACCCGGGAAAAGGAAGCAGAAATCGCGCTTGCATCCAAAACAGAATTCGAACAGGCTGTCACCAATTCATTTGACACATTCCACAACACGATGAAGGACATGCCGGCACATGAGCGGTCGGATATTTTACGGAAAACTGCAGATTTATTGGAAGAAAGAATAGACGAGTTTGCCGAAACCATCACCAAGGAAGCGGGTAAACCAATCAGCTTCAGCCAAGGGGAGGTGCAACGGTCCATTCAGGTTCTGCGCTTTGCCTCAGAAGAAGCAAAGCATATCAGCGGGGAAGTGGTACCAATGGATGCAGCGCTTGATGGGGATGGGCGCCTCGGACTTGTCAAGCATATTCCGCTCGGCGTTGTTGCAGCGATTACTCCATTCAATTTTCCGCTGAATTTATCATTACACAAAATTGCTCCAGCGATTGCTGCCGGCAACACCGTCATTTTCAAACCAGCGGAAAAAACACCAATATCCGCTTACAAACTTGTTAAATTATTCCAGGAGGCTGGCATCCCGGATGGTGTAGTGAACCTCTTAATGGGGGCCGGTGACATCGGCGAGGCACTAGTCAACAGTGATCAAGTGCACAAAATTTCATTTACCGGTAGTCTGCCTGTTGGCCGTTCAATCAGAGAATCTGCTGGATTCAAGAAAGTAACACTGGAACTCGGGTCGAACTCACCGAATATTATTTTCGATGACGCCAACATCGGCGAAGCAACTGACCTGTTAGTAAAAGGCTCGTTTGCTTTTTCAGGGCAAGTGTGCATCTCCGCACAGCGCATTTACGTGCAGAAGTCCGTATACGACCAGTTTTTGCGACAGTTTATTGAAAAAACCAAAGCATTAAGAGTTGGGGATCCCGTAGAAACAGATACCGATATCGGGCCAATGATTGACGAAAAAGAGGCTGAACGTGCCAAGCAATGGATTGACGATGCTGTTGATAACGGAGCCAAACTTGAAGTTGGTGGAAACCGGGAAGGAACCGTACTGCGACCAGCCATCATGACCAACGTCAAAAGCAACATGAAAATCATTGCCGAAGAAGTATTTGCACCAATTGTATCCGTCATTCCGTTCGACAGTGAAGAAGACGCCGTCACCTATTCCAACGATTCCATTTATGGACTGCAGGCAGGCGTTTTCACAAAGAATTTGGACCGGGCATTAAGGGTCGCTGACCAGCTCGAAATGGGCGGTGTCTGGATCAACGAGATCTCCACCTATCGTCAGGACAACCACCCATACGGCGGGGTTAAACAAAGCGGCATCGGAAAAGAAGGGGTCAAATATGCCGTTGAGGGCATGACTGAAGCGAAATTTATCGGATTCAAACTGAAGGATAAGGATTTGGAGAACAAAGCTTGAGGGTAGTATGCCCTCAAGCTTTTTTATTGTATCAGCGATTTTAAAACTCGGTTTGACTCGATTGGATCGCTACCTGATTAAAGGTTTTCGAAAAACAAGCGGATCACGTCGGCGCCGCCAATAAATGTGCCGAGAGAGCTTCCGATATTTGCCAGGACCACGATAAGGAGGATACGGGTTACTTTGTTGTTCCAAAATCCCTTCACATGATGAACGTCCTCCGTTAATTGTTCAAAGTCGCCTACATTTGGCTTGCGGACCAGTGCTTGGACAATACCGGCAAACCAGCCCGCGGCGATCAGTGGGTTCAACGACGACAACGGTGCTGCGAGAAAAGCCGTTAGAATGGTAAGTGGATGTCCTAATGCAACGGCTGTTCCAATGGCGGACAAGCTTCCGTTCCATAAAATCCAGCTTATGGTCTGCTGCCAGCCTGCTGATGGGTTTGTCCAGAATGTATAAGCAATAACGGACAAGATCAGAATCGGAATGGTCCAGGCAATGATTTTCGGAACTTTCGACTTGGGCGGGCGTTCCTGCAGCCGCTCCAAATCATGCTCATTATGTAGCTCCTTTTTGATTCCAGGGACGTGTGCCGCCCCGAGCACAGCAACAACCTTATCGCCCGATGCTTCTTTGATCTTTTGGGCGAGGTATTGGTCCCGTTCGTCAATTAGCGGTTTCTTTAGCCTTGGAAAATGCTCGGTAAACTCATCCAGCATGCTGTCCAGCATATCCTTCGACTTTAATTTCTCCAGTTCTTCTTCTGTAATCGTCTCTTGGCTGAAGATACCCCCAATGACTTGCATCAAGAGCATCATTTTCCCTTTCAGCCCGATTGTTCCCCATATGCGGGAAAAAGTAATCTGGATATCCCTGTCGGCAAGAACTAGTTCTGCACCGGTTTCGTTTGCCGATTCAATGCCCTGGATCATCTCCTGGCCGGCATTAATGCCAAATTGCTTGGCCATTCGTTTCTGAAAGGAAGAAATGGCCAAATTCATTAACAACAATGTTGCCTTCTTTTCTTTAATTACTTGAAAAATGTCCATTTCTTTCCACTTATTACCTTCTGTAACGGACTTGTAGCGCTGCTTGTCCAGTTCAATACAGACAGCATCTGGCTGTTCGCTTGCAATCACTTCTTTGACCTGCTCGGCGCTATGTTTGGAAACATGTGCTGTGCCTATCAAAATATATTCTTTTCCATCCTGATGAATCCGTGTAATGTTTTCTTCGTCCATAACGACTCTCCTATTATATCGGCAGCTTCCTGTTAAAAAACAGTTAGATCTCCTGCCATGTGCATGTGATCCGAGTTCCTAAAATTTCATTATACATTAGAAAACGTTGCTTGTCGTCAAGTCTTCGTTGCACATATGCAGCAGGTAAGTATTTAATTGGCAAATAAAAAGCCTGGTGCACGACCAGACTTCCTTCTCAAGCCATCCATTCCGGCGGTGTATTTTTATCCCAATACACTTCTCCAATATCGTGATGCTTCTGAAAGCCATCACTGCTTACATGATAATGAAAGTTGAACCAGTACCCTTCCTGCGGGCGCCGGTCCCGCCTCACATGGAACTTGGCGACAAGCTGGCCTGTGCGTTCATCACGGAGATTAAAAATCCGCTCGCCGGTTCCCTCAGCAGGTTCTCCCGCAATGCTAACATTCGGAGCTTCTGCAGATTCAACGTTTGCCAGAATAAGCTCGATTGACTCTTCCATTTTTGGGAAAATCACGGTCTGGAATTCACCTTCCATCTTAGGCACAATCCGTGGCCCCATTTTGAAAAGCACTTGTTCTTTCGCCCGTTCCGTAAGAAAAGCGGCAGTATTATCAGTTGTTGATACGTCTGGCTCTGTCTCCAGGGCGGGCTTGGTGACCGGAGCCGACTCCTCCTCATCCAAGACATCGGTTTTTTCCGGCAGGTCAGGGCCAGCAGTCTCTTTACTCTGCTCGGCCTCCACATCAATATCGAAATCCGGGATATATAATCCCAGTGTGATAACGGCAATAAGTGCTACTGCTATTTTTCGCATCCAAAGCTTCATTGTGTATGTCCCCTTTACGAATCAATAAAGCAAACTGTAACAAAAATTTTACCATTTATCAGACAAATACGCTACACTATTTTGGACATGTAACGGAAATGAAATACGATTTACACACTTATTCTACATGCCGTCAGCCTTAAGCAGAACCTCTTTCAGAGAGTCCTACTATTTGCCTGAATACATACATATGTATGAATGACGACTTTTGGAGGAGATGATTTCATTTGGCGGATTTTTTGCAGAGCGCCAGTTTTGAACATTCATTCTGGCTCCAGATATTAGGCGACCATGCCGGACTCATCCGGGACTCTCTTTTTCCGGACGAAGCAGATGCATTACATCATGCCAGAAAATGTGCGGATACATTTAACCAGCTGTCAGAACAAGCACCATTGATAACCCCAAGCAATGCTATCACCTTTACGAAAGCCGCAGCTGATCAGTTGAAGGAGTTCAAGCTGACGCTTATCAGACGACAGCTGGAGGGCAATATAGACACTCATTTGACACCTTCATTTCTGAACCATATGGTTAATGAACTGGAAGAATACGAGCTTCTTATCGGTTATCTGAAACAAGGGGAAGCACCGCCTGTTTTTCATGAGCTCCACCATCATATGCGCTGGCTGCTGGATGCTTCCGGACATGCAAGTACCATCCATCATCAAATGGATCAGGTGGATAAACAGCTGAAGAAAAAAAGCGAACGATTCCCCAGACAGTTTGAGCAATTTTACCTGAAAGCCATTGATCTAACTGGACTCCTTCGTACCAATATCCAAGCCTTCCCTGCACTGGAGCGGTTTAATCATGATGTGGCAGCGGAAATGGGACTATTCCAGTCATTTCTATGTGAATTGGAGGAAATGGGACTGCTAGAAACGGCCTTGAGCAACTTTTCGGCATCGATGGTTGACCACACGGCACGAGAAACATGCTACTACCTTATGAAACTGGCCGAATCCGCAAATACAGCAGTCCCCAATTGTCATTCGTTAAGGTAATGGAGGAAGGAATAATTAAAATGCGAATACCTTCCTAAGATATATTTTTCCATAATTTAAAATGAACGCTCTTTGGCTATGTTCATGTTGTCGTTCACCTCTTCCTTGAGCCTAGTACAAGTAGCTGGAGTCCTCTTTTTTACCGAAAGTCATGCTCGGCCAACGTCGTTGCAATGGAGTCCTCCAATGCTGTATCCGAATGGCCGAGGTAATTATTGAACATAATGGAAAATGCCAGCTTTTTCCCATCCTTTGATGTGACATAGCCGGAAAGTGTTGAGACACCGGTCAGGGACCCCGTCTTGGCGGTAACATTCCCCTCTGCAGGCGATGATGTCATGCGGTATCTCAGTGTTCCGCCAACGAACCGCTCCGATGCACCAGCTACAGGCAGTGATTTCTCGAATGCCGGGAACCAGCTTTTATCCTGGACGGCCACAAGAAATTTGGTAAGTTCATTGGAAGGGATCATGTTTTTATGCGACATGCCCGAACCGTCACGCAGCAAAATTGTATCATTATCAACGTCAAGATCTGTTACGACATCTTCTATTACGTCAAGCCCTTTATCCCAGCTGCCTTCCCCATGTACTACTTTGCCCATTTCTTTGGCAAGAATTTCACCGTGACCGTTGTTACTTAATTTCATGAATGGAATAAACAGTTCTTCCAGTGGCATGGATTCTCTAGACGCAAGAACCTTTGCATCTTTAGGTGTCGTACCGGTTTTCACATCCATTTTTCCAGCGAATTTTACCCCGTTTTCCTTAAGGGATTTCTTGAAAACATCCAGTGCATACCCAGTCGGCTCCCACACAGAAACCCAGGATCTGGATCTTGTACCGTCGACAGGAATTGTACCTTCCACAAGTATTTCATTTGACCCGTGCTGGCGCTGGATAGAGATATCCTTTCCCTCACCTGCTGCAACGGTTTCGGTTTTGTTGACGATTGAAACGTAATCATTCGCAGGGGTAACGCTAACAGCTGCTTCCTCACCGTTTTTTTCAGCAGGATAAACTTCAACAATGACGGTGCCGGCATCATAATCTTTATTCGGTGACAGGGTTAAGGCAGAAACTTGTGCACCCGTGTAGTAAGGTTCATCCGACCAGTTTAAATCCTCTGACAGGCGAACATCATCATACCAACTGTCATCACCAATCAAGTCGCCTTTAATAATCTTGATACCTTGTTCTTTAAGTTCCTCCGCAAACCGATCAAGGTCCTCTTTCATTAAGGTTGGATCACCTTTCCCCTTTAAATACAAATCCCCTTGAAGAACCTTCCCTTTAATATTACCGTCTGTCAGCAATTTTGTGGAAAATTGATAATCAGTCCCCAATGTTTCCAGAGCCGCTGCGCCTGTCAGCAATTTCATGTTTGACGCGGGGTGGAGCCGCAGATCACCAGCGTGCGAATAAATCAGCTTACCGTTATCAGCTTCCCGAATGCTTACACTCGTGCTTGTCCCTTCCAGGCTATCGTGACTAAGAATCTCATCAAGTTTTTCTGCTAATGTTTCGTTCTCATTTACTGCTTGTGCCGTTTCTTCGGATGCTGAAACAAAGGATTTTTCCTGATTAGCAAATGGCATGAATACAACCATAGCCAGAAGGGAAAAAAGAAACAGTTTCTTCACATAATCCTTCGCAATTATTTTTAAATTCACATCCCTTTTATTTGAATATTTTAATTATACTAAAATATTCAATCCGTTTGTTGTTTTTTTGATAAAATCATCCTTTCCGCCCACCTATTTAATAGAAAATAGTCCAATAGAGCTAAATGAAATACATAATTTGCCGGTTTAAATAGAATTTCTTTCGTCAGCCCTCGTCAGCCCCATTTTTCCGATATCATGCGGCAGCGCAGCAGTCCGGATATCGTCATCATAGCAGTCTATTACTTTTGCAAACATGGTGGTCAATTACACAGCCCAAAGTGAATGGTGTTTACAAACTTGTCAAATTCATCCCACATCTTTTACTTATATATGGTAAAATGTCTTTTAACTACGATGAGGGTGTGATACTGTGTTTCTATTCCAAATTGATGATGAACTTGCGTTGAAGCATCTGGAATTGCAGGATGCGGATAAATTGTTCCAGCTGACAGACCAGTCAAGGGACCACCTGCGCCCATGGCTGTCATGGGTCGACCATACAAAAACGGTGGAGGATTCGAAAGCTTTCATTCAGTCCGGTCTGAAGGCATTTGCCAATCGCAGCGGTCTGACAACAGGCATCTTGTATAACGGTGAACTGGCTGGGGTCATTGGGTTTAACAGCCTGGACTGGAAGAATAGTATTGGCCATATCGGCTATTGGCTTGGAGCGGCCTATCAGGGGAATGGAATCATGACTCGTGCGGTCAGTGGATTAATTGATTATGGCATTTATCCCCTTGCATTAAATCGTATTGAAATCCGTGCTGCCGTTGACAACTGGAAAAGTCGTGCCATTCCGGAACGGCTCGGTTTTGTACAGGAGGGGCAGATTCGCCAGGCAGAACTATTGTACGATTATCACGCGGATCATGCTATATATGGCTTGCTAGCGGCCGAATGGAAGCAGCACCGGCACAACTACTTACCGAACAGCCAGCTGGCTTTTAACAAAACATAATGTTGGGGAGTTATCATCCCATCGATACCAATTATCAACCCGTCGTGAGTATTTTTCCGATACACCACTAGAACACAGCAATTTCTCGAAAACCATAAGAAAGCGGGCGTGACATGATGCACGCCCGCATGTAATCATTTCGCAGCTTTTTCATATAGTTTGTCAAAATGTTTGACCATTTCAAAGTCCAAATCGGTCAGCCCTTTCATCTGCCAGGACGAAATTTTCAGGGTAACCACTTTGTAGTCAATGGAAATGAAAGGATGGTGCTGCTTGCTCTCAGCGTATTCGGCAATCTGATCGACAAATCGAACGCCATTCAAAAAGTCTTTGAAACGATAGCGCCTTTCAATCCACTTTTCATCGAGCCGCTTCCATTCCGGCAAGTCTTTCAATTCTTTTTCGATTTGTTCCTCACTCAACCGTTCCATGCTTGTCGCCTCCTTTACGTTTAAGAGATTGTTCAAAAAGTCCGGTAAAAATGACGCTTCGAATTTCTTCGTTGGCTTGCTTTTCCGTTATTCATGTATTAAATTGCATACATTCCGTTACTCAAAGCTGCGCCGCCTCGAACTTCTCGGTCCTTTTTATCCTCCTTTTGAACACGCACTTTAATGGGGTTGATCCACATGCAATGGTTATTTCCAGTGTAACAGATGCTGCGGTTATATACATTAAATCAACAAATTGTCCACAGCCTATCCACAGATTTTTGGGGATAAGTGGGTTATCCACAACCTGAATAAAGAAAGTTAAGCAACAAACGTACCTAATCAGCGCATCTGCGCATGATGTAAGTGGGCAAACAAGCCGTTACGTTCCAGCAGCTCATTATGCGTTCCTTCCTCTTCAATGCCATGTTTCGTGACGACCATGATTCTGTCAGCGTTTTTTATCGTGGCCAGCCTGTGCGCTATTACCAGGGTTGTCCGTCCTTTTGTCAGTTCGGACAATGCCTGCTGGATGGCCATTTCCGTCTCTGTGTCCAATGCGGAAGTCGCTTCATCCAATATCAGGACGGGTGGATTTTTTAAAAACATCCGTGCGATGGCAATCCGCTGCTTTTGCCCACCGGAAAGTTTCAGGCCGCGTTCGCCAACCTGCGTCTCGTATCCATCCGGAAGCTCATGGATAAATTCCTCCATATGTGCCTGACGAGCGGCATGGACAATTTCCTCATCTGTCGCATCAAGTTTTCCATAGGCGATATTTTCCCGCAATGTTCCGGTAAACAAAAAGACATCCTGCTGTACAATGCCAATGTGGCTGCGCAGCGACTGTTTCGTGACATCGCGCAAATCGCGGCTGTCTATCGTGATGCTTCCTTCATCCACATCGTAAAATCTTGGTATCAAGGAACATATCGTCGTTTTCCCAGCACCGGACGGACCGACAAACGCTACTGTCTCGCCGGCATTAATGGTCATGTCCAAATTGCGCAACACAGGCGGCTGTGTTTTTTCATAGCCAAATGTAACATGATGAAAGGCTATTTCGCCCATCACTGTTTCCATTTCTTTAGCGTCCTTTTTATCCGTCACATCGGGCGCCATGTCCAGCATGTCTGTAAACCGTTTGAACCCGGCCATGCCTTTCGGATAAAGTTCCAGCAGAGCGCTGATTTTTTCAATTGGCTTAAATAGGACATTTACATATAGGACAAAGCCAACAAGCTCACCTGTGGACAACTTGTCATTAAATGTGAGCCACGCACCGATGACCAGAACAAGCAGAACAACCAGCCGCATCATCATGTAAATACTTGAGTTGACAAATGCCATTACCCGATAGGCGCGCAATTTGGCATTACGGAAGCTGTAATTGTCTTTGGTAAACCGGCCCATTTCATGCTGCTCATTCGTAAATGACTGCACAACCCGAACACCTGCTACCGCATCCTCCACACGCGCATTTACTTCAGCAATATCATGATACATGGCACTCCACGCCTTGTTCATTTTGATATTACTATAGGCAATCAAAAAGATGAGCAGCGGCACGGTTATCAAAATAATCCACGCAAGCTGGGCATTCTGGATGAACATAATCCAAAAAGCTCCGAAAAACGTCATCGCTGCAATAAAAAAATCCTCCGGGCCATGGTGGGCAAGCTCCCCGATATCAAATAAGTCGTTTGTGATCCTACTCATGATGTGGCCGGTTTTTGTATTGTCGAAAAACCGGAATGACTGCCGCTGCACGTGCTGAAACAAATCCTGCCGCATATCCGTTTCAATGTTGACACCAAGTTTATGCCCCAGGTAGGTGACAATATACTGCAAAAACGTGCTGAGCAAGTAAATGAGCAGCAGTCCAATGCTGACTGTGACAATCAGATCCCAGTTCCCACTCGGTAATAATTTATCAACGAACTCCTGGACCGCAATCGGAAAAGCAAGCTCCAAAATGGCCACAATTACCGCTGACGTGAAATCGATGGCAAACAGCCGCCGGTGCGGTTTATAGTAAGCAAAAAAACGTCGGATCAACAGCTGCACTTCCTTTACTTATTTGTCTAATTAAAATTATAAGCCGAAACATCAACAATGGCAAAGTGAACAGTCCATTAGTGTTATTCGATCTTCCAACAGTGGCAGCCAAGGTATCGGCGATGGTAATCCGTGCCAACAACAAATAGCCAGCCAATGCGACCTTTTCCACAAATCCAAAAAAGTTACCAATAAGCTTGTCAAGGTTGTTTGGAATCAGGCATATACATGGTTGTATAACCACAATGGAGGTGACCGTTTTGCAGCGCATGCATATAATGAAGTGGCTCTGTTATGCAGTTGGTTACGTTTTCCTCGTATCCGGTATTTTAAAACTGACTACAAATGACTTCAAAATTGCTTTCATGAATTTAGGACTGCCATTTCCGGATACGATTCTATTTTTTGTGGCCATTACGGAAATTGCCTGCAGTGTACTTATTATCGGGAGAATATACGTCAAACAGGCAGCCGCACCACTTATATTCATCATGCTCAGCGCCATTTATTTATCCAAACTGCCTATCCTGATGAATCAAGGAATACTGCGGTTCGCTTTTGATGCTCGGCTTGATGTTGTGATGCTTATCCTGCTTCTCTTGCTTTGGCAGCAGAAACCAGGTAAACAGCTTTCCCAAGCATAACCGCAATGACTAATGTCCAGTAATCCACAGAGTTATCCACATATGCACAAATGTTCGCAGCTATTTTGTTGCGGAATGAGTGTTCTATACGATATATAGTTGTCTATCTACAGGTTGTGGATAAACTGTTGATAACATGGATTTAACTCAAAACTTAGGCTTAAGCTATATTTAACCAAGTCTTTTTTCGTATGGTTGTTGCTCTAAAAACAACTATATTTGCTCTGAGCAGCCCGGATACACTTAGACTCCTGCGGGAAGTGCGAGATAGGCAAGACCCCACAGGGCTCTGCCCGAGAAGGCTTGCCACTCGCCCACGGAAAGCGAATTGGATTCGGGCTGCGGACTATATAAAATAAGCTATCCTCCTTAAGGATAGCTTATCGCTGTCTGGCCAATTCCATTGTCGCTTCCTGTTTCTCCCCGTTCCGATAATACGTCACGTTCAGGGAGTCACCGACTTTTTTCTTCTGATACAGAATCTTTCGCAGATCAATCATATTCATCACTTTTTTCCCGTCAATGGCGGTAATGACATCGAGTCGCTCAATGCCGGCACGGTCTGCAGGGGACAGTGACTCTACACTCCAGACATAAACCCCGCCACCCACATTGTCCGGGAGGTTTAGTGTTCGGTTCCATTCGGTCTTCGGTACTTCGTCAAGTGAATATATTTCTACACCCATATATGGCCGTTTCACCTGGCCATTCTTCTCCAGCTGTTCAACAATTGGTCTGGCAGCATCAATCGGGATGGCAAAGCCAATGCCTTCCACTGCTTCTTCATTGATTTTCATGGAATTAATCCCAATCAGCTGACCGTCAATGTTGATGAGTGCGCCGCCACTATTGCCGGGGTTAATAGCCGCATCGGTCTGAATGACTTCAGCCTGCCAGTCGGCCCGTCCATCTTGGTTAAAATCCTGTGGAATGGTGCGCTGTTTTCCACTGATCACCCCTTGCGTAACAGAACCAAGGAACTTTCCAAGCGGATTCCCGATAGCAATGGCCGGCTCCCCGACCTTTACGCTAGTCGAGTTCCCCATGTCCATTGTTTCTTTCACCTTGCCGCCATCCATCCGCAATACTGCCAGGTCGGAAAATAAATCACTGCCAAGGATTTCTGCCTCGACACGAGTATCATCCGACAAAATGACTTCGACCGTATCGGCTCCTTTAATGACATGATGGTTCGTAATGACATATGCCTTGCCGCCGGTCTTTTTATAAATGACGCCGGACCCGGATCCGGCTTCACGCTGATTGCCCTGCTGCCAAAAGTCACCTTTACGCTGGATATTAATGACGCCGACAACGGCAGGTGATACACTCTCGACAACATCGATTGTCTGTGAAGAGACATTCACCGACATATAATTACTGTCGTTCGGCCCTGATCCTGAACCACTTGTTGCGTTCCCGGATGTATTTTCTGTCCATGTTTCCGGCAGAATGTCTGATTTCAATATATTGGGAAGTGCCACAAGGACAACTACCATTCCAATAATGATGCCTATAAGTGCAGGCACGAGCCAATTGCGTTTCTGATGCTGCCCTTTGTAATCATCATCACCAAAATAAGCCATTTCCATTTTCCCCTTTTTATAAAAGTGCGTGTTCAAAAAGGAGGATAAAAAGGACCGAGAATTTCGAGGCGGTGTAGTTTCGAGCAGCGGAATGTATGTATTTAGATACATGAGCAGCGGAGAAACAAGCCAACGAAGAATTTCGACGTGTCATTTTTACCGGACTTTTTGAACAACCTATAAAAGGATTGCTTCTTCAGCACTGCCGGACAGTAATAATGAATGAATCAGCCGACATCATATAAAACTGTCGGTGTCTTCGGATCGGTATCACAAATATCAAGATGGATGCCCCGTTCCGTCAGAACATTACTGACCGACATACGTGCGAGGTCTTTCATATTATTATCTTGGCTTAAATGGGCTAAATAAATACGTTTTGTCCGATTACTTATAATGTCACAGAGAGCAAGTCCGCAATCCTCATTGGAAACATGGCCATTGTCCCCCAATATGCGGCGCTTAACATTCCATGGATAACGTCCCATCCGCAGCATCTCTACATCATGGTTTGCCTCGAACACATATGCATCTGCATCTTCCACTGTTTTCCTGATCCGCTCCGATACATAGCCCAAGTCCGTCACAAGTGCTACCTTTTTACCATTATGACGGAATGTGTAAAACATGGGTTCAGCTGCATCATGTGACACACCAAATGATTCCACGTCGATATCGCCGAACGTTTTTACTTCCTCCATTCCGAAGTGGAATTTCTGACCAACGTCAATCGTTCCAATGGAATTCTCCATGGCCTTCCATGTTTTATCATTGGCGTAAATAGGCAGACGGTACTTTCGGGCAATAATCCCAAGCCCTTTAATGTGGTCACTGTGTTCATGCGTGACAAGGATACCGGAAAGCTCAGAAGGATCAACATGGACTTCGCTGAAAAGCCTGTCCATCTGTTTCCCGCTTAGTCCGGCATCCACCAACAGCTTTTCACGGTCGGACTCAACATAAAAAGCATTTCCGGTACTCCCTGATGCCAAAACACTAAAACGCATTGTCATTTATTTTCACTCCGATTTATTATCAGATGATAATTTTTCTTTAAGGTACTTCTGTACATAATCTTTGATGTCACTATCGTCCGGAAGCTTCTGGACATTTTTCATTGCTGCTTTTATCGCATCCGTTAAAAATGTCATTTCATCATTTTTAGTCGCTAAGTTCTCAATCGCATTCACATAAAAATACTCATCTTCATTAACCGATATAATCCATGTCGGGGCAAATGACTGTTCCCCGCTTGGGAGTGGTATTCTTGTATGGAAACCAAGCTTTACACCTGTTATTTCATCACCAGGCCAAATTCTGTTGCCCTCATACAGAACCTTTATAGCATCCATCGGCTTGATCAGGGTCTGCTCCTCTTCTGATGGAGATTCAGCTTTCCCAAGCATCGTCTGTGTATAAAACATCATTTCGTTGTCTTTATTAAGATAAATAATAATAATCCCATTCTGATTGTAATATACAGGATGGTCCTTTTTCTTCTGGAAAAAGATAAGGGTATTCATCGTCTTGTTCCACGAGCCAAATGTATAGTTTTCAGGCAGGAGAATTCTGCTTTTAACAAGCTCATTAATGGTGTCCTCGCCCGCATCATCCGGCACACTGACCGGATCTTTAAAACGGGAAAGGATAAACGTTTTATCCAGTACCTCCACCTCTTGGTTATCCAGCGCACTGAAATAATCCAGTTCTTTATCCGTAAATGTCTTCTTGCCTGCTGTTATATACGATTGTTTTATCTCCTTCTGTGGCAGGTCGGCACTGATTGTAATGTTTTCCGACTCCAGCTCTTCTTCTAAAGTCGCACTGTCCGGACTCTCATAGCCGAAATCAGATTCCTCCTGCTTATCGAAAAACATAAACAATAAATAGACATCCAGTGCGAGGAAGCAGAGGATAAACAGTGTCTTAATTTGTTTCCATTGCATCCTCAGCTTCCTCCTTTTTGATCCGTCATATCGTTGAACTTAATTTCCTGCCAGCTGCCACTGTACTTAATGAACCATGATGGATTCAGTGTGATCGCGTCCGCATTACTCTGATACGTCAAGTTATAGCCGATTCGGATATCTTCCACATGGTCCAATTCATACGTTTGATTGTTTTTCAAAAAATAAATAACGTCATTGCCTGATCGCAATTCTGCCGGGTCTTTACCAAGCAAGTTCTTCAGGCTGAACAGCGGGCGTTTGTATAAGTTTGGCTGATTAAGTTCCTTGATCCTGAACTGCTGCTCAATCATCGATGCATGATGATCTCCATACACCGGGTAACCGTCATAGAACAGCTGGTAGCGAATGGTATTGGATGATGCGGCAATATCCATCAAATTGTACTCATCCGTCCATCCCACATGGCCATTGATGTTATTTTTGCTTAGTTCCAGGAGTGCTTCCGGATCCATCTGTTCAAAAGGTGTCTGCAGCGGGTTTTGAAATTCCATGGTCCGCCTGTTTTGGTAGACCCGCATAATACCGCGTGCACTGTCGGTAAAGTATACTTCATTTTCGCTAATCTGGTTCGGGGTTACAATATCCGGATTCCGAAACAGTGCATCCACCATTAAGCGGGAATTAATCTCCTGCGCTGCGACCGACATACTGGCAATCTCCACCTCATATTTCGGAATATATATAGGTTCCGTCCCTTCATCAAACCGTACATATTCACTTAACCCCTCAAAGGTTGTTAGACGCTGCCATAATCGGTCATATTTTTTACTATCATTAACAACGGCTGTTGCCTGCTGTTCACCATCCTGAGACTGGAATATCAAATTCAGTGATGAAGCATCCTGGTTAAATGTAATGAACAGCCGCTTAAAGCTCCAATCAGGTAAATAAGGATCCTCGTTAAACGTGAATAGGCTTGTAAGCATGTTCGCAGGGATAGCATCCGGAAAAACAATTTCCAGCTGATTGCTTGCAGAAGGTCTGCTGCCGTCTTCCCTTGTACGGAAATCGTATAACACCCATGAATGCATATCCTGATATAGGGTCTTGCCACCACTCGGGTCTTGGAAACTGTAATAGTTTTGCCCATTCCGGAAAATAATGGACTTTGGTTCAATCAGGTTTTTCGTCGTTTCTTCGTATCCGCCGAGGTCAACCCGATCTTCATATTGCTCCTGCGGGACGCTTTCCACTTCCGGTTTATAATTCCACAGGGCAAATGAAAGCAGCAGACTGGCCCCGACAAGTACCCATAATATAAACGATTTGACAGTTTCAAGCTGCATTATTTACCCCCTCCGCTTCGTGTTCATTAGCGGAAGTGTAAAGAGAACGGTTGTCCCTTTACCTTCTTTACTCTTCGCGCGGATGGACCCATCATGGGCTTCGATTATTTCCCTGGCAATAGCCAGTCCAAGTCCAGTACCGCCTAGTTTGCGTGATCTCGCCTTATCTGCACGGTAAAAGCGGTCAAAAATTTTATCAACTTTATCCCGCGGTATTCCCATGCCTTCATCCGAGACGCTCACCAGCAGCTGGCCTTGCTGTTTCATTGCCCTGAATCGGATAGTGCCGCCTTCAGGTGAATATTTAATAGCATTGGAAATAACGTTATCAAGTACCTGGAACAATTTGTCCTTGTCCATCCAGACATCATACTTCCCGTTTGGCAAATCACGCTTCAGTTTGATTTCATCCGCTACATTCATTTCAAAACGATCAATAACATGATGGAAGAAATCAATGAATTCCGTCCGTTCCTTTTTCAGTTCATAATCCTGATTGTCCATTCTGGAAAGCTGCAGCAAGTCATTCACCATACGGATCATGCGCTCTGTCTCATTTCTCGTCACGTCAAGGAACTTCGGCGCAATTTCTTTGTCTTCCCATGCACCTTCCGACAGTGCTTCGATATAACTGCGCATGGTTGTCAGTGGTGTTCTTAGTTCATGTGACACGTTGGAAACGAACTCCCTGCGCTCCCGCTCAATCTTCTCCTGTTCCGTTACGTCACTGAGAACCGTTATAAACCCAGTAATATCCTCTTCCTCATCAGATATAGTCGAGAATTTAGCACGAATCAGGAAGGTAGTATCATCATCACTAAAATCAATGATCATCGATCCATTATCAGGCAGCTTGGAAATGTCGATTTCGTTCTCATCCAGCTGCAGCACATCCAAGAGAAACGACTCTTTTGCATCGTCGGGATCCTTGCCAAGCAAATCAGCCGCCGCATCATTCAGCAATGTAATGAAACCATTCCGATCAGTTGCAATGACACCGTCCGACATATTGGAAAGTACACTGCTCAGCTTCCGTCTCTCCTCTTCCGTCAGCGCCCTGGAATGTTGTAATTTCGCGGTTAAATCATTGAATGAATCTGCAAGCTGGCCGATTTCATCCTTGCCATACACATTAACTTGCTGGGAAAATTCCTCCCTGGCCATGGCCTGTGCCTGTCTGCGCATTTCCATGATCGGCTTCGTGATAGTCCGTGCCACCAGTATTCCGAGGAAGATAGAGATTGTAATGGCAAGAACCGAACCCTGCATGAAAATGCGGTTAATGTTTTCCAGCTGGCTGTACACCCCTTCAAGCGATGCTTCAATATAGAGGGCACCAACCTGTGTCTCTTCATTGTCAAAAATCGGGACCGCCCGCACATATACCAGATTTCGCTCCAAATTATACCGTTTGTTCTCCTCCTGTTTGCCGTACAGGACAGCATTGCGGACAATTTCGTTGGTCATCTTTTTACCGATGTTCCGATTGCCTGTATTGTTGCTCGATGCAATAATTCTGCTCTGCATGTTTACAACCTGGATATTGATAATATCCTTCGTGTCATTGACGCTGACGATATCCTGCACTTCCTGATAAAGTGTTGGTCCTTCACCGTCTTCCGGCCGGTCCTTACTGAAGGCCTGAGTAAGGTTGACTTTCAGAATTTCCACGCTGGCATTAATCGACTGCTCAAAGTTATCATTCAGTTCATTTTCCAGCCCACGTGCAAAATACGCACTGATCAACTGGGTAGAAATGAGCAGAAGCAAAATGAAAATAATGATAAATTTCAGTTGTATTGAGCGGAAAAATCCTACTTTATTCATGAACCATGTCTACTCCTGTTCAGGGTTGCGCAAATAATAGCCAACGCCACGGCGGGTAACAATCCACATTGGGTTGCTTGGGTTTTCCTCAATTTTTTCACGGAGCCGGCGGACTGTCACGTCGACCGTCCGGACATCGCCGAAGTAATCGTAGCCCCATACCGTTTCAAGCAAATGTTCTCGTGTCATCACCTGGCCAATATGACGGGCCAGATAATGAAGCAGTTCAAATTCACGGTGGGTCAGCTCAACATGTTCCCCGTCCCGTGTAACGGCATATGCATCAGGATGGATTTCCAGTCTGCCGATCTTAATATTTTTCGTCGTCTTGACGCCGTCATCCGGAACCTGCTGCTGCCTGCGCAAATTCGCCTTCACCCGGGCAACCAGCTCCCGATTACTGAATGGCTTCGTCACATAGTCATCCGCGCCAAGCTCCAGGCCTAGCACTTTATCAATTTCGGCATCTTTGGCCGTCAGCATAATAATCGGCATCGACTGTGTTTTGCGGATTTCCCGGCAAACTTCATTTCCGTCCTTGTTCGGAAGCATAATATCCAAAAGAACAAGATCAGGGTCCTCCTCCTCGGCAAGTCTGATTGCCTCATCCCCATCATAAGCTACGACCACTTCATAGCCTTCTTTATCTAAATTAAATTTTAAAATATCCGCTATCGGCTGTTCATCATCAACGACTAAAACTTTCTGACTCATAACCGTCACTTCCTTTGCTCTGGGTTCATCTCTATAACCGGGTCAATGCCCCCGGGTTTATTTCTATTTATCAATCCTACTAGCTAATGGCTCTTTGGTCTATTCTATCGTACTTTGCCTGAAATGTCTTATATTGAGGTAGAAAATACGGTGCAGGCTGAATCTGGTCGACATGGTACGAGTTAATAAAAAGACTGACTCATCTTTTGCTGTATGAGTCAGTCTTGATTTGTTATTTTAATAAGAAAGGGCTGTTCACCAAAGTCTATGGTTGACAAATTAGATGTCATTTTGGCGTAAGCAGTCGCTTCGGAAAAACACTACGCTTTCCGTGGGCTTGTCCTCAGCCTCCTTGGGCATCCGCCCTGTGGGGTCTTGCCTATCTCGCACTTCCCAGAGAAATTGCGACGAAGCAACCACCTTTAGAAAACAGCCTTTTAGAAATACTTCTGCGGGTTTTGCAGTGATCCATGTTTATATACTTCAAAGTGCAAGTGTGTGCCTGTTGAGTTTCCTGTCGATCCCATGACCCCAATTTTTCTTCCTTTTTCAACTGTCTGGCCAGGGCTGACATTGATGGATGCTAGGTGTGCATAAACGGTTCGCATCCCATTGTTATGGTTGATTACAATCTTGTTGCCATAGCCGCCACTGTCCCATCCGGCTGAAACAACGGTACCGTTATCGGCTGCCTGTATGGTTCGGCTGCTAGGGCCTGCAATGTCCATGCCTTTATGCATGGATCCCCAGCGCATTCCCATATTACTGGAAACATGGCCGCCGACAGCTGGCCAGTGCAGGCTGCCTGTCCCGCGTGAAGGGACCACCTTTGTTCCCTTCACAATGATTTTTTTAACGGATTCTTTTGTTGTCTTTTCCTCAACCATGTTCCGGTCAGTGACACTGCCATTATGTGTCTCCAAAGAATAATGGACGACACTTTGGCCTTCCGCGCCCTGCTGTTTCACTTCCTCTTCACCCTTATAAAGATCATCGGACTTAACTACTTTTGTCTCATAATCGATGGTTTCTTTAACCTTGGTTTCCTTGTTGACGATAACATCGACAAACGGCTGGTAATCGGTAACATGAAGTTCCTGTCCAATTTGCAGAACAGAGGATTCCTTAAGCCCCTCGTTCAAATCAAGCAGTTTATCAAGTGTCAAATCGTATTTCTTTGCAACTTCAACCAGTGCTTCCCCTTCACTGATTTGATGTACCTTATCAGCCAGCGTCCCTTTTTGAAGTTTTTTGACACCTTGCTTTTTCGTCAAAATATTGGATGGTACTGCTTTATCTTCAGAAAGCGAAACATTTTCCGATAGTGTAACGTCTGTAATCATAGACTCACCGGCTCCAAGATCATCGGCATCTTTTTGTTCGTTTACGAGTGTTTCCAGACTATAGCCGTCTTCATCTTCCTGTTTTTTCGGTGTTAGTTTGTCGAGAGTTCCTTCATCAACGAATTTAGCCTTATATGCTTTCAGAGTTTGTTTAGCCGTTTTTTCATCTTTAAAATAGCCAACTTGGCTGTCCCCAATTTTCAATTCAACCGCTTCCGCTTTAACGGAAAGCTCGTCCTTCAAATAGGTGCTTACGCCACTGTTGTCGTACGATGGATCAAATACACGCTCTGGAACAAGAGAAACATTTTCACCAATACTCAGAGAAGAATTATCAAATTTTTCCTTTTTCTTCTCTACTTTAGTTTCCATCAAGTTCTGGATAGCTGTTTTGTCATTCACTTTACCTACATGTTTGCCATCGACGTAAACGTGGTATATTTTTTCCAGTGCCCCATCTTCTTCTGCATATGCTGTCGTAAATGTCAGTGACAGACCAAGACATGTCATGACCGCAATTTTAGTCAGCATGTGCAGCTTGCCCGGAGGACGGTGGGGCTGTTTTTTCCGATTAAACAATGCTTTACTCCCCTTTTGCCAACGCGTTATATGTATTTTTTTGAAAAATCCTCTGTATTCCTCTACCAATCTACCATAATTCCTTTTGCGGTAAAATAGGGGGTATGCAAATGTAAAGGAATTGTATAATGGATTACAATTTTTTACATATTCCGGGTATTTTTGCACTCCTATAAGCTTATAAAACAGAAATTTTCGGCGTTTTAAGGAAAAATATATGTCTTTTTGTTACATTCAGATTACAAATAGTGACAAACACGTAATAAAGGGATGGTTATCCAGGAAACCTGTTCATCAAATGAAGCATTTATCCTGACAACTGCATCCTGACTTTCCTCCAGCTGGGAAAATGGACATGAAAAGGCCTCTATCTGTAGAGACAGAGGCTGATTTCACACATGTTTTGCTTTTTAGCTATAGACGCTCTTGACCACATTCGTCTGCAGTCGATCCGGCCCCACTGAGAAAATCGACAGCTGGATGCCGCTCAGTTGTGCAATCCGCTCCAAATAATGTCTTGCATTGGCCGGCAGTTCATGAATGGACCGGGCACTGGTGATATCTTCCGTCCAGCCGGGCATTTCTTCATAGACCGGCTCACACTCAGCCAGCACACGCAGACTGGCCGGAAATTCATGCATCAATTCCCCTTTATATTTATAGGCAACACAAATTTTGACCGTTTCAATTCCTGTCAGTACATCTAGTGAATTCAATGATAAATCAGTCACGCCGCTCACACGCTGGGCATGGCGGACTACCACACTGTCGAACCAGCCGACACGGCGCGGACGTCCTGTTGTCGTACCGTATTCTTTCCCGGTTTCCCGTATCTGGTCGCCGGTCGCATCAGTTAGCTCTGTCGGAAATGGCCCATCCCCGACACGTGTTGTATACGCCTTCGAGACACCGACGACATGGTCAATTTTCGACGGGCCGACACCGGACCCAATCGTGACACCACCAGCAATGGGATTGGACGATGTGACAAACGGATATGTCCCCTGATCAATATCCAGCATGACACCCTGCGCACCTTCAAACAGGACACGGCGGCCCTCATCAAGTGCCTCGTTCAACACAACGGATGTATCACAAACAAATGGAGCCATCTGCTGACCGTATTCGTAATACTCCTCAAGGATATCCTCCACTTGCATCGGCTCGATTTCATATATTTTTTCAAACAAACGGTTTTTTTCTTTCAGATTCTGTTCAAGCTTGGTGCGGAATGCATCCTTGTCCAAGAGATCTGCAACACGGATACCCATACGCGCAGCTTTATCCATATACGCCGGGCCAATTCCTTTTTTCGTTGTCCCTATCTTCTCGTTTCCTTTATCTTCTTCCTGCAGAGCATCCAGCTTAGTATGATACGGCAAAATAACATGTGCCCGATTGCTGATACGCAATTGGTCTGTTGTTATGCTATTATCATGCAAATACGTCATCTCTTTTGTAAAAGCTTTTGGATCAATAACCATCCCATTACCTAACACACATGTCTTGTCATTGAAAAAAATTCCGGATGGGATCAAATGCAATTTATATGTCGCATCATCAAATTTAATTGTATGCCCTGCATTATTGCCTCCCTGATAACGAGCGACAACCTCGGCATTCTGCGATAGGTAGTCAGTAATCTTGCCTTTTCCCTCATCGCCCCACTGCGTTCCGACTACAACCACTGAGGACATGGCGCACCTCCATCTACAATAACATTTGTATTTTCATCACTAACAGCATGAGTTTACCAGTCATGATCCTATATGTCAAAACAAAAACGAACAATTAATTGTTTTTACAATATAATATTCGTTAAAGTGAATAGCAAGAAAAAACCAGCTCCATAATAATGAAGCTGGTTACGCGTGTACAGGTTCCGGTGGGACATCACTTTCGGAATAACGGTGATCCAGATCGACAAATTTGTTGTATTCTTTAACAAAAGCTAATTCAACATCCCCGACCGGTCCATTTCGCTGCTTGGAAATAATAATTTCAATGATATTCTGTTTTTCTGATTCCTGGTCGTAGTAATCGTCCCGGTACAGGAAGCCAACAATATCGGCATCCTGTTCGATGCTTCCAGACTCACGCAGGTCAGACATCATTGGCCGTTTGTCCTGACGCGATTCAACTCCACGCGAAAGCTGTGACAAAGCAATTAATGGCACATTCAATTCCCGCGCGAGTGCTTTTAGGGCACGCGATATTTCTGATACTTCCTGCTGCCTGTTTTCCTTAGAATTGCCGTTGCCCTGGATAAGCTGCAGATAGTCAATCAGAATCATACCAAGGCCGTGCTCCTGCTTCAGGCGCCGGCACTTCGAACGTATCTCACTTACCCGAATGCCCGGGGAATCATCAATAAAAATGCCAGCATTCGAAAGACTTCCCATAGCCATGGTCAGCTTGCTCCAGTCATCATCTTCAAGCTTTCCTGTCCGAAGGCGCTGTGCATCAATATTTCCTTCTGCACAGAGCATACGGGAAACGAGTTGATCCGCGCCCATCTCAAGGCTAAAAATCGCCGCATTTTCGTTCGTTTTGATGGCAACGTTCTGGGCAATATTTAACGCAAATGCCGTTTTACCAACAGATGGACGGGCAGCAATAATAATCAGATCATTCCGCTGGAAACCAGATGTGATTTGATCCAAGTCCCTGAAGCCTGTCGGAATTCCTGTTATATCCCCGTCATGATGGTGAAGCTGTTCAATATTATCATAGACATCAATAAGAACATCTTTAATAGCTTTAAAAGCTCCGGTATTTTTCCGTCCGGACACTTCCAGAATATTTTTCTCCGCTTCGTTCAAGACATCTTCCACATCTTCTTCCGTTGAAAAACCGGATGTAACAATATCTGTGGCCGTCCGAATCAGTCGGCGGAGCAATGCCTTCTCTTCAACAATCTTGCTGTAGTAAACGATATTGGCTGCTGTCGGAACACTGCCGGCCAAATCAGACAGATAAGCCACCCCGCCAGCCTCATCAAGCTTCTTTTCATTGGACAGGAGAGTGGTCACCGTAACGAGGTCAATCGGCTCTCCTCTGTCCGTCAATTTCAGCATAGCATCGAAAATCCGCTGGTGACTTGCCCGGTAAAAATCATCAGGCATGAGACGTTCAGCAGCTGTTGGCATCGCTTCAGGATCAAGAAAAATCGCACCAATGACTGCTTGTTCAGCTTCGATATTATGCGGCGGTGTCCGATCATTCCATAGTTCGCTCATCGGTTCCCCCCCTTATGGAGAGACATAGGCCTCTGCTTCGAAAACATCATTCTATCATGCTTCCGCAACATGGACGTTAATTGTTCCAGTAACATCCTGATGCAGCTTAACGGGAACCTTGGTATAGCCAAGCGTCCGAATTGGGCTGTCAAGCTCGATTTTACGTTTATCAATTTTATAGTCATAATCCTTTTTCAATGTATCCGCAATATGCTTTGATGTAATCGAACCAAATAGACGGCCGCCATCTCCAGATTTGGCCTTTATTTCGACCGTCACATCTGCAAGTTCATTTTTGAGCAGTTCCGCTTCCTTCTTGATTTCTTCTTCCTGCTGCTGCTGTTTTTTCTTTTTTGCTTCCAGTGCTTTCATGTTTCCTGGTGTTGCTTCTTCCGCCAGGTTGTTTTTCAGGAGGTAGTTGCGGGCATAGCCATCAGAAACATCTTTCACTTCGCCTTTTTTTCCTTTGCCTTTAACATCTTTGGTAAATATCACTTTCATTCTTTTTCCCCTCCCGTAAAGTATTCTTCCAATATATCTTTCAACAATGCTTCTGCATCGTCAATGGTCGTATCTTCAATCTGTGTGGCGGCATTAGTTAAGTGGCCGCCACCGTTCATTTTTTCCATGATGACCTGCACATTCACATCACCAAGGGAACGCGCACTTATGCCAATTCGCCCGTCGTCCCGTTCGGAAATAACGAATGAGGCGTTTATTCCGCTCATGGTCAGGAGCGTATCAGCGGCCTGTGCAATCAGGACGCCGCCATAAACTTCTCCAGGTTTGCCTTTGGCGATAGCAATGGCGTCACGGTAAATTGCAGCGCGCTCAATCAGTCTGCCCCGTTTAATATAAATATCAAGGTCTTCTTTCATGAAGCGCTGCACAAGCACCGTGTCTGCACCTTTTGAACGCAAGTAGGATGCGGCATCAAACGTACGCGATCCTGTCCGCAGTGTAAAACTCTTTGTATCAACAATAATTCCAGCGAGAAGAGCGGTGGCCTCGAGCATTTTGAGCTTCAAGTTCTTCGGCTGGTATTCAAGCAGCTCCGTCACAAGTTCTGCAGTTGATGATGCATAAGGCTCCATATAGACCAGCGTTGGGTTGTCAATGAACTCCTCTGCCCGGCGATGGTGGTCAATAACTACTTTATATTCCGTCTTGTTTAGTAGTTTCTCGTGGGAAACCATCGATGGCTTGTGTGTATCCACCACTACAACCAAGGTCCAGCTAGTAACTAATGCCTCCGCTTCATCCGGTTCAATAAAATGCTTCCACAAGTCTTCATCTTTTTTCATCGCATCAACAAGCCGATAAACACCGGTATCAACATCGTCCGGGTCAAATACGATATAGCCGTCCACACCATTCGCCTTGGCAATATTCAAAATGCCAATCGCTGCACCGAACGAATCCATGTCCGGTGATTTATGCCCCATAATAATGACATTGTCACTTTCCTGAACAAGTTCCTTCAATGCGTGTGAAATGACACGCGCCCTGACCCTTGTCCGTTTCTCCATCGGGTTGGTGCGACCGCCGTAGAAGCGGACTTTGCCCATCCCGTCTTTTATCGCAACCTGGTCTCCGCCGCGTCCAAGGGCCAAGTCAAGACTGGACTGCGCCATTTCTCCAAGGTCCGGCAAGGTACTGTCCCCAACCCCAATACCGATACTCAATGTTACGGGAATGTTCTGTTCGGCGTTCAGTTCACGGACTTCATCCAGGATATCGAATTTTGATTTTTCCAGTTGATCCAATGTTTCCTTTGTTAAAACGGCAATAAAACGATCCTGTGATGTCCGTTTCAAATAAATACCATAGTCCGTTGACCAGCTGTTCAGAATGGACGTGACTTTCGAATTCAGCTGACTTTTCAGCGTATCATCCATGTTCTGGGTGATTTCTTCATAATTATCAAGATAAATAATGGCAATGACGGCTTTCTCATTTTCGTAGCGTGTCTGAATTTCAGACTGTACGGTACGGTCAGAGAAATACAACAGCCGTTCGTCCTTTCTTATCGATATCTGAAATTGATAGCCATCCAACTCCAGCCAGATTTCGTCGTCACTTTCTTTTATCCGTGATGCAAGGTCATCCGAAAGCACATTCAGTGACATCCCGACAAGCGAGTCCTCTTCCTCAGCAAAACGGTTCATGTACGGATTTGCCCACTCAATCATGTACTCATCATTGAACAGGATAATCCCGATTGGCATCTCCAGCAACGCCTCTTCCCCAACCCGTTTCACACGATGAGAAAGTGTTTCAATATATTTTTGTGTTTCATTCTGCAGCTTTCGTTCTGTCCGGACACTGTAATAGATGGAAACAGCCAGAATCGCTGTCATTACCAGTCCCAGCATCCATTGAAAGTACCAGATAAACCCGACAATAATTGCAGCCACAAGGTACATCACCAGTAAATGGCCGCTTAATGCCGGTTTTCGTTGAAAGTCCTGCATATCATCAGCTCCTACTTGAACTCCCGCTCATGTCTTGCCACCTGAAATGCGATCTCTGAGTGCAAAACCTATATCTATTATACCTAAGAGGCGCACGAGGTGAAGGAAAATGAATGGAACAAAAATGGTCAATAGGACGCTCATCACCGGCAGTGCTTTTGTTATATTCTTTACATAGGCATAATAAAAGATAAAGGATAGTCCTTGCAATGCCATAAATATTCCAGTCAGCATCAGGACATTATTGACAGCTTGTGCACCAATTCCGGATAAATCCATAAAGGATATAATCAAGGCAAAAAAGTATATCCAAATGAGTGAAACCGGAAGCCGAAACATTCGAAACGGCGGAAAGTGCAGTGACCGACTTTCCAATCTAGCTATCACTTTATAGCTAATCCACTGACTGACAAATGCCATTAACAGACTGGCTAAAGCAATCCATACCGGAATGAGGTCAATCAGTATATCAAGCTGTTCCATCACCAGCTGCATCTGTTCTTCGGCCTGACTGCCAAGTCCTAAATTTTCCATGACGTCCTTGCTCATCGCAGCCGACTCTTCCATCAAATGATTCATTTCATTGATCAGATTAACTTGAAACACGAACTGACTGAACAGAAACAGTATAACAAGCCCTGCGACAAAGCCAATTGTACCGCTAGCCAGTGTCTCATAAGCAGAATATTTCCTGAAAATCGCGCTACCTATCAGGATGCCGCCAAGACCCATCAGGACGGGGATCGGTACAGAGTAAACGGACGTAAAAATCGCCGATAAGCCAACGGCAGCAAGAAGCATAACAATCGATGGCTTCCAGTCATGCCTTGAGGCAAATAATATAAAAGGCACAGGCAGTAAAAATGTAGCAACAACTGTGATCACAGGGATAAAAGTTGCTATCAGCATCAGGATCATATAAATTGCCGTCAGTAACGCTCCATCTGCCAAATGTTTTGATTGATTCATTTACTGCACCTTCTTTACTTCTATTCGTGTTTGTTAAATATACTTTCGTTCAGACAGTACCATCTGTCCATTAATCTATGATAACACGATTTAAGCTTTTGTTTCCATTTGAAATTACAAAATCAAACTATTTCCCGGGAAATAATTTCGGGAAATTTGTCGATGGGCGAGGAACTTTCAAGGAATATTCATGGTCATGAAGTGCTTTTAATGGTATTTTAAATAGAAGAAGTTTTATATGTAATGTACTCAAGGGATGAGAGATCATGGTTTTTTGGCGAATGTTTGTTGATAGCCTGAAATTGCCGGCTAAACAGGCGATGTTTCGTTTGAATCGAATTGGTATGGATTTTACAGTCCTCTACATGTTTATACTGATGGTGGTGGTTTCAGTTCCATCATTCACTAACAGATTGCAGGACGTGGACGGACCCGGTAATAGTATGAATCTGCTGTTCTTTCTAATTTATTTCTTTATATTCTATTACTTGCCACTGACGATTATGGTATTTTTATTCATTTCACTGATTGCTTATCTTGGCACTGGTTTAGCTAAATTTCTGTGGCGGAAAATAAGGTTTTCCATACTGTGGAAACTTACAGTATATACGACAACGATTCCATTTATCCTGTACATGGCTGCTGGATTGATTTTCCCGCTAGGTGATTTATGGCTGAGCGTGTTTATGATTTATTCACTAGTGCTAATACTGAAAATAATAACTGTCTATCCGAAACGAAAAAAACGTACATAGGGGTTTTGTTATGCGCTATCTCAGTTTGATTCTTTTAGCTGCAGCTCTTGTGATGACGACAGGCTGCACAAGCCAGAATGAGACAGAAAAAAAGGAAATCCTTCTATCTGCCGCGGCCAGCTTATCTGATGTGCTAGCCAAACTGACGGATGAATTTGAGAAAGAGCACCCGAATGTGGTCCTCTCTCTAAACTATGGTGCTTCTGGAAAACTCGCCCAGCAGATCAGTCAAGGGGCACCGGTTGATGTTTTTTTGTCAGCGGATCAAATGTGGATGGACCGGCTAGCTGAACAAAACTTGCTGGCAGCAGACACCAGAATTGATTTTGCCAAAAACAGTCTGACATTGGCAAGCAGTAAGCAAAAATCCTTTGCTATAAAGTCACTACAGCAACTGCCAGAGCTTGATGTGAAACAAATTGCACTTGGTAATCCAGAAAGTGTACCCGCCGGAAAATATGCCGAGCAGGCGCTAAAGGCAAGCGGGGTCTGGGAAGACGTAGAAAACAAACTCGTCCATACCACTGATGCCAGACAGACTCTCACCTATATCGAATCGGAAAACACTGAAATTGGCTTTGTCTACAGCAGTGACTTAAAGCGGTCCGATCTCACCAAAGAAGTGCTGTCAATCGATGAGAATCTCCATGACCCGATTACGTATCCAGCTGCCGTCATGGCGTCAAGCGAGGCGAAGCAAACAGCAAAAGCATTCCTCTCATTTTTACAAACGGACAAAGCCCAATCCATTCTAGAGGATTACGGTTTTGGGAACTAGAGGAGAATGTCGATGGACCTAACACCATTATTATTGTCCTTAAAAATTGCCGGTATTGCCACACTAATCGTATCGGTCATTGGGATAACCGCAGCAAGATTGATTGCACGCAGTTCATTTCTGGGAAAGCGGGTGCTGGAGTCCATTCTCATGCTGCCATTAGTACTCCCGCCAACGGTTGTCGGATTCGGTCTCCTTTATTTATTCGGAAGAAACGGTCCTATTGGGAAACTGCTGTTAAACTGGTTCGATGTCCAGATTGTATTCACCTGGACTGGTGCAGTAATTGCTGCCGCTGTTGTGGCATTTCCATTAATGTACCAGAGCGCAGCAGCTTCTTTTTCAAACTATGACCGGAATATCGAAAATGCTGCACTTACGATGGGAGCTTCCAAATGGCGAGTTTTTTGGACGATATCATTCCCGCTTGCATGGCCCGGATTGCTGGCAGGGCTCGTATTAACATTTGCGCGTGCACTGGGAGAGTTTGGAGCAACATTGATGGTGGCCGGCTATATTCCAGATCGAACTGAGACTATTCCGCTTGCCATTTACTTCGCCGTCGAATCGGGTGAAATAGACGCGGCAGTGTTTTGGGTAATCAGCATTCTCATTATTGGCTTTCTTGCTATATTATGGCTGAACTGGTGGAGTGGCCGTAATATTTTGCGTTTTACAAATGATCAGTGAGGGACGGGATGAATAATGCTCTCGCTAAATATAAATATACAGAAAAAGTTGAAGGCATTTACACTTGATGTACAGCTGGAAGCCGGTGGAGAGATTGTGGTGCTGTCGGGCCCATCTGGTGCGGGGAAAACGACGATACTGAATTGTATAGCCGGGCTCAGCCAACCAGATTCCGGCTATATCACACTTAATGGCCGGGATCTATTACAAGAGGGCAAAAAGCCGCTGCCCGTCAATAAACGCCGCATCGGCTATCTTTTTCAGGATTATGCACTATTTCCGCATATGACGGTCTGGAATAATATAAAATATGGCATGAAAAACGAGCAATTGACCAAAAAGCTTATGGAAGTAGCGGGCATCCAGCATTTACTGGAGGAATATCCAAGAACTATTTCCGGTGGGGAAAAGCAGCGTGTCGCACTTGTGCGTGCATTGGCAACGGAACCGGAGGCACTGCTATTGGATGAGCCATTTTCTTCCCTTGATAACCAGACGAAAATGGAATGCCGGAACGAGCTATTAAGACTGCATGCGTTTTGGAACATACCGATCCTTTTGGTTACCCACGATAAGGAAGAAGCAAAACTGCTTGGAAACCGGATTTTGCAGATTGAGAACGGCACATTGGTATAAATGGTTAGTAAAGGCTCTTTTCATAAACGTTGTTGTTGTTCAGTGCAGCTGTAAACTGCGACACAACTATTGTATATCTTCCTCAAATTCTATTGGAAATGAGTGCTAGCTTGCCGCTGCGGAAAAATACTCCCTTTCACCGCTCCGGGTACAAGCGCGACATCAGCTCATGCTTCCTTTGGTCGCATTCGCAGTGTCTTCTTTGCCGCGGGGAACGCTTCAGCCTCCTCACTCACTATCGAACGCTCGTGGGTCTTAGACTGTTCCTTTCCCGCAGGAGTGTCGATTTTTCCGCAGCTTATTGTGATGTTCGTTCCATATGCAGAATTTCATTGTTAGCGGAGGCAATATACGAAGACTCCTATGGGAACAGCACGTGTCCGAAGACCCCACAGGAAGCGGTTTTTGCTTCCGAGGAGGCTGAGGCCGTGCCCATGGAAAGCGAAGTGTATTGCCGGAGCGGTGTCATAGGATCAATTTTTTTACAGTTACGTCGCATTTTATAGAATTACTCACAGCGTTTCATTCTCTTAGGTGATGCAAAAAGCAACAGTTTTTAGAAAGCAAACTTATTAAAAAACCTAAAAAACCCGATTCACACAGCTTCAATGTGTGAATCGGGTTTTTTGCTTATTCTGCCACGTATGGCAATAGTGCCATTTGACGGGCACGTTTGATTGCTTTGGTCAATTTGCGCTGATATTTAGCAGAAGTTCCTGTAACACGGCGTGGGAGGATTTTCCCGCGCTCAGAAATGAACTTCTTCAAAAGGTCAACATCTTTGTAGTCAATGTGTGTAATGCCATTGGATTTAAAATAACACACTTTCCGACGCTTTGCACGACCACGGCGAGCTGCCATTTGAAACCCTCCTTTTCATGTTTACGAACTAGAAACAGCTGGCTTCAGATTACACGATAATCAATCAAGCTAATCCATCACTACGCTTGTCTTCTAGAACGGTAAATCATCATCTGATATATCAATCGGTTCCCCGTTATCTTTGAACGGGTTGTCACTGGCTGGTTTTTGATCAGGTTGGTTCTGACTTTGGTTCTGGTTCTGGTTTGGCTGGAATCCTGATGACTGCTGTCCTCTGTTTTGTGAAGATCCTTTTGATTCCAGGAACTGAACACTGTCAGCAACAACTTCTGTCACAAAGACTGTCTTTCCGTCCTGGCCTTCGAATGTGCGAGTCTGGATGCGGCCGTCAACTCCGACCATGCTGCCTTTTTTCATATAGTTTGCCAGATTCTCAGCTGCTCTGCGCCAAATGACACAGTTAATAAAGTCAGCATCCCGGCTGCCCTGCTGATTGGAAAAGGGGCGGTTGACCGCCAAAGTAAAATTGGCTACTGCCACACCACTTGCAGTATAGCGTAAATCAGGATCCTTCGTTAATCTGCCAACTAGAACGACACGATTTAACATCAGAACCACTCCCTATTATTGATCATCTTCACGAATTGCCATATGACGGATAATATCATCAGTGAACTTTGCCTGACGGTCAAATTCATTGATGGCATTTTCATCACCACTGAAGTTGATGACAACATAATATCCATCACGGTAGTCGTTGATCTCGTATGCAAGACGGCGCTTGCCTTTTTCATCAACTTTTTCAATCTCCGCCCCGTTATCGGTCAATACGCTGTTGAAACGCTCAATCAAACTTGTCTGCGCTTCTTCTTCCATATCCGGGCGGATGATGTACATGATTTCATATTTTCTCATCCGTTACACCTCCTTCTGGTCTTAACGGCCCTTCCCATTCGGCAAGAGCAAGGAGTAATCATCTGTTTATTACTCACAGTGGAGTATTATACCAAATGATCGCATGAAAAACAAGCATTCGAGAGATCCTGATTTACTTTATTTCCTATATTGCTGCTAGTTCCCGCATCCTTAGAAGTTTTTTCTAATCCCGCAGTGGAAATACACTCGATTTCCGCGGGCAAACCGCAAGCCTCCTCAGCTCGTACCTCACCTGCGGGGTCTCGCGTATTTCCACTGCTGATAAGCTTCGTCCTAATCCGACAAGACTGTTACTATTTTCTACGGCTGTATCAAATATTAATAAGCCAATTTAAACGTTAAACCGGAAGTGGATGACATCCCCGTCCTGTACGATATAGTCTTTTCCTTCCAGCCGGACATTGCCATGTTCCCGGGCAGTTGCCATGGAACCTGCTTCAATCAAATCTTCATAGGAGACGGTTTCTGCTCGGATAAAGCCGCGCTCGAAGTCGGAGTGGATGACACCGGCTGCCTGTGGTGCTGTCATCCCTTTGCGAAATGTCCATGCTCTAACTTCCGGTTCGCCGGCAGTAAAAAATGTACCCAGTCCAAGGAGGCTGTACGATGCTTTAATCAGCTGATCAAGCCCGGCTTCAGCAATACCTAAATCCTCCAGGAACAGTTCTTTTTCCTCCTGGTCAAGTTCGGAAATTTCCTCTTCAATCTTAGCACAGACCGTAATTACTTCTGCATGTTCAGCCGCTGCATACTCCTTTACTTTCTGGACATGTTCATTCCCATCCGGATCTTGAACTTCTTCTTCACTTACATTCGCCGCATACAGCGCCGGTTTGCTTGTCAGCAGATGAAGTCCTTTGACTATTTTCCACTGCTCTTCCGAAAATTCCAATACCCGTACAGGCTGCTCTGCTTCCAGCCCCTCTTTCACCTTCGTCAGCACGTCATATTCCGCAACAGCTTCCTTGTCCTTTTGCCTGGCCATTTTCTCCACGCGCTGGATCCGTTTCGTGACGGTCTCCAAATCCGCCAATATCAGCTCCAAGTTAATCGTTTCCATGTCATCAACCGGATCAATTTTACCTGATACGTGGGTGACATTTTCATCCGCAAAACAGCGTACTACTTGCACAATTGCATCCACCTGGCGGATATTGGCAAGAAACTGGTTTCCCAGCCCTTCACCTTTACTTGCACCTTTGACAATCCCGGCTATATCTGTAAACTCAAACGTTGTCGGGATAGTTTTTTTCGGTTTCACTAATTCTGTTAATTTATCTAAGCGATTGTCAGGAACTTCCACAATCCCCACATTCGGGTCAATCGTTGCAAACGGATAGTTCGCCGCTTCTGCTCCCGCTTGGGTGATTGCATTAAACAATGTGGACTTACCAACGTTTGGAAGCCCGACAATTCCTGCTGTCAAAGCCATGTAACCTTCACTCCTTAAGGATTTCCATTCATATGAACGCGTCAGTCATATCAATTATAGATACAAGCTTTAAAAATGACAAGCTATGGAAAAACAAAAATAAGCATTCGAAAATGCTTATTTTTACGGAAGTGGGCACTAAAATTCTATTTTCCATCTGTGGGCTTTTCGAATTTAACGTTTTATGGTCAGCAATGAAAATTTTAAGGAAATTATTCTTCAGCTTTTTCCAGAATTTTCTTCATTTTTTTAGCAAATGTTTTACGCGGTATCATGACACTATGATCGCATCCCATACACTTAATCCGGATATCCATTCCCATTCGAATTATTTTCCATTTATTTTCGCCGCATGGGTGTGGCTTTTTCATCTCAACAATGTCATTTAGTCCAAATTCCTTATCTGCCATTACTAATCCCCCTCCTGCATCTGCCTGTTCGGTTCCACCTCCAGTGATGTCGGTTCCTGATTGCGCGAATACATCACTAGTCTTGGTGCTGGTATTTCAATTCCTTTCTTATAAAGGACTTCTTTTATTTCCTTCCTTATAATACGTGCACCTGCCCACTGGTAAACCGGCAGCGTTTCTGCAATCACCCTGACTACATAGTGGGAAGCAGCAAGCGTCTGCACCCCGATAACTTCCGGAACGCGGACTATCTCCTCATATTGATCAGGTAAACGTTCGCCCACCTCTTCAATAATCTGTTCGGCAGCAGCCACATCACTTTCATATGGCACATTGACATCAACAATGGCAAGACCATTATGTACCGAATAATTCGTCACCTGCGTCACACCACCATTGGGAAGAACATGCTGCTCCCCTGTCCAGCTCTATATTTTCGATGTCCTCAGCCCGATTTCTTCGACCGTCCCTTCTACACCGGAAACGGAAATATAATCACCGACAGAGAATTGATCTTCAAAGATAATAAAGAAGCCGGAAATAACATCACGGACAAGATTCTGTGCACCAAAACCAATTGCCAGACCAGCCACTCCGGCACCCGCAAGCAATGCTTTAATATCCTGGCCGAATACGTCATCAAGAATCGTGATAATAGCAATAAAGTAAACGGTGTATTTCAATACATTCTGAATCAGTTTCTTCAGCGTGACTTCTCTTCTCTCCGTTATCCGGAATGGCCTGCGTGTTCTACTTTCAAAAATACGTTCAACCATTTTATTGCCAAAACGGATGACCAGCATTGCCAGGATAATGATGGAAACGGTTTGCAGGAATGCCGTTCCAATTGCCAGCCAGAGTGCCGGCCCTGTTACATAGTTCCATACATTCATAAATTGATCTTGTAAAAACTGCAAGCTATAACCTCCGGCCGCTATTCTATACATTGATTTTACAATACTTGATGTATAAAGAAAAGAAAATAGCAAACCAGGCTATGCCTCCTTGTTTTGCTTACCGCCCCATAGTGGGTATAGAAGCAAACGGCTGAGAACATATAAATTCAAAATGCCATAGATCGGATAAATATAGCTAATTAAAGTAGAAAAACCAAGTGTAGTGAGTGGAATCATAACAGCAATCAGGACCGCTGCCAGCATCCAAATAGGAATATTCCATATACTCTGCAGCCTGGTGGCAATCCCAAGAATACCTGCTGCTGCCGTTGTAAAAATGGCAAACCATAACAGTGCAGACATTAATATAAGAATTTCAAATGGATAATGTTTTAAGATAGCAAACAACGGGATTTCATATAATAATAGTTCATCCGCAATCTGGATCAAGCTGCTATTATAAATGAATGAAATCGTCCCTAGCAGAAACCCACTGCCGATTGCAGCAATATGGATTTCCCGCTTGGACTTAACTTTATTGCCAATCGCCCCTAGGACTGCAATTAATGGCAGAATATTCAGGGCTGTAAACGGAAAAGCAGCCGTCCAATTTCGCTGTTCATGCCAATGAGAGAACACATCCAGTTCCTGGTCAATAATAAATAACAACAGAATATATACGAGCCCCCCAAGGAGCAGCGGCAGTACAATCTGATTCATCGCCAGCAATCCATTAATATCTTTTAAAAATAAAGCAATCAGGCCAATGGTAATGAGCACTACTCCCCACCAGTAAGAAAACTGGAATGCTTGTCCGGTCGCACCACTTCCGGCAATCATAACAACCGTAGTGGTAAACAGATATAGAAAGATCATAATATCATACACTTTTGTCAACTTCGGTCCGACGATATCCCGAAGCACCGGCAAATAGTCACTTGACTGTCTCCGGTAGCTTACGTCCATGATGACATAGCAGCTTACAGTGAAAAATATTGTGAACAGAAGTATGGCAAGGCCACTTTCATGACCAAAGAACTGCCATAACTCTCGGCCGGATGCATATCCAGCCCCAATAGTCGTCCCAATGATTAGAAACATCCACTTAAATCCTGCTCCCCACATCGCTTTGCCTCCATTATTTACACAGGTATAGTTTTTAAATTTTTTCCGTATACTAATACCAATATGATTGTGGAGGATAAGCTATGAATCTGATTAACCGTTTAATGCCCAAGAATGAAAAGCTGCAAATGATGCATGATGATCCAAACTTGCTGGAACGAATGACAAAACGGATATTGTCATGGACTCCTGTAACATCGAGAGACTACGTCATTATTTGTATCGGTACAGATCGTTCAACTGGTGATGCATTTGGTCCGTTTGCTGGTTCTTATTTAGCAGAAAAAAAACCGAAACACATCCATCTCTACGGTACACTGCATGATCCAGTACATGCCGCCAATATGGAGAACTATTTTCGTTATATCCGCATGGAACACCGCAATCCATTTGTGATTGCAGTTGATGCATCTTTGGGTAAATCTGCATCTGTCGGCACGATTACGGCTGATACCGGTTCCCTGAAACCCGGAGCTGCTTTAAACAAGAAACTTCCGGAAATTGGCGATATCCATCTGACGGGTGTTGTCAATATTGGTGGTTTTATGGAATATTCTATTCTGCAAAATACGAGATTATCACTCGTCGTTGCCATGGCAAAGCGCATGTCGGAACTGCTATATAGAATTGATGAACAGCTTGTACATACACATACCCTATCAAAACTTGCCGCAGCAAATGATAAAAGTGAAAGGATGATATAAAAAACTCTGCCGGCACCACAGGGCAGAGTTTTTATTTCGAGAAACTATCACATACGTACCACTTATTAAAAAAGTAAATAGACTGCATAGACTAGTCCAACCGTTACAATGGATGGCAGTAAATTCCCAACACGTATTTTCGTTATGTTAAGCAAATTTAGTCCAATTGCGACAATAATAAGACCACCGACCGCGGTCAGCTCCACAATCATTCCGTTCAGGACCTGCTCAGGAATCCACCGCTCGATTTGGGTGGCCAATAATGCGATTGTTCCTTGATATAAGAAAACCGGAACAACAGAAAACAAGACACCAAACCCAAGTGTTGTCGTCAGCACCAATGCGACAAATCCGTCAATCACCCCTTTTGTGATCAAAACCTCATGATTGTCGCGCAAGCCGCCGTCCAGTGCTCCTACGACTGACATCGCACCAATAACAAAAACGAGTGATGCCGTCACAAACCCCTGTGCAACCCTACTATCATCATCTGCTGATGAAAATTTATTTCCCAGCCATTCCCCCAGCTTGTTCAATCCCTCTTCCAAATGCAGCAGTTCACCAATCACTGCACCGGTTAGCAGACTCAAGAGCACAACAATGATTGCTTCTGTAGACAGGGCCATTTGCATCCCAATCAGAATAACGGCCAAGCCAATTCCATGCATTACTGTTTCTTTATAGCGCTCGGGTATCTTTGAAAAAAACAGCCCAATCATACTTCCAGCTACAATACAAACTCCATTCACCAATGTTCCAAGTAAGGCCATAGATCCATCCCTATCTATATAAAATTGTTACAGCATTTTATATGATTCTGTTATTTCCTGTATTGCCTCCAGGAAACGATTAACCTCTTCTTCTGTATTATACTTGCTCAAACTGGCTCTAATCACACCCTGTTCTGTTGTGTGAAGAAAATCGTGTGCCAGCGGACTGCAGTGCAGACCTGCTCGAACAGCTATTCCATAATGGGAATCCAGCACCATCGCAATCTCCTGTGAGGCTATATCCAGCACATTGAAAGCAACAATCGGCAGCTGATAGTTTTCCTTATCCGGCCCATAACATGTGATGCCATCTATTGACTGCAGCCCTTTTCGAAGCAATTGACCTAAAATTGTTTCACGTGGAACATTTCCATCCTGTTCTGATTCATGTACATTCAGAGCGGCGTTCAGTCCTGCAATTCCAGGTGTATTTAGAGTGCCACTCTCGAATTTCTCCGGCCACTGCTCTGGATTTTCTGCTTCCTCGGAAAAACTTCCGGTCCCTCCGTGCTGGACAGGTTCCATGTCGATAGTGCCTTCTACAAGCAGCATTCCTGTCCCCTGTGGACCTAAAAGTCCTTTGTGCCCAGGAAAAGCGAGCATATCAATCCCCATATCCTGCATATTCAACGGCAAATGCCCTGCTGTCTGGGAGGCATCAAGAAGAATCGGGATACTATGTTCTCTGGCAATCATAGCTGCTTGTCCAACTGGCAGAAGAGAGCCTGTTACATTGGAAGCATGAGTCATGGCTAAGAGCCGTGTTCCCGGACGGATGGATTGCCAGATTTGCTGTTCAAATGCCGCCGTATCTCCGTCCCAATTTACATATGTAACTTCGACCCCATATTTACGTTTCACATATTCCAACGGCCGGCGAATCGAATTATGCTCCAGTACAGTTGCTATAACATGATCGCCAGCTGACCATGTTATACCTTTAATTGCCTGATTCAGTGCTGCAGTCGCATTTGGAAAAAACAAAGCTTTCCGCGGATCACTGCACCCAAACAGACGCGCTGCCTTTTCTCTAGTTTCTGATATGATTAGTGCTGCCTGTCTTGCAAGCTGATGACTCCCCCTGCCAGGATTAGCACCGATATTGTTAAGCGCGTGAACCATAGCCTCCCCCACTTCTGGTGGTTTAGGATAAGATGATGCAGCCTGATCAAAATAGATCACGATTCAAACACCCCATTTTAAAATTATTCATACGGGAGCGACATTACGGAAATTTCCTTTGATTCCATGGAAGTACAAACGTTTGGTGTTAGAAAACTTGGCTTATCACAAGTCGCGAAAACCTTAGTTGCACTTATTCAGTAAAAAAAAATTATACCTTCTTAACTGCTAAAAAAGACTGACTTCATCAACAGTCAGTCCCTCTTGTATTTAAACCATTTACATTCGCAGCCATCAACAAATTCGATACACTCGTCAACATTGGATTAATCTTCAAACGTTTCCAGTATACGTTCCAGGTCTTCGTTTGAGTAAAACTCAATTTCTATCTTCCCTTTACGTTTCCCTTTATTGATAGAAACTGCTGTACCAAGTCTGTCACGCAGCAAAGACTCCTGTTTCTCCAGGAAAATATCTTTTTTCGGCATTGCCTGTTTTTTCTTCGGCGCCTGGTCATTAAGCTCATTAATTAATTTTTCCGCCTGTCGCACATTCAACTTTTCATTACGGATTTTGTTGGCTACCGGCATAATCTTTTCCTTATCTTTCACCCCGATAAGAGCACGTCCATGCCCCATCGAGAGCTCACCATTGTTGATATAAGCCACCACTTGATCAGGTAGAGATAAAAGCCTGACAATATTGGCAATATGTGATCTGCTTTTGCCTAGCCGTTTAGATAGCTCATCCTGGGTAACGCCAAGTTCGTTCATCAGATTGTGATAGGCATGTGCCTCTTCGATTGGGGTTAAATCCTCCCGCTGTAGGTTTTCTAAAAGAGCAACTTCCATCATTTTTTCATCTGATAAGTCTTTTACCACTGCAGGCAGTGTATCCAGTCCAGCCTCTTTTGCGGCACGGAAACGACGTTCACCAACCACAATTTCATAGCCTTTAATGCTTTTGCGCAATATAAGCGGCTGTACGATTCCATATTCCATAATGGAATCTTTTAATTCTTCTATTGCGTCAGCATGAAACGTCTTTCTAGGCTGATAGGGATTCGGACGGCATTCATTAACCGGTATTTCCTTAATGACATCATCATCTTTCTCTTCCACATCCTGGGGGAAAAGTGCATTAATACCCTTACCTAACCCTCTCGCCATTGCTTATCACTTCCTTCGCTAATTCAAGATATACCTCAGCACCTTTAGACTTTGGATCATATGTAATGATCGGTTGACCATGGCTCGGAGCTTCCCCTAGCCGGATATTTCTTGGTATAACTGACTGATACACCTTATCTTGGAAGTACTTTTTCACTTCCTCAATCACCTGGATGCCGAGGTTCGTCCTTGCATCAAGCATTGTCAGTAGAACACCCTCAATCATCAGCGATTTATTCAAATGTTTTTGCACGAGCCGTATTGTATTTAAGAGCTGACTAAGCCCTTCCAGCGCGTAATATTCGCATTGGACAGGAATCAATACGGTGTCTGCAGATGTAAGTGCATTAAGGGTGAGCAGCCCTAAAGAAGGAGGACAGTCAATAATGATATAGTCGTATTTTTCCTTAAGACTTTCCAGCGATTTTTTAAGGCGTATTTCACGTGAAATAGTCGGTACAAGCTCAATTTCTGCTCCTGAAAGCTGTATTGTGGCAGGTATAATATCCAAGTTCTGAACTTGAGTAGGTACACAGACCTTTTCCGCGGGCAAGTCTTCCACCAGGACATTGTAAATGCACTGGTCCATATCAGCCTTGTTTATCCCAACGCCACTGGTAGCATTCCCTTGCGGATCAGTGTCCACAACTAGTACGCTATAATTCATACTGGCAAGACCAGCACTCAAATTAACTGCTGATGTTGTTTTTCCTACGCCACCCTTTTGATTGGCAATGGCTATAATCTTTCCCATGCTGTCACCTACCTAAAATCTATACTTATTATTCTATCACTTTTTTTGAAAAATGGGCTATTAATATGAACGTTTGTCAGGAAAAATTAATCTAATGAAATGTAAATGAGTAGATCTACCTCTATGTTCATAAAAGTTATTCTATATATAGACTAATGCGCATCCGATTCTATATTAAATAATCTTTTAAAATCTGCAAAGAATTTAAAAACCACTCATCTTCTGTTCTGCAAAGATGAATGGTATTTTACCAGGTGCTATAATGGAATAAATTAGTTCTTTTTCGGTATCTTAATCGTGATTTGATAAAAATCATCAAGATCTTCTTCATCCGTCTCCACATCAATCCCTGTATCTGATACCATATTCAGGGATTGGCGAATGGTGTTCATGGCAATCCGGACGTCTTTACTGACACCTTTACGTTTCGGCTGTTTTTTTGCGGGTTTTTCCGCCGGTTGGTCCAGTTTCGCAATAAGCTCCTCAGCCTGCTTAACGTTTAGTTCCTTTTCCAGGATGGTTTCCAGTGCTTTTACTTGTTTTTCAGGATCATTGATTTTAATTAATGCTCTTGCATGCCGCTCTGTTATCTGTTTATCGAGAAGTGCGGTCTGTACCTCTTCTGGAAGTTTAAGCAGACGCAATTTATTGGCAATAGTAGACTGATTTTTACCCAGTCGCTGTGCCAATGCCTCCTGTGTCAATGAATGCAAGTCAAGGAGCCGTGCATAGGCACTGGCTTCTTCAACCACTGTTAGCTCTTCCCGCTGCAAGTTTTCAATCAGTGCAACGGAGGCGATTTCCGTGTCCGTCATACTGCGGACAATGGCAGGCATCTGTTCCCACTCCAGCAGTTTTACTGCTCGCCACCTGCGTTCACCGGCAATCAACTCATAACTGTCCCCGTTATCAACTTCACGGACAACGATTGGCTGGATCATCCCGTGTGTATGTATTGTCTGGGCAAGTTCCTCGATTTTTTCTTCATTAAATACGGCCCTGGGCTGAAATCTGTTTGGTTTTATTTTTTCAACGGGAAGTTCGGTTACCTCATCTGGATGGTAGGTTTCTTCTTCTGGCACTGATTCATTTTTATCGCCCATGCCAAATATTCGGTTCAATGGACTTACCATTACCAAATCACCACCTTTTAAAAACATACTCAACAATAACACATCTGCTGCTCTGGACAATACCAGTTTTACTGAAAATCCGTCCCATTCTCATTCTCTGTACTGGCCGAATATTTTTAGCAAATCAGGGCATGTCAGCAAAAACATAGCATCTATGAAAAAATGTTCCACGTGAAACATTTTCTATTATTATCATGATTTCCTTACAAAATAAGTATGCTACCATAGCGCGTCTGCCTATGGGGCTAGTAATAGATTTCCTGCAAACTAGAATTAAACTCTATTGCTATTCTATCACATCTGACGGTAAAAAAGTATGAAATCACGGTATAATATTTTCACCAATTTCAACTTTTTCATTATGTAATTGGCTTTTTAGCTGGTGTACCTGGTTTTCTTGGATACTTTTTCGGTGTACTATGTGCTTTATGTAAACGAATGATGGACCGTTCGCTGTCCTCTTCAGGCAACTGAAATGAATGAATGCTTTCCAGCTTTCCGCCAAGCACCTTAAATGCATTCGTCGCTTCCGCAGCTTCTTCTTCCCCATTTGCACCCTTCATGGCGATGAATGTGCCGTTTTTCTTTGTCAGCGGCAAACATAATTCACTTAGTACGGACATTTTGGCAACTGCTCTCGCAATGACAATATCAAACGATTCTCTATATGTACGGTTAGTTCCAAAACTTTCAGCACGGTCATGATGAAATGTAACATCCGTTAAATTCAAGTTTGTAGCCAATTGTTCCAAAAAGTGAATCCGTTTTTTCAGCGAGTCCACGATAGTTACGTTTAATTCAGGAAAGCATATTTTGAGAGGAATGCTGGGGAAACCCGCCCCAGCACCCACATCACAAATATGACTGTTTCCAGTGAAATCATGGTAGAAAGCAGCAGATATGGAATCATAAAAATGCTTTAAATAGACATCTTCTTTATTGGTTAAGGTGGTCAAGTTTATTTTTTCATTCCACTCCACCAGTGTCTGAAAATACGTCTCAAATTGATCAGCTTGCTCCTGGGTCAGGTCAATCCCCCTAGCGCTCAATCTGTCTTTAAATTGCTCAGGTGTCATTACGCAAAGCCCCTTTACCATGGTTATAAAAGTAAAACGTCCAGCCTCGTCCCAACTAGTTATCCTTCGTAATCAGTTGGCAACACGGGCGATCTTTCCTTGTTCAATATAAACCAACAAGATGGACACGTCTGACGGGTTTACACCGGAAATACGGGAAGCCTGACCGACTGACAGCGGCCTCACTGTTTTCAGTTTTTCTTTTGCTTCGGAGGCAATACCATCAATATCATCATAATCAATGTTATCCGGTATTTTTTTATTTTCCATTTTCAGCATTTTATCCACTTGTTCGTTTGCTTTCTTGATATACCCTTCATACTTAATTTGAATTTCTACTTGTTCCCTTACAATTTGCGGTAATTCATCATTCGGTTCGATAAGCTGTTCCACCATATCATACGTTACCTCAGGGCGTTTCAACATATCATATGCTTTGACTGCTTCTTTTAGTGGGGAGCCGTTTGCTTCCTTCAGCATCGATTGCACGGCTTCTCCCGGTTTGATAACAATTTTGCTGAGACGTTTTTTTTCTTCTTCAACGAGCCGTTTCTTTTCAGTGAATTGTTCATATCGTTCATCATTAATCAGTCCGTAAGAATGCCCGATGTCTGTCAAACGAATATCCGCATTATCATGACGGAGCAGCAGACGGTATTCGGCACGTGATGTCAGAAGACGGTAAGGCTCACTTGTTCCTTTGGTAACCAGATCATCAATCAGAACACCAATATATGCCTGTGAGCGGTCAAGGATCAGAGGCTCTTTGCCAAGAACTTTGGCTGCAGCATTGATCCCAGCCATAATGCCTTGTGCAGCTGCTTCTTCGTAGCCAGATGTACCGTTTATTTGCCCGGCTGTAAACAGACCTGAGACATTTTTCAGCTCCAATGTTGGCCATAGCTGTGTCGGAATGACCGCATCATACTCAATTGCATAGCCTGCCCGCATAATTTCCGCGTTTTCCAGTCCCGGAACGGTTTTAACCATGTCATGCTGGATGTACTCCGGCAGTGATGTTGACAAGCCCTGCACATACACCTCTTCTGTGTCCCGTCCTTCCGGCTCAAGGAAGACTTGATGGCGGGGCTTGTCGTTGAACCGTACAATCTTATCCTCAATAGAAGGACAATAACGTGGGCCTGTTCCACGCTTCATACCGGAATACATTGCCGACAGGGATAGGTTATCGTTGATGAGTTGGTGTGTGAATTCATTTGTATATGTGAGCCAGCATGGAATCTGGTCAGTGATATACTCCGTTGTTTCATATGAAAAACTTTGCGGTTTGGCATCTCCCGGCTGTTCCTCGGTTTTGGAATAGTCAATGGAGTTACTGTTCACCCTTGGTGGAGTTCCCGTTTTAAACCGTGTGATGGAAAGACCAAGCTCTTCAAGGTTTTCCGATAGTTTGACGGAGGCACGCTGGTTGTTGGGGCCACTTTCATATTCCAGATCACCCATCAGTACTTTTCCGCGCATGAATGTTCCGGTTGTGATGATGACTGAATCCGCATAATAAGCGGCTTTTGTCTCCGTAATTACCCCTTTGCATACACCATCTTCCATAATCAATTCATTGACCATGCCTTGCCGCAATGTCAAATTCTCCTGACTTTCAAGGACATGTTTCATTTCTTTTATATACATTGGTTTATCTGCTTGTGCACGCAATGCTTGTACAGCGGGACCCTTCCTTGTATTCAGCATCCGCATTTGGATGTGTGTTTTATCAATCACTCTGGCCATAACACCGCCAAGTGCGTCCACTTCACGGACAACGATACCTTTGGCTGGTCCTCCCAGTGACGGGTTGCACGGCATAAAAGCAATCATATCCAGGTTTAGTGTCAGCATTAGCGTTTTGGCGCCCATTTTCGCTGCAGCTACACTTGCTTCTGCACCGGCATGACCCCCACCGACAACAATAACGTCATAATGTCCAGCATCATATACCATCATTTTTCACCCTTTCTCCTGTTATTATTAAATCCTGAGATTGTTTAAAAAGAAAACAACATCCCTTACGTAAACGTCCATTATTAACAAGTATTGACTTAATCATTATATCATGATAAGTCGTTAGATTATTTCCCAAGGCAAAACTGGGAAAATAGCTGGTCGATCAGACTGTCACTGGCGGTGTCGCCAACGATTTCGCCCAGAAACTCCCACGTTCTGGTGACATCAATCTGCACAATATCCAATGGCATGTCCATTTCCAGACTTCCCATTGCATCTTCCAGCGCTTGCTTGGCTTGTTTGAGAAGCTGTATATGGCGCACATTGGATACATACGTCATATCACCCGCATCCACGTCACCAGCGAAAAACGTCTTGGCGATGGCAGATTCAAGCTGATCGATTCCTTCTTCTCTGATAAGTGATGTTGTAATAATTGGCTTTCCGTTCGCAAGTGCCTTTACCTTATCTAAATCAAGCTGTTGTTCCAAGTCTGTTTTATTCACAATCACAATATAGTCAAGTCCCTGTACTGCTTCAAACAGTTTCTCATCCTCTTCGGTCAGCGGCTCATTATGGTTCAGCACAAACAAAACGAGGTCTGCATCCTGCAGTACTTCCCGGGATCTGTCCACCCCGATTTTTTCAACAATATCTTCTGTCTCACGAATTCCGGCAGTGTCAACTAGTCTTAGCGGAACCCCGCGCACATTGACATATTCTTCTATAATATCACGTGTCGTCCCCGGTACTTCTGTCACAATGGCCTTATTTTCCTGCACGAGTGTGTTCATTAAGGATGACTTGCCAACATTTGGACGCCCGATGATGGCTGTGGCCAGTCCTTCTCGCAAAATTTTCCCTTGCTTGGCCACTTGCAGCAGGTGTTCCAGTTCCCCGTGTACTTCTTTCGTCTTTTCTTGCATCATGTCATTGGACATTTCTTCTACATCATCATATTCCGGATAGTCAATATTCACTTCCACGTGTGCAACTGTTTCCAAAAGTTCCTGTCTAAGCCGTCCGATCAATTCCGATAAGCGGCCGTCCATCTGCTTAAGAGCGACAGACATAGCTTTATCGGTTTTGGACCGGATAACGTCCATCACCGCCTCGGCCTGAGATAAATCAATCCGGCCATGCAAAAATGCCCGCTTCGTGAATTCACCAGGCTCGGCAATCCGAACCCCTTTTTCCAGGACGATTTCCAGCACACGGTTTACCGCAACCATCCCGCCATGGCAATTAATCTCAACTACATCTTCTCTTGTAAAAGTCTTTGGTCCACGCATAACAGTTACCATCACTTCTTCGGCAGCCTCATTTGCAGCAGGGTCGAAAATTTTTCCGTAATGAATTGTATGCGTATCTGCTTCAACTAGGTCCTTGCCTTGAAACAGTTCAGCTGTTACCGGAATCGCTTGTTCCCCACTCAGCCGGACAATTGATATCGCTCCCTCACCGACTGGTGTCGATATGGCAGCTATCGTATCTGTCTCCATTTGCTTCACCTCCATCTTTTCCAAATGAACATCTATATAAAAACATTTATTTTTGTGCCACTAACTTAATAGAATATCATAAATCCAGTCAAAAATAAAGTTATCCACAATGTTAGCAATTTTATCGTGGTAAAAATTAAACCCTTTTATCCACATGTGAATAAAAGGGTTTAAGAAAAAAGTTATTAACATGTGCGATTAACGCTCCCGTAGTCTTCCCTGTCCTGTACGTCCATGGCTAAATTCACAACGTCAATCGCCAACGCCAGCACTAGCACGTCCTCTGCGTCAAAAAACTCCCGGGGTTTCCGGGAGTTTTTTAACTATCTTATATTATGGTCTTATGACAATATGACGGTGCGGCTCGAGGCCTTCTGAAGAAGTTGTCACTTGGTCATTGTTCTGCAGTGCGTGGTGAATGATTTTACGTTCAAATGCTGGCATCGGCTCAAGCGTCACTTCTTTATTCAATCGTTTCGCTTTATCGGCCATCTTATAAGCTAATGATTCCAGGGTTTCTTTCCTTCTGTTTCGGTATCCCTGAGCATCGACGGTTACGGCATAATGTTCACTTAGGTCTTTATTAATGGCGAGATGGACCAAGTACTGGATTGCGTTCAGTGTCTGTCCGCGCTTGCCTATAATCAGGGCTACATTTTCCCCATCTACATCATACGTTACCCGATTGCCTGTGACCGCAGCTGTTACCTCTGCTGTAACACCCATATTTTCCACAATCTGCTGCAGATACTTCCGCGTGTCTTCAACTGGATCCGCTGGCACATTCACTCTGACGATTGCCGGCTTGGACCCGAAAACACCCAGAAGTCCCTTTTTTCCTTCATCAACGATATCAACTTCAACTTGGTCCCTTGTGGTGTCTAACTGCTCTAGTGCTGATTGGACCGCTTCCTCAACCGATTGACCACTAGCAGTTACTTCCCTCACTTTTTGTCTCCCCCAGTATTCGAATCTTTCATCATTGGCTTACGGATGAAAACTGTCTGAGCAACCATGAAGACGTTACCCACTACCCAGTACAATGCTAATGCTGCCGGGAAGAAGAAGGCGAACACCGTAATCATAATCGGCATAACATATAGCATGACCATCATTTGCGGGTTTTGAGCTGCCGGACTGCCGGCCATCATTAATTTTTGCTGCAGGAATGTTGCCCCACCAGCAATTAACGGCAAAATATAGTCCGGTGATCCCAATTCAAACCACAGGAAAGGATGCTGCTGTACCTCTGTCGTGCGCATGATTGCATGATACATCGCAATCAAAATCGGCATCTGCACAAATATTGGCAGACAGCCTGCAAGCGGGTTCACTCCATGCTTCTGGAATAGCTGCATGGTTTCCTGCTGCAGTTTCTGCTGTGTATTGGCATCTTTTGAAGCATATTTTGCCTGCAGTTCTTTTAACTCCGGTTGAATGTCTTGCATCGCCTTGGAACTTTTCAGCTGTTTGACGTTCAATGGAAGCAATAATAGCCGGATGAAGATCGTCAATACAATAATAGACAGACCATAGCTACCATTAAATAGCCCTGCAAGGTATTTAATTGTTTCTGACAATGGATATACAAAATATGAATTCCAGATACCTTCACTTTCTGAAGTTATTGGCTCATTAATCTGCGTACATCCTGATAAAACCGCTACTAGCCCTATCAAGGCTACCAGCAATACCATCTTTTTACGCACCGCTTTTCCTCCTAACTAACAAAAAGAACCTATGTATCCCATTTTCATAGTTATTTTACCATTAATACAATGAAAGATTCTATATAAAAATAAAAAACGCTACTATTTTTTTGAAAGCAGTTTTTCTTTAGATAACAAATGAATTAAACTTTTTTTCATTTCATGGTAGTTCATTCGTTTTGTCGGCTGCCGTGCAATAATTACAATGTCATATCCCGGTTCAACGCCTGCTTCCAGTTCATGAAATGCTTCCCGCAAGTAACGCTTAATACGATTTCTGGTTACAGCATTACCTATCTTTTTCCCAACAGACAAGCCGATGCGGAAATGGGTCTGCTCCGGCTTCTTTATATAATATAGAACAAGCTGCCTGTTTGCAAATGACTTGCCATGTTTGAACACATGCTGAAATTCTTTATTCGCTTTTATCCGATATGATTTTTTCAATGCCATCACCTTTTACATGCACTCCGGATGCCTGAAGTATTCTAGCGTATTTACTCGCCGAAAGTGGAAAAAAGACCACTGAAAGGTTCAGTGGTCTATGCAGATAATACTTTTCTTCCTTTACGACGGCGGCGTTTCAAAACCTGACGACCGTCTTTTGTGCTCATGCGGTTACGAAAACCATGCACTTTTTTACGTTTACGGTTATTTGGTTGAAATGTTCGTTTCATTTATTCTACACCTCCCTGAGGAATAACAAACCTTTTAGGATCATTTCTAGAGGTTGTTCTAAAAGTCCGGTAAAAAAGACACATCGAAATTCTTCGTTGGCTTGTTTCTCCGCTACTCATGTATCTAAACACATACATTCCGCTGCTCGAAACTACGCCGCCTCGAATTTCTCGGTCCTTTTTATCCTCCTTTTTGAACACACACTTCTAATGACAGTCTAGATCATTATAAAGAAAACAGTTCCTGCCTGTCAACTTCTCCTTGGCAAAAAGTTATCCACACACGTTTGTGTTCCTGTTTTCGACATTTTTCCACTATCCACAACGCCTATCGACAATCCGCTCACAAAATATAGTGGTGTGGACAATTGCCGTCTACAAGCGGTAGATACTGTGGATAACTTACGAAAAACCGTTGCACATCGGGGATTTTTTTGATATTATGTTTGTGTTTTAACATGTGTGTATCATTTTCTCCAGTTTCAGTTCTCCACAGGTTGTGGACAACGTGTGGATATTCATTCACACCATTGTGCTTTATTTCATTAACAACACTGTGGATAATGTAAATAACAGAAACATGCACTCTAACAGAGGCATTTCCCCATCCACAATAAAATAAAGACAATTTAACCATTTCGCAGACCTTTCCATCTTTCGCACCCAGAACCTTATTTGAAGGATTGAGGAAGGGTTTTTCTATCATCAACTAAGCGTTGAAAGGGGTGAACCATTATGGAAAACATCGATGATTTGTGGAACGCGACATTAAAAAGTATTGAAGACAAAATAAGCAAACCAAGTTTTGATACCTGGCTAAAGAACACAAAAGCCGAATCACTGGACAATAATACGCTGACCGTATCTGCACCGAATGAATTTGCCCGTGACTGGCTTGAAGGCAGATATACCAAACTCATTGATGAAATACTGCTGGAACTCACCGGAGCAGAACTATCAACCCGCTTTATCATCCCTGATGCACAGGAACCGGAGGATGATATCAGCCAGACGCCAAAAAAAGCTCCAGCAGCAGACAACTCCGATACAGGAGAAGCAACAAAAACAATGCTGAATTCAAAGTACACCTTTGACACATTTGTCATTGGATCAGGGAACCGGTTTGCACATGCCGCATCCCTTGCAGTTGCAGAAGCACCAGCAAAGGCATACAACCCGCTGTTCATTTACGGGGGGGTCGGACTCGGCAAGACACATCTAATGCATGCAATCGGACATTATGTTCAGGATCATAACCCAAAGGCAAAAGTCGACTATTTAACATCGGAAAAATTCACCAATGAATTCATTAACGCAATCATGGACAACAAAGCAGCCAATTTCCGAAACAAATACCGCAATGTGGACATCTTACTGATTGATGATATTCAATTCCTTGCTGGAAAAGAACAAACACAGGAAGAATTTTTCCATACATTCAATACACTGCATGAGGAAAACAAGCAAATCATTATCTCCAGTGACCGTCCTCCTAAAGAAATACCAACACTGGAAGACCGGCTGCGCTCCAGGTTTGAGTGGGGCCTGATCACAGACATCACACCACCAGATCTGGAAACAAGAATTGCTATTTTAAACAAAAAGGCGAAAGCGGAAGGATTGGATATCCCGAATGAAGTGATGCTTTACATTGCCAATCAGATTGATACCAATATTCGGGAACTGGAAGGTGCACTTATCCGGGTTGTCGCCTATTCATCTCTGGTAAATCAGGATATTGACGCGTCACTTGCTGCAGATGCTTTGAAAGATATTATCCCAAGCAGCAAACCGCGCACCATCTCAATCCAGGGCATCCAAGAAGCAGTAGGCGAAAAGTACAATGTGAAATTGGAGGACTTTGCAGCCAAGAAGCGCACCAAATCTATTGCCTTTCCCCGGCAGATTGCCATGTACTTGTCACGGGAACTTACCGATTTCTCCCTGCCAAAAATAGGGGATGAGTTTGGTGGACGGGACCATACAACCGTTATTCATGCCCATGAGAAAGTTGTTAAAACAATGGAAAACGACACTCTACTGCAGAAAGATATTGAAGAATTAAAGGAACAGTTGAAATCATTTTAATACAGGGGCACTGTTCACAATGTGGATAGAAGTACCATACTTATGAACAGTCTGTCCACATGTGAATAACTCTTACTTGCGGCATGTTTCGACAGATATCCACATAATCACAGGCCTTACTACTATTATTACTGTATTTTTATAAATAATTAATATAAATATGCATCCAAAAGGAGAATCCATTTCATGAAATTTGTCATTCAGCGTGACCTACTCATATCCAGTGTGCAGGATGTCATGAAAGCTATCTCGTCAAAAGCAGCCATCCCCATCTTGACCGGAATGAAAATAGATGCTAAACAAAATGGAATCACCTTAACCGGAAGTGATTCTGATATATCCATCGAATCTCATATACCGGCTGAGGAAGATGGTATTGTCTATGCCGAACAAATTGAAGAAGGAAGCATCGTTGTTCAGGCCCGCTATTTCCCGGATATTATTCGAAAACTTCCTGAAAAAACAGTTGAAATCGAAGCTGATGACAGTCTGAATGTTACAATCCGTTCTGGAAAAGCCAAATTTAACTTGAATGGACAAGACGCAGATGAATATCCGAAGTTACCAAAACTGGAGACAGAAGATAGTTTCGAAATACAGGCGGATCTCTTGAAAAGTTTAATCAAACAAACTGGTTTTGCGGTTTCTACTATGGAAACAAGGCCAATTCTTACCGGTGTCAATGTAAAAGTTGAAAATGAAACACTACATTTCACTGCAACAGACAGTCACAGGCTAGCATCACGCCAGGTTCCAATCAATGACGTGCATGGCCAATTTTCAAGTATTGTTGTGCCAGGAAAAAGTCTTAATGAACTATATAAAATACTTGATGATAAAGGTGAAAAAGTTGAAATAAGTGTTACTAGCAATCAGATCCTGTTCAGGACCAAACATTTGCATTTCCTGTCAAGACTGCTTGATGGAAATTATCCGGAAACATCTCGGCTAATTCCGGAGAAAAGTCAGACAAAACTTCATGTAAAAACAAAAGAATTGATTGATACCATTGATCGTGCCTCTCTGCTTGCCAGGGATGAACGAAATAATGTCGTCAAACTGACAACAAAAGATAACCAGCTATTACAAATTACGAGCAACTCACCAGAGGTAGGGCAAGTGGCAGAGGAAGTTACTGCTCAGTCCATGGAAGGTGAAGAACTGAAGATTTCATTCAGTTCCAAATATATGCTTGATGCATTGAAAGCTATTGAAAATGACGATGTGGTAATTGAATTCACTGGTGCCATGCGGCCATTTATTATTAAACCAGCGAACGGCGATCCTATTTTGCAACTGATTCTTCCGGTCAGAACGTATTAGGAAGGTTTTACCGGCATGATTTCGGTTGGAATTCAAACTTCCATGCTGACAGACAGGACAGCTGAATTTGGCAACTTGCTCATTTTTAGCTGTTCTGCTTTTCTAAAACCCTGCATCCAGCCCATTTCCGTTATATTTATAAAAGGCTGTTTTAAGTGCGTGTTTAAACAACCTCTTTAAAGACCCTTTTTTTCCGTCACTAAGAGAATGAAACCCTACTTAACAATTTGTAACGCCGACACTAGCATGTCCTGTGCATCGAATGAAGTGTATTCGCCGGATCAGCACATTTGTATGTGCTCTTTCCTTCCCTAAACGGCAAAAGTTTAGTAAAATAGATAGGAAGTACAAGAAGTGTCACGATAATGATAAAAGTCTGGTGAATGCTATGCATGAACATGAACAAATACCAATCAGCACGGACTACATTCCGCTGGGACAATTCATAAAACTATTAAACGTACTTGATTCTGGAGGAATGGTCAAAGCCTATCTACAGGATATTGGGGTACTGATTAATGGTGAGCGTGAACATCGAAGGGGGAGAAAATTGTACCCGGGTGATACAGTCGAAGTGGAAGATATCGGCACCTTTATCGTTTCTAAAGAATAATTGTGGGGAGTTTCCATGAAGATTGAGCAGCTGCAACTGAAAAATTATCGGAACTATGCACAGTTAGACCTTTCCTTTGATGATAAAATCAACGTCATTATCGGGGAAAATGCGCAAGGGAAAACTAATCTGATGGAAGCAATCTATCTGCTTGCGTTCACAAAGTCACACCGGACCCCTAGGGAAAAAGAACTTATCCAATGGGAGCATGAGTATGCTACAATAAAGGGAGAGGTCACTAAACGGAATCGGACCTTCCCGCTGGAAATTATTCTTTCAGCAAAAGGAAAAAAGGCAAAATTAAATCACCTGGAACAGAAGCGCCTTAGCGATTATATTGGTGCACTCAACGTTGTTATGTTTGCCCCGGAGCATTTGTCACTCGTCAAAGGACCACCCCAGATCAGAAGACGGTTTATCGATATGGAACTTGGTCAGATCCAGCCAAGATATATTTACCACCTTGGCCAGTACCAGAAAACATTACGGCAGCGGAACCATTTGCTTAAACAGATGCAGCGCCGGGAAAAACAGGACCCGACGATGCTTGAGGTCCTGACTGATCAGCTTATCCAGCATGCGGCGACACTTTTGGAGCGCCGTTTCATTTTTTTGGAATTGCTCCGGAAATGGGCCTCTCCGGTCCATCATGACATCAGCCGTGGCATGGAAAAGCTTGAAATCAGGTACTCTCCCACGATAGAGGTATCAGAATCAGCAAACAGGGAAAAGATAGAAACAGTGTATACCAATAAATTCCATGAATTACAGGAAAAAGAGATTGAGCGCGGTACTACCTTGGCAGGGCCGCACCGGGATGATCTCATTTTTTATGTTAATCAGAAGAACGTACAAACCTTTGGATCTCAGGGCCAGCAGCGGACAGCCGCGTTATCGGTGAAGCTAGCCGAGATTGAGCTTATCTCCAGTGAGGTTGGTGAATATCCTGTTTTGCTTCTCGATGATGTATTGAGTGAACTGGATGATCACCGGCAGTCCCATTTATTGAACACGATTCAGGGCAAAGTACAGACATTTGTATCCACTACAAGTGTTGATGGAATTAATCATGAGACATTGCGGGAAGCTGAATTATTCCGTGTGAAGGACGGCGTCGCACAGACATGACCGTGGAGGGATACGATGTTTATTCATATTGGCAATGATAATGTTATCCAATCAAAAGATGTCATCTCGATCATTGACCGCAATGTCGTGACATCATCCAGCATCATGGAAGAAATGATGGAAAATGCGACCATAAGAAAAAAAGTTTTTGGACCGACAGATGAGGCGAAATCCGTCGTTGTTACAGCAGAAGAGATTTATTACAGCTCCTTGTCCGTTTCAACGTTGAAAAAACGCGCAAGCATGATTTCTACAATCAGCAAGCTGGATGATTATTCGGATGAACTTGATGATGATTCAGATGAACTTGAGGAATGACCGCTTAAGGAACAGCTATAAAAGGTTGTTCAAAAAGTCCGGTAAAAATGACACATTAAATTTCTTCGTTGGCTTGTTTCTCCGCCGCCTCGAAATTCTCGGTCCTTTTTATCCTTCTTTTTGAGCACGCATTATAAGCAGAAACGTAGGTGATAAGATGTCAGCAGAAGAAAAAGTTTCAAATGAACAGGCGTATGACGCTGATCAGATACAAGTGCTGGAAGGACTGGAAGCAGTACGCAAAAGGCCTGGCATGTATATCGGAACAACCAGTGACAGGGGATTGCACCACCTGGTATGGGAAATTGTCGATAATAGTATCGACGAAGCACTGGCTGGTTTCTGTGACAGAATTGAGATTATTATTGAAAAAGACAACAGCCTTACTGTCATTGATAACGGCCGCGGTATACCTGTGGATATTCAGAAAAAGACCGGCAAGCCAGCGCTTGAAGTGATTATGACTGTCCTCCATGCCGGCGGTAAATTTGGCGGTGGCGGGTACAAAGTTTCTGGTGGTCTGCACGGAGTCGGGGCTTCGGTTGTCAATGCTTTATCCAGTACACTGGATGTGTATGTTCACCGTGACGGAAAAATTTATTACCTGGGCTTCCAGAAAGGAGTGCCACAGGGAAAAATTGAAACAATTGGCGAAACAGACATAACCGGGACAAAAACACAATTCAAACCGGATCCGGAAATTTTCACTGAAACGGTTGAGTTTGACTTTGACACGCTTGTTCAGCGTCTGCGGGAGCTGGCATTTCTGAACAAAGGAATCACAATCTCGCTCGAAGATAAACGGACAGATGAAGAGCCGGTCGAATTTTACTATGAGGGTGGTATCAGTTCGTACGTTGAGTACATCAACCGGAATCGTGAAGTACTGCATGAACCGTTTTATGCAGAAAGTGAAGACCAGGAGATCACGGTAGAAGTAGCCATTCAGTACAATGATGGGTTTGCCAGCAACATTTATTCCTATGCCAACAATATTCATACGTACGAAGGCGGTACCCATGAGGCTGGATTCAAGACCGGGCTGACTCGTGTCATCAACGATTATGCCCGCAAGAACAATATGTTCAAAGAAAATGATCCGAATCTGAGCGGTGATGATGTCCGCGAAGGAATGACGGCAATCATTTCTATCAAACACCCGAATCCTCAATTTGAGGGACAGACGAAAACAAAGCTTGGGAACAGTGAAGTGAAAAAAGTGACGGACTCAGCGTTCAGCGAGGCCTTTTTCAAGTTTATGTTTGAAAATCCCGATGTCGCAAAAATTGTAGTTGAAAAAGGACTGATGGCATCCCGAGCCAGAATCGCTGCTAAAAAAGCACGGGAACTGACAAGGCGGAAGAGTGCACTTGAAGTGTCCAACCTGCCCGGCAAACTGGCTGACTGTTCGTCAAAGGATGCCAGCATCAGTGAATTATATATTGTAGAGGGTGACTCTGCCGGTGGATCTGCCAAACAGGGCCGTGACAGGCACTTCCAGGCAATTCTGCCATTGCGTGGCAAAATATTGAACGTAGAGAAGGCCCGTCTTGATAAGATTCTATCAAACAACGAAGTCCGGGCGATGATTACAGCACTTGGTACCGGAATTGGTGAGGAATTTGATATTACCAAAGCCCGCTATAACAAGATTGTCATTATGACAGATGCTGATGTTGACGGTGCGCATATCCGTACTTTACTATTAACATTTTTCTATCGATATATGCGTCCACTGATTGAACATGGATACGTTTATATTGCGCAGCCGCCATTGTATAAAATACAGCAGGGCAAAGCTGCTTATTATGCCTACGATGACAAGGAAATGGAGCGGATACTGGAAGAGCTTGCAAAAACACCTAAACCTGGGCTCCAGCGCTATAAGGGTCTTGGTGAAATGAATGCAACCCAGCTCTGGGAAACGACGATGAACCCGGAAACACGGACATTACTTCAAGTGGAGCTATCGGATGCAATGGATGCGGATTATATTTTCGATATGCTGATGGGTGATAAAGTCGAGCCGCGCAGGAATTTTATTCAGGAAAATGCGCAATATGTGCAAAATCTGGATGTGTAATCAACTGTCTTTTATCTTTGGCAGTTAAGAAAGTATAAATACAACTGCAGTGAAATCGGTGAAATTTGATTTCCCGGCAGGACGGCAGGCAGTCTTTATTCAGCTGCCCTGGCTGTGTGCCGTGTCTTTTTCAGGAAGTGAGATTTGGAGGTATTTTAATGGCGGATCAACAGCGTCCAAACGTTCAGGAAATTAATCTTGGTCAGGAAATGCGCACATCATTCCTTGATTATGCCATGAGTGTCATTGTTTCACGTGCTCTGCCGGATGTCCGGGATGGGCTGAAGCCTGTCCACCGCAGAATTCTGTATGCAATGAATGATCTTGGCATGCACTCGGATAAAGCATATAAGAAATCAGCCCGTATCGTCGGTGAAGTTATTGGTAAGTACCATCCGCACGGTGACTCTGCTGTGTATGAGTCCATGGTCCGGATGGCACAAGATTTCAGTTACCGGTATATGCTTGTAGACGGGCATGGCAACTTCGGCTCAGTCGATGGGGACTCGGCAGCCGCAATGCGTTACACAGAAGCACGTATGTCCAAAATTTCCATGGAGTTGCTGCGGGATATCACGAAAGACACGATTGATTATGCGGATAACTATGACGGGACAGAACGCGAGCCAGTTGTATTCCCTTCCCGTTTTCCGAACTTGATTGTCAACGGCGGGGCTGGTATTGCAGTCGGGATGGCTACAAATATACCGCCCCACAATCTCGGGGAGACAATTGATGCCGTACTGGCTCTTACTAAAGACCCGGAAATTACTATCCAGGAACTGATGGAGGACCATATTCATGGGCCTGATTTTCCGACAGCCGGTGAAATTATTGGCAGAAGCGGCATTCGTAAAGCATATGAGACTGGAAAAGGATCAGTGACCATCCGTGCGAAAGTGGATATTGAGGAACAGGCAAACGGAAAGGCCAGCCTTATTGTTACCGAACTGCCATATCAAGTCAATAAGGCGAAACTGATTGAAAAAATTGCTGAACTTGTCCGGGAAAAACGGATTGACGGCATAACCGATTTACGCGATGAATCGGATCGTAACGGGCTTCGTGTTGTGATTGAACTGCGCCGTGATGCAAATCCCAGCATTGTCCTGAATAATTTATATAAATATTCTGCACTGCAGACGACGTTCGGCATCAATATGCTTGCGCTTGTTGACGGAAGACCAAAAGTGCTGACGATTAAGCAGTGTCTGGAACACTACCTCGAGCACCAAAGGGTAATTGTGAAACGCCGCACCGAATTCGAGCTGCGGAAAGCACAGGCACGCGCTCATATACTGGAAGGCTTGCGGATTGCACTCGATCACCTGGATGAGGTTATTTCACTTATCCGTAATTCCAAAACAACCGACACGGCCAAAAACGGCTTGATTGAGCGGTTTGGGCTGTCGGACAAACAGGCACAGGCTATCCTTGATATGCGGCTGCAGCGTCTGACAGGGCTGGAACGGGAAAAAATCAACAATGAATATGACGAACTGCTGAAGCAAATCGATGAACTGAAAGCCATCCTGGCCGACGATGAAAAATTGCTGGAGATTATTCGCGAAGAACTGATTGGTATCAAGGAGAAATTCAATGATGAACGCCGTACAGAAATTGTTGCCGGCGGGGCAGATTCCATTGAGGATGAAGATTTAATTCCTGAGGAAAACATCGTCATCACGCTTACACACCAGGGATATGTCAAGCGGCTACCAGCTTCCACGTACCGGACGCAAAAACGCGGCGGCCGCGGCATTCAAGGAATGGGAACAAATGATGATGACTTTGTTGAACATTTAGTATCAACATCAACACATGATACTGTTCTATTCTTTACCAACAAAGGAAAGGTATACCGTGCCAAAGGGTATGAAGTTCCTGAATTTAGCCGAACTGCTAAAGGAATACCGATTATTAATCTGCTGCAGATAGAAAAGGAAGAATGGATTAATGCAGTTATTTCCGTTTCCGAATACAGCAGTGATTGGTACTTGTTCTTTACAACAAGACATGGGCTCTCTAAACGGACGAACCTTTCCCAGTTTGCTAATATCCGAAAAGGCGGGCTGATTGCAGTAGGGCTCCGTGAAGAAGATGAACTTATGTCTGTCCGGCTAACTGACGGGACAAGAGATATTATGATTGGAACTAAGAACGGTTACCTTATCCGCTTCCCGGAGGACCAGGTGCGTGCAATGGGAAGAAATGCAGCTGGTGTGCGCGGTATTTCACTGCGGGACGATGATGAAGTTGTTTCGATGGAAATACTTGATGAAGGGCTGCAAGTGCTTCATGTAACGAACAAAGGTATCGGGAAACGGACGCCTGAAGATCAGTATCGCGTAACAAAACGCGGTGGGAAAGGCATTTTCACATGCAAATTGACCGAAAGCAATAGTGTTGTTGCGGTGAAAGCCGTAACAGGGGATGAAGATCTGATGCTCATAACTGCTGCTGGTGTACTGATTCGTACCCCGATCAGCGGTATTTCCCAAACCGGACGTAATGCACAAGGTGTCCGGCTGATTCGGGTGCAAGAGGAGGAAGAAGTGGCGACTGTGGCTGTCGTTGAACAGGAAGAGGATGAACCGGAAGAAGACAGTGACGAGTCTGCTATTGAAACGGAATCGGCTGAAGATGACGAAAGCGCGGACAATACAGAGGATAACGGCGAATAAGTCTGATCTTAGTATAAAAATTCCAGGTGAAGTCGTTTCTGCTGGCAAAAATGACCCAGTACGGCCATTATTCGGCTGGGCAGGTCTAATGAGCACATCGTACTAAAAGACAGCGATGCTAATCACATGGAAGCCATTTTATAATGGCTTCTTTTATATTCTGGTATGTCAGTCCAGGCATTCACTCTGAAGTTCCAGCATGGTTATCCAGCAGACACTTCCCCAGCAGCATGGGCATTTTTGCCGCCGTTACGTCTAAAAAGGAATGAATGAATGGAAAGTCTCGATCCGGTTTTGCGGCAAGCAGATCACCCCACCATTCCGGTTCATAACGGCACAGCATACTCAAGTTATACAGGAGCAAATAGTGGACCATCACTTCAGAAATAGGCAGAAAATCTTCCCGGTCTGCTGGAAAATAAATACGATGATCTGCCATACCTGTAAAGAATGGACTGGCCCCTGCCGGGAATAGTGGATCATTCAAATGGACAACAATATGTCCACCCTTATTATGAGTCTCTTTTATTTCTGGCAAATAAGGCTTTACCCGATTGATGAATGCTTTGTCCGTCAGATGATAACGATCCAGAAGCCATACGGGAAATTGTACATGCTTTGTTCCCATTTCCCCAATAACGGTCAATTTCCGTTCCGCATGAAATTGGAACAACGGGTCCATCTCGGGAATTAGTGCAAACAGCCGATTCATTTTTATCTTGTCAAACGGCTGTGTTCGGATGGAAAACAAATGTGTGGTGAAATAGGAAAACAAGCCATTATGCTGAATCTTCACTTCGTCCCCCATGAATGTGTAATCTCTTTTTTTGCGCTTTCTTGTTGATACACCGTGTGCCAATATAGCTGTTGATTCGGGATATTCCGGACGCACTGTCAGCAGGTTTGCTTTGATTAAATGGACCATGCCGTAAAAAAATAGCATTGGCTGCAGCAGCGGTTCAAGCCGTTTGCCATTATCGTAAAACCGCACGCCATGATCTAAGTAGTGCATAAATGGGTTACAGTTTTCAAAGCTTTTTACGGAGGCATTATCGAATTCCAGTTGCCGATAGCAAGCTGCTAAATATTGCTGAGCATTTTGCTGTGACTGCAGATATGTATAAAATGTATTAATTTCATTGGTCAGCATGAAACAGTCTCCCTAATATTACAAATTTCAGAATTGAGGTTTTTCTGCTGCATATTCCATAGACTATTGCAAATGTAGCACAGTTGCCGTATTGTGAATAACAATAGAATTACTGGTATAGTTTAGCCAAGATTTCATTTATTTACTCACAGAATACATTGACTGGATAGGAGGATACCAATGCGCGAGGACAAGTTTGCCAAAGAAGGATTGACGTTTGATGATGTACTTTTGATGCCGGCTAAGTCAGAGGTACTACCGAAAGATGCTGATGTAAGCACAAATTTATCGAAAAACATCCGTCTCAAGCTTCCATTGATAAGTGCCGGTATGGATACGGTGACAGAGGCAGAAATGGCGATAGCGATGGCACGGCAGGGCGGTCTGGGCATTATTCATAAGAATATGTCGATTGAGGACCAGGCGGAACAGGTAGACCGGGTAAAGCGCTCTGAAAGCGGTGTAATTACCAATCCATTTTTCCTGACACCGGAACATCAGGTTTATGATGCGGAACATCTGATGGGGAAATTCCGCATTTCCGGAGTACCGATTGTCGATAACACGGATGACCAGAAACTGACAGGGATTTTGACGAATCGGGATCTGCGCTTTATCCAGGATTATTCCATGTCAATTAAAGATGTTATGACGAGTGAAGATCTGGTGACAGCCCCGGTGGGAACGACACTGGAAGAAGCGGAAAGTCTTTTGCAGACCCACCGGATTGAGAAACTTCCATTGGTTGATGACAACAGTGTGCTTAAAGGGCTAATCACGATTAAAGATATTGAAAAGGCAATTGAATTCCCGAGTGCAGCCAAGGATAGCCAGGGCCGGCTGCTGGCGGGTGCGGCTGTTGGCATAACCGGTGATTCCATGAAACGGATTGAAAAATTGACCGAAGCTGGTGCCGATGTCATTGTTATTGATACAGCACATGGTCACTCAGAAGGTGTGCTGGAACAAGTTCGCACGGTACGCAATGCTTATCCGGAGCTTATTATCATTGCCGGAAATGTGGCCACTGCTGAAGCAACAGCCGATTTGATAGAGGCAGGTGCGTCCATTGTCAAAGTGGGTATTGGACCAGGCTCTATCTGTACAACCAGAGTCGTAGCAGGCATTGGTGTTCCCCAGATTACTGCCGTTCATGATTGTGCTGTAAAGGCAGCCGAGTACGGGGTACCGGTCATTGCTGATGGCGGGATCAAGTATTCCGGTGATATAGTCAAAGCACTTGCTGCCGGCGCAAATGCAGTGATGCTGGGAAGTATGTTTGCCGGTGTATCAGAAAGTCCCGGTGAGACGGAAATTTTCCAGGGCAGGCAGTATAAAGTATACCGAGGCATGGGATCAGTCGGTGCCATGCAGGCAGGTTCCAAAGACCGGTATTTCCAGGATGCTGAAGACGCTAAAAAGCTAGTTCCGGAAGGCATTGAAGGAAGAACAGCTTATAAGGGGCCACTCGCTGATACCATCCATCAGCTGCTTGGTGGTTTGCGAGCTGGCATGGGCTATTGCGGCACCCCAACGATTGACGATTTGCGCCAGGATGGACGCTTTATCCGAATTTCTAATGCCGGGCTAAGAGAAAGCCATCCGCATGATGTGCAGATAACGAAAGAGGCACCGAATTACTCATAGTGAGGCCACTTGCTGCCATAATCAGGTTTGTCATGGCGGTGTATATAGTAGATATTTCCTATAGGATTTTTAATAGATAGGGCTTTTCCCTGTCTATTTTTTCTCTATTTTTTGTGGTAAAATACGAAAGTGTCTAATGAACGATGATAAAGAAAGATTTCAATATAAGTGGAGGCAAAGAAAGTGAACAACAACCGAAAGAAACAAATGTCGTTATTCTTGGCTGTTTTGGTGATGATGGCCGCAGTTTTAACACAACCATTTTCTGCACAGGCAGCAACATTGGATATCGAGGCAGAGTCAGCGATACTGGTAGATGCAGAAACGGGCAAAATTCTATATGCTAAAAAACCAGATATGGCACTGCCACCGGCCAGCATGACCAAAATGATGACGGAATACCTTGTCCATGAAGCGATTGAGGAAGGTCAAATCAGCTGGGATACAACAACACAGATTAGCGACTACCCGTATAGCATATCAGCAAATCCAGCATTTTCAGGTGTTGGACTGACACAGAGCCAGGATTATACTGTCAGAGAGTTATACGAAGCGATGGCCATCAATTCGGACAATGCAACAACAATCGCTCTTGCGGAATTGATTGCAGGTTCGGAAGGCGAATTTGTCAAGATGATGAATAAAAAGGCAGAAGAAATGGGACTGCCGGACTACAAGTTTGTTAATTCGACAGGACTTGCCAATTCATCACTCGGAGAAAATGTGCCGGAGGGGACAGACCCGAATGCCAATAACTTGCTTTCAGCCCGTTCAGCAGCACTACTGGCTTATAATCTGATTAATGATTATCCGGAAGCACTTGATGTTTCCAAAGTCCCATCCACAGAATTTGATGGACAGACAATCCGCAACTATAACTGGATGCTGCCGCATGATGCAAAAGAAGCCAGTTCACTTCAGCAGTTCCATTATGAAGGCATTGATGGACTGAAGACTGGGCACACGGATCTGGCCAAGTATTGTTTTACGGGAACGGCCAAGCGTGATAACAATCGCTTTATTTCTGTCATTATGAAGGCGGAAGATGAACCAGCACGCTTTCAGCAGACAGCCAAACTGATGGATTATGGATTCCAGCGGTTTCAAAAGCAGGAAATATTCGCTGAAGGCTATCAGCTGGAAGATAAATCGGATATTTCTGTAGCCAAAGGGAAAGAAGATACCGTACAGATAGCAACAAAAGAAGCGTTCAGTGCCCCGATAAAAGAAGGACAGGCAGAGAACTACAGCATCAAGTACCATTTGAACAAAGATAAATTGAATAAAGATGGAGAACTGATTGCACCAGTTAAAAAAGGCGAAAAAGTCGGCACCGCTGAAATCGTCTATAATGGTGAGGAAGACTATGGTTATATTTATCCCGACGCCGGAAAACAGACCATTGATCTGGTAGCACAGAGCGAGGTGGAAAAAGATAATTGGTTTATGCTTGCAATCGGCTCGGTTGGTGAATTTTTCGGAAACTTGTTCAGTACAGTTGTTGATACAGTGAAAGGCTGGTTCTAAGCTGGGCCTTGCTTGCTGGCTATTATTTATAACGTCAGAAGTATAAATTATGGTTGACCTTATAAAAAAACGAAGGCTTTCACTAGTAAGACTTGGTGAAAGCCAAGTTTTTCTAATCGACTTCAGGTGGACAGGCGTAGTAAAATAGATATGACAGAAAATTCACAGACACTCTGGAGGGGAACTAAATGGCGAACACAGGAACAGAACGTGTAAAACGGGGAATGGCAGAAATGCAAAAAGGCGGCGTCATTATGGATGTCGTCAATGCTGAGCAGGCTAAGATAGCGGAACAAGCAGGTGCAGTTGCTGTTATGGCACTAGAACGTGTTCCGTCTGATATTCGTGCTGCCGGTGGTGTAGCCCGCATGGCAAGTCCGGAAATTACAGAAGAAGTAATGAATGCCGTATCCATTCCGGTTATGGCTAAAGCACGTATCGGGCATATTGTTGAAGCACGTGTATTGGAAGCAATGGGTGCTGATTATATTGATGAGAGTGAAGTACTCACACCAGCCGATGACGTCTATCACTTGAAAAAATCAGATTATACCGTTCCATTTGTGTGCGGTTGCCGCAACTTGGGTGAAGCGGCACGGCGCATTGGTGAAGGTGCATCCATGCTCCGTACGAAGGGTGAGCCTGGTACAGGAAATATTGTTGAAGCTGTTCGTCATATGCGTCAGGTTCAGTCGGAAATCAGGAAACTGACATCCATGTCTGATGATGAAGTAATGACCTATGCGAAAGAAATTGGTGCACCGTTTGAACTGCTGATGCAAATCAGGCAGGAAGGCCGCCTCCCCGTTGTCAATTTCGCAGCGGGCGGAGTGGCGACGCCTGCTGATGCAGCACTGATGATGCAGCTCGGAGCGGATGGTGTATTCGTTGGATCTGGTATTTTCAAATCAACCAATCCGGAAAAGTATGCAAAAGCAATCGTTGAGGCAACAACACATTACACGGATTACAAACTGATCGGTGAGCTATCCAAAGAACTCGGTCATGCGATGAAAGGTATTGAAATGGGTACACTGGAAGCACATGACCGGATGCAGGACCGCAGCGAATAGAAAGAAGGTAGGATGATGAGTGTAATTGGTGTACTCGCTTTGCAGGGCGCAGTCCGGGAACATGTCCGATCGATTAAGGAAGCCGGGGCTGACGCGGTAGAAATAAAACGAGTGGAACAGCTCCATGAAATTGATGGGCTGATTCTTCCTGGCGGTGAAAGTACGACAATGCGCAGGCTAATGGACAGTTACGGCTTTTTCGATGCCATCAGGGAATTTGGCAGGCAAGGAAAGCCGATTTTTGGAACCTGCGCTGGGCTAATCTTAATGGCAAATGCGATTGAGGGACAGGAAGATGCAAACCTCGGTCTGATGGACATGACAGTTGCCAGGAATGCATTTGGCAGGCAGGTGGCAAGCTTTGAAGCAACTCTGGACATTAAACATGTCGGTGATGATTTTCACGCTGTCTTCATCCGTGCGCCGTACATATTAGAAACAGGCCAGGATGCGGAAGTTCTTGCTGCCTATCAGGACAGAATTGTTGCAGCAAGGCAAGGCCACTATTTATGTACAGCCTTCCACCCCGAATTAACGGATGATAACCGTATTATTGCATATTTTGCCGATATGGTGGAACAATCAAAGCAAACACTTGCATCTTAATTAGAAATTGACTAACCTATAAGTGCGTGTTCAAAAAGGAGGATAGAAAGGACCGAGAAGTTCGAGGCGGCGCAGCTCCCGAGTAGCGGAGTGTATGCTTTCAATACATGAGTAACGGAAAAGGAAGCCAACGAAGAAATTCGAAGTGTCCTTTTTACCGGACTTTTTGAACAACCTCTATAATAGAATTACTTAAACAGTTATGAGAGGAAATAGTAACAGGAAAGCTTACTTCAGAGAGCTGGTGGCAGGTGAGAACCAGTGGGAGCTGCCTGTGAATCCGTCCTTGAACTGGTTTGCTGAACTTTTTAGTAGGTGAACCCGGCCATCAACCGTTATCTGAGCGAGCCGGAAGAGGAATGCACATTTTTCTTCAATAAGGGTGGCAACGCGGGAACAGCACTCCCGTCCCTGAATTAAAACAGGGACGGGAGTTTTTTAATATTTATTTTAAGGCTGTTTTCGAAAAGATTATTGCTATTCGCACCAGGGGGTTAAGATGAACCTTACTTAACATTCTCCATAAAATGCAACACAACTTGAAGAAATGGTTTAGTTCCATGATACCGCTCCGGAAATACACTTGGGTGCTCGTCGCGTAGCAGGTTTTATCGGTGAAGCATACGCTCCTCGCAACTCGCAGTTTACTCGGTGGATGTCTTGCTCGTCGCTTTCCGCGGGTGACCCGTGAGCCTCCTCGAACTCCGTTCTGCGGGGTCTCACGTAGGCCACTGTTCCCGCAGGACAAGGAAGGCTTCGGCAGCGATGCATCGCACGAAGAAAATTGGTTTTTATTTTCGAGGAGTCTCCGTGTATTTCCTCGCTGGTTTTGTGCTATTCGACTTCTTACCATTGTTGCGGTGTCGAACACAAATTAGTTTTCAGTATGTCGCTTTTTTTATCAACTGCGAAAAACAACAACATGTGCGAAAAGAGCCTATTTTAAACACTAAAAGGAGGATATAGCCATGCTGGACATGAAATTTTTGCGTAATAATTTTCAGGAAGTAAAGGAAAAGTTGTCTCACCGCGGAGAGGATTTATCAGAACTGGAGAAGTTTAGTGAGCTTGACGAACGCCGAAGAACACTTATTTCGGAAGCAGAGAAATTGAAGGCCAAACGCAATGAAACATCCAAACGGATTTCTGCTCTAAAAAAAGAGAAAAAAGATGCCGAATCTGCCATTAAAGAGATGCGCGAAGTCGGCGATCAAATCAAAGAGTTGGATGGAGAATTGAAAGAAATTGAAGAAGCCTTGGAAATGATGATGCTGTCCATCCCGAACATTCCGCATGAAAGTGTCCCGGTTGGCGAGGATGAAGATGATAATGTAGAAGTGCGTCAGTGGGGCGACCGGCCGGAATTTCATTTTACCGAGCAACCGCACTGGGATATTGCCACAAACCTAGGTATTCTGGATTTCGAACGGGCTGCCAAAGTTACGGGAAGCCGTTTTGTATTCTATAAAGGAATTGGGACCCGACTGGAACGAGCATTGATTAGCTTCATGATGGACTTGCATGCAGACGAACATGGGTACACGGAAATGATGCCGCCACAGATTGTCAATCGCGGAAGCCTGACAGGAACTGGACAGCTGCCTAAATTCGCCGAGGATGTATTTAAACTGGCTGATTGGGACTATTTCCTGATTCCAACGGCTGAGGTGCCAGTGACGAACTATCACCGGGATGAGATTCTAAGTGTGGACGACCTTCCAAGAAAATATGTGGCATACAGTGCTAACTTCCGCTCTGAAGCAGGCTCTGCTGGACGGGATACACGCGGGCTTATTCGCCAGCACCAGTTTAACAAAGTGGAACTGGTTCATTTCACCAAACCGGAAGATTCATATGACACATTAGAAGTGCTGACCGGACATGCCGAGAAAGTGCTGCAGCAGCTGAACCTGCCGTATCGTGTGATGAGCATGTGCACGGGCGACTTAGGCTTTACTGCTGCTAAAAAATACGATATTGAAGTATGGATCCCAAGCCAGAACACATACCGCGAAATTTCGTCCTGCTCCAATTTTGAGGATTTCCAAGCAAGGCGCGCTGGCATTCGTTTTCGCCGTGAAGAAAAGGGAAAACCAGAATATGTGCATACATTAAATGGCTCAGGCCTTGCAGTGGGCCGAACCCTCGCTGCTATTCTGGAAAATTACCAGCGCGAGGATGGCTCTGTTGTCGTCCCGAAAGTACTCCGGCCGTATATGGGCGGAAAGGAAGTCATCAAATAGTCAAGTAACTGGATCAGATTTATTTTTAAAATGTATTGACAAATAATCTAAATGATAGTAAGCTTTATTTTAAATTAAATAATCAAACTTCTTATTTAGAGAGGTGGAGGGAATTGGCCCTTGGAAACCTCGGCAGCGGACTTATTTAAGTACTGTGCCAAATCCAACAAGCATTTGCTTGGAAAATAAGAAGAGAGAGCGGATCTGTTTGCAAATCTCTTTTTATTTTGACCATAAGAAGAGATTTTTTCATTTCCAAAACTAAATAAGAACGAACTTCTTATCCAGAGAGGTGGAGGGACTGGCCCTTGGAAGCCTCGGCAGCGGACTTTTTTAGTACTGTGCCAAATCCAGCAAGCAACAGACTTGAAAGATAAGAAGAGGATAATACAAAAAATGCCTCTTCCTATCTATCAGAAAGAGGTATTTTTTTACTTTAAGGAGGGGAATCATTGATTACATTAGAGAATGTCACAAAAATTTATCAAGGTGGAGAAAAGGAAGTTAAGGCCTTGGATGATGTGAATTTACAGATTGAGAAAGGTGAAATATATGGTGTTATTGGCTTCAGCGGCGCTGGGAAAAGTTCATTGATCCGCTGTGTCAATCTGCTTGAGCGGCCAACCCATGGAACGATTACTGTTAATAATCAGGATTTGCTTCGCCTTTCCCCTAAGGAATTAAGAGAAGCAAAACGAGATATCGGTATGATTTTCCAGCATTTCAACCTGCTAGATTCTAAAACAGTTTTCACCAATGTGGCAATGCCATTATTGCTTATGAAAAAACCAAAAGAAGAGGTGAAGAAGCGGGTCGAGGAATTGCTGGATTTCGTTGGGCTGCGTGACAAAGCAGATAACTATCCGGACCAATTATCAGGAGGACAGAAACAGCGGGTAGGCATTGCACGGGCCTTAGCAACGCAGCCATCAGTCCTGCTGTGTGATGAAGCAACATCGGCACTTGATCCGCAGACAACTAATTCGATTTTAAATCTGCTGAAAAAGATTAATCAGGAATATAACATTACCATTTTGATTATTACGCATGAGATGGGAGTTATTCGCGAGATTTGTGATAAGGTCGCCGTTCTTGATCAGGGTGAAGTAGTGGAATCCGGTTCTGTTTTTGAAGTGTTTGCTCGGCCAAAGACAGCCGTTGCCTACAATTTTGTCAGCACGGTCATGCATGATGAAATACCGGAATCTGTCCATCAATTAATCCGTTCTCAAGGGGAAACGAACCAGATTTACCGAGTTGTGTTTTTTGGTGAAGCTACCGGGGATCCGCTGCTTTCACAAATAGCGAAGCATTTTAATGTGGAAGTAAATGTGTTGTTTGGCAACATAACTGAATTACAGGGAATACCATTTGGAAATTTGGTTATTCAATTTCAGGGAGAAACGAAAGAGATTAATAGGGTACTCATGTATATTAATCAGCAAGAAGTAACGATTAAGGAGGTTTTGGAAGATGCTGGTTGATTGGAATCAAATTATTGCAGCATTGGGGGAAACTGCTGCAATGGTGGTATTTTCATTATTGTTTGCTATACTAATTGGTTTGCCGTTAGGAATCTTGCTTGTCGTAACCCGTGAAGGGCATTTATGGGAAAATGCTCTAATCTTTAAGGTGCTGAATGCGTTCGTAAACGTGTTCCGTTCCATACCTTTCATTATCCTGATGGTTGCTGTTATTCCATTTACACGCTTGATTGTCGGGACATCAATTGGTACTGCAGCTGCAATTGTGCCAATGGTGCTTTTTTCAGGCCCATACATTGCCCGGTTAATTGAAAACTCCCTGCTTGAGGTTGACCCGGGTGTGATGGAGGCGGCACAAGCAATGGGAGCGACACCATGGCAAATCATTATTCGTTTTTTGATACCGGAAGCATTAAGTTCACTTTTACTGGGATTAACGATCGCAACCATTGGGTTAGTTGGTGCATCAGCTATGGCTGGTGCCATTGGCGGGGGAGGTCTTGGTGATTTGGCGATCACATATGGCTATCAGCGATTTGATACGGCAGTGATGGTCATTACCGTAGCCATTCTGGTTGTCATGGTGCAGGGATTGCAAACGACAGGGAATGTTTTATCAAAAAAAGTTAGACGGCGTTAAGAGCTGAACATATCAAAGGGGTGCAGGAAATATGAGAAAAATTGGTTTGTTTTTATTGTTTATGAGTTTAATAGCGGTTAGCAGTGCATGTTCCAGTGATGCAGTATCAACTGTAAAAGTTGGGATCAGTGGTTCGGATACAACGGTCTGGGATTTTGTTGCTAAAAAGGCTGAAAAAGAAGGAATAAATGTTGAGATTGTCCGCTTTTCTGATTATGTTCAGCCAAATCTGGCATTAGCGGAAGGGGAACTGGATGCTAACGCCTTTCAGACAGTATCTTATTTTGATGCATTTATCGAGGAGCACGATTTGGATTTAGCACCGATTGCGACAACAGTCATCGCACCAATGGGGCTTTACTCTGAAAAATATGATTCTCCGGAAGAAATTCCAGAAGGTGCAACTATTGCCTTGCCAAAGGAAGCAACGAATATGGGCCGCGGATTGCTGCTGCTTCAGGAAGCCGGACTAATTGAACTTGTGGAGGATTTTGATGGGAACGGGTCTATCGATAAAATTGCGGAAAATCCAAAGAGTCTGACGTTTGAAACACTTGTGGCCGCACAAACGCCGCGTGTCCTGCCAGATGTTGCAGCATCCATCATCAATAACGGTATTGCTGTCGACGCAGGCTTCAGTCCATTAGACGATTCCATTTTTCATGAGAATGAAACAGCAACACCATACATTAACATCATTGCCGTACAGGAAAAAGATAAAGATGACGAAACACTGCAGAAATTAGCTGATATATACCAGTCCGACGATGTGAAGGAACTGATAGAAAAGGAATACGACGGAAACCAGATACCGACTTTTGTACCATTGGAGAAAATAGGCTGGTAACCATTCATAATAAAGGCTGCTTTCGTATAGATTGTTGTTATTTGATGGAAGAAAACACTCGACCGCGGAAAGCAAAATGTATGTGGGATGCGGACTAGGTAATAAATCACAAAGAGGTGTTTGGAATGGCAGTGACAAAAAGCAATTTGCAGGAGATTAGAATGCGTATTACGGAGAACATTGAAGACAATAAGGCACGCTATCTTCAGACGAGTCATGATATCCACAATCATCCGGAGGTTGGAAATGAGGAATTTTTTGCTTCAAAGGTTTTAACGGATATTTTAACTGATGAAGGATTCCATGTAGACAAAGGTGTTGCAGGGCATGAAACGGCATTTTTGGCCAGCAGAAAGGGGAAGAAAAATGGGCTTAGAATTGGACTGTTGGCAGAGTATGACGCATTACCGGAAATCGGCCATGCTTGCGGGCATAATATCATTGGAACAACAAGCGTTGCAGCTGCAGTTGCATTAAGTAAGGTAATCGACGACATAGGCGGGGAACTTTTCGTACTTGGAACGCCTGCAGAAGAAGGCGGGCCAAATGGAAGTGCGAAAGGAAGTTTTGTAAAGGCAGGTTTGCTTGAAGGAATAGACGCCGCAATCATGCTTCATCCTGGCAATGAAACAACTTTAACCGGCCCAACGCTGGGTGTTGATCCACTGGACTTTGAGTTTTTTGGTAAACCGGCACACGCATCAGCAGCACCTGAAAAGGGCATTAATGCATTGGATAGTGTCATTCAGTTATTCAATGGCGTTAATGCATTGCGTCAGCACCTTCCCTCTGATGTAAGGATCCACGGCATTATTACCGATGGTGGTGATGCACCGAATATCGTTCCGGAATATGCGAAAGCAAGATTTTTTATACGTGCGGCGACAAGAACCGTACTCAATGAAATAACAGAAAAAGTAAAGGGGATTGCAAATGGTGCAGCTCTGGCAACAGGCGCATCGGTACAGATTTCTTCTTTTCAGAATGAAGTAGATAACTTTATTATTAATCACCGTTTTGACAACGTCTTTAAAGAAGTTATGGAAAGCTTGGGAGAGACGGTGAATTTGGAGGAAAGAACCGCATTTGGTTCCACAGATGTTGGCAATGTGAGTCAAGTTGTTCCGACGATCCATCCACATATTAAAATTGGTCCAAGTGATTTAGTAGGCCATACCGTTGAATTCAGAGAAGCAGCAAAGTCGGAAAAAGGAGATGAAGCACTTATACTAGGGGCTAAAGCAGCTGCTTTAACAGTATTAGAGCTTCTGACGGACAGGACTTTGTATGAGGAAATTTACCGGGAATTCAAAGAGGTCACTTAATCAGCTTAAAAAAATGGCTGCCTCCGTTGACAATGTCCTATATGAATGGTATAGTATATTTTGTCTTATGGAGGTATACCCAAGTCGGGCTGAAGGGATCGGTCTTGAAAACCGACAGGCTGGTCAAACCGCGCGGGGGTTCGAATCCCTCTACCTCCTCCATTTAATTTCAAACGCGCATAAAATTGGAGATAGAACCACCAGGCCGTTACATTTTCTGTAGCGGTTTTTTTTCGACGTACAGGACAAGGATGGCTTCGGCAGCAATTACATCGCACGAAGAAAAAGCGGGTTCCTTTTTCGAGGACGTCGCGATTTCAACCTGACTACCACTTGACATTACGAGTGGCAGCAGGTATAGTACATGGAAATAAAGGTAAACGAACGAAGAAGAGGTCAGTAGCGGAAAGCTGCCGCAAGAGATTGGAATTCACCGGCTGCGAGATTCCATCGGATGAAGCTAACGTGAAACCTGCCTTGGAGTTGTCAGCAATGTCTGACCGCATACCCAATGCGTTATCAAAGAGAGTGGGCATACTGTATCTTGATATGCCAATAAAGGTGGTACCACGGAACCCCAGTCCGTCCTTTTACAAGGATGGACTGGGGATTTTTTACATTCATTTCAAGGAGGGATTTGGATTATGTCCGAAAAAATGGCATTTATTGGCGCTGGTTCGATGGCTGAATCTATTTTATCCGGCATACTGGCCAGTGAGTTTTTGCCAAAAGAAAATATCATGGTAACAAACAAATCGGATTTCGAGAGGCTGGAACATTTAGAAAGGCAGTACCATATTCCATATGTCGAGGATAAACGGGAAGCTGTTGCTGATGCTCGTACCGTTTTGCTTGCTGTTAAGCCATACGATATAAAGGCAGCCGTTGCTTCCATTCGGGATCATTTAGATAGTGATCAGCTGCTTATATCTGTTGCCGCCGGTGTATCAACTGACACGATTTCACAGTTGCTGGGTCGTGACATACCGGTGATCAGGGCGATGCCGAACACATCCGCAGCAGCCGGTGAGTCTGCTACGGCTGTTACAAAGGGAAAGTATGCCACCGGGGATCATCTCCGTACTGCCCTTCATTTGTTCAGCACAATCGGAACAGCTACAGAAGTTGCCGAAGAAGATATGCATACGGTTACTGCCATTGCAGGAAGCGGACCAGCCTATGTGTATTATCTGGTCGAGGCAATGGAGGAGGCAGCCATACAAGCGGGACTTGGCAAACAAACTGCACACGAATTGCTTGTACAAACAATTGCTGGTGCCGGGGAAATGTTGAAGTCTTCTGGGCAGGATCCAGCTGAACTTCGTAAAAATATAACAAGTCCGGGGGGGACGACCCAGGCCGGGCTGGAGGCTTTGGATAAAGGTAATTTTCAAGAAGCGGTCATGAGCTGTGTCGAAACCGCTCGTGAGCGCTCGATTGAGTTAGGGAAAAAATTATAAACAAGGAACCGGTTTGGCACCGAGTTCCTTGTTTTCCTGTACTTTTGCTTGTTTGTGGAGTGTTGCAATCATGCCATAGAAGGCATAGAAAAGTTCATTAGGCGCGGAAACCCGGATATGCACGACTTCACTCGTATCAAAGTCAAATGTCACTTCGAGCAGGCGATACGTGGAATAGGCATAGGAGCAAAAGTATATATATTCAAACTTTGGCATCTTATCGTGAATGACGGCAATCTCATCTTTATAGTCATCCAAATTCCGTTCTGCTTCATCAATGAATGCCTGCAGGTCAGACAAATCAGCTTCTACGACCAAATCCCGTTCATTTTCCGTCCGAATGGTCGCCATGATCATTCTTCCTTTCTGATTAGGAGTCCTTCCTGCTATTTAATAAATTCTCTTGTCTTCCATTTCCGTGCCTGCTGGATGAAATGGCCGACTTTCTCAAGGATTGGCTCAATTGACTCTTCTTGTTCTATCAGATCGTAATCAGATATATTGATACGCAATATCGGACATGCATTAAAGTTGTTTATCCAATCCTCATAACGGTCGTACATTTCTCTCCAGTAGGAAACAGGTGTGTCCTGTTCCATTTGCCTGCCGCGGCTCTGAATACGTTCGAGTACTTCGTCAAATGAACCTTCAAGGTAAATCAGGAGATCCGGATGCGGGAAATACGGTGTCATGACCATTGCCTCAAACAAGTTCGTATATGTCTCATAATCTGTTTTCGGCATCGTCCCATTTTCATAGTGCATTTTGGCAAAGATGCCGGTGTCTTCATAAATGGAGCGGTCCTGAACAAACCCGCCACCATATTCAAAAATCCGTTTTTGTTCCTTAAAACGTTCAGCCAGGAAGTAGGTTTGCAGATGGAAGCTCCACCGCTCAAAATCGTTATAAAACTTTTCTAGATAGGGATTCGTTTCCACCTTTTCAAAGGAGGTTTTGAAATGGAGGGCGTTCGCCAATGTTTTTGTCATCGTTGACTTACCTACGCCAACGGTGCCGGCGACTGTTATGATGCTGTCATTTGGTATCTGGTATTTTGCACGTAAATTCATCATTTTGTTCCCCTTTAATGTTTAGATATTGCCTGTTGGTACTGCATTTGCTGCTTGACTTGACTGATAATGTTCTCCAAGTCATCCTGGTGTTTGACAAAGTCCATTTTGTCTCCGTCAATGCGAATAACCGGAATATCCGGATGAAGCATCTCAAATTCATTCATATATGCCTCGTAATCGTCGGCAAGCTGAGCCAGGTAGGATGATTTAATATTTTGCTCAATATCTCTCCCGCGTTTGCGAATGCGCTCCAGGATTGTATCAAGGCTTGCATGCATGTAAATCATAATATTCGGGACAGGCATATCCTTCGTTAAAATGTGGTAAATCTGTTCATACTTATCAAATTTATCTGCCGGCAGTGTGCGCCTGGCAAAAATCATGTTCTTGGATATATGATAATCGGCGATGACCGCCTTGTTTTTTCTTAAATATTTCTGTTCAATATCTTCCAGCTGCTTGAACCGGTTGCATAGAAAAAACATTTCTGTCTGGAAGCTCCATTCCTCAATATTATCGTAGAATTTTCCTAGAAATGGGTTTTCTTCCACTATTTCTTTCAGCAGATGAAAGTCAAAACGGGCGGAAAGTTTTTTGGCAAGTGATGTCTTGCCAATCCCGATCGGACCCTCGATTGCAATGAACGGAACAGTTGGCATGATGTACCCTCCGATCAATCTATTATCTGGTCGACTCGGTTTATTTTAGCATATTGGAAAAGGCACTTCCATGTAAATATGCAATTTTATCTTTTCATTTGAGTCAACCTTTAGTATAATAGTTGTTGTGAGTTTTTCACATCATAGTTATTTTCTCTTGTATAGGACAAGCTTCACTAGTCAATGCCCCCGTAGCTCAGCGGATAGAGCAATGGCCTCCTAAGCCGTGTGCGCAGGTTCGATTCCTGCCGGGGGCATGCCTCATTAAGTATATGCCATCCTGAAACATTCGAAATATCTCATAAAGAAGCATCCATCGTTTGAACAAATCAGCATGAAAGGAACGTGCAGCATGACATTAACAAAAAAGATTCTAATCGCACTTGTACTTGGTGTGGTAGCTGGGATTGGTCTGAGTTTTGTTCCAGGGGATGTTTTTTCTGCCATTGATGAATACGCTTTAAATCCTATCGGTCAGCTATTCTTAAATCTTATTATGATGCTGGTAGTGCCGATTGTATTTGTCTCCATTGTCCTCGGAGCTGCCGGGCTGGGTGATCCGTTAAAGCTTGGTAAAATCGGCATGCAGACAATTGCGTTTTATCTTGTGACAACAGCAGTTGCCCTGTCTATCGGTATTGGGATGGGGTATTTATTGGAGCCGGGTCAGGGAGGCAATTTTCCTATCGGTGAGAATACGTATGAAGAACAGTCAGCTCCTCCGATTATGGATACCCTGATTAACATCATCCCGGAAAATCCAATAAAAGCGATGAGCAGCGGAGATATGCTGCAAATAATTGCTTTTGCTATTTTTATAGGGATAGCACTTGCCGCGCTGGGGGATAAAACAAAACGTATTCACCAATTGTTTGAAGAAGCAAACGATATTTTAATCTTCCTGGTGAACTTAGTAATGAAAACAGCCCCATATGGTGCGTTTGCTTTAATTGCATCGGCCATTGGGGATGCGGGGCTTGATGCTCTGGGATCCATGGCGATGTATATGATAACAGTCATTTTAAGTTTAATCCTTCATGGCGCCATCACATACAGTCTGGCAATCTGGGCACTTGGCAAGGCAAATCCGCTCACTTTTTACAAAGGGTTTTTCCCGGCTATGTCGGTTGGATTCAGTACATCCAGTTCCAGTGCCACATTGCCGGTTTCCATGAAAATGGCGCAGGACAATCTTGGCGTCAAAAAATCAATCAGCAGTTTTGTCCAGCCGCTTGGAGCCACAATCAACATGGACGGAACAGGTATTATGCAGGCTGTTGCAACAGTGTTCATCTCGCAGGTATATGCCATTGACCTTGGTTTCAGTGATATTACGATCATCATTCTCACCGCTACCCTGGCAAGCATCGGGACAGCTGGTGTGCCTGGTGTAGGCCTAGTTATGCTTGCAATGGTATTAAATCAAATAGGTCTTCCGGTTGAAGGTATTGCACTGATTATTGGTGTTGACCGGTTGCTGGATATGATGCGAACATCACTTAACATAACCGGTGATGCCGCATGTGCCTATATCATATCGGAAAAAGACAAACGAAAAGAAGCCAAAAATACAGGCTGATTGCTCCCCTAGCACCCTTATGCAGATAGACCATAAGGGTGTTTTTTTACTTTTTTAAGCCTTAACACTTTAAAATTGTCACAAAATGTTCTAAAATAGAAATCAGTTACAAAATGTTTGCATAATTTTATATAATTGCATAGTTGGTGCACTTCTCCTATAAGTATTTTAATAGGGGCCATTGTAACCGGTTGCAAAACTCAGAAAGGGTGATACAGATGGATATGCAACGGATACCTGCGCGAGATGGGAATTTCAATCTGCAAAACTATGAAAAGGTGCGGGAGACTTTTTCCTGGGACCAAATAAAAAAGAACTTCAGCTGGAATGAAACTGGCAGAGTGAATATGGCATATGAAGCTATTGACCGCCATGCGGAAGATCCTGCCAAGAAGGATAAAGCTGCCTTAATGTACACGTCACCGGACCGGGAAGAAAAAGTGACATTTGATGAATTGCGTCAAAAAAGCAACCAGTTTGCAAATGTGTTAAAAAAATATAATGTAGAAAAGGGCGACCGTGTATTTCTCTTTTTACCAAGAAGCCCAGAGTTCTATGCGGTGTTTTTCGGTATTCTGAAAACTGGTGCAATTGCCGGACCTCTATTTGAAGCTTTTATGGAGCAGGCTGTCCGTGACCGTCTGCAGGATAGTGAAGCAAGCATGCTAGTTACTACGCCAGAACTTTTGGAGCGAGTCCCACAGGAAGATCTGCCTGACCTGGAGAAAATCATCCTTGTTGGTGATCATAATGAAACGTCTGATAAATATATTGATTATGCGAGTGAAATGAAAGAGGCCTCCAGCGACTTCGCTATTGAGTGGGTTGACTTGGAAGATGGCATGCTGATTCATTATACGTCCGGATCAACCGGCAAACCTAAGGGCGTCTACCATGTCCATAACGCGATGATTCAGCACTATGCAACGGCTGAGTGGGTGCTTGACCTGCAAGAGGACGATGTTTACTGGTGCACAGCCGACCCTGGCTGGGTTACAGGAACGAGCTACGGCATTTTTGCCCCATGGCTGCATGGTGTCACAAACGTAGTCCGCGGCGGCCGGTTTAGTCCGGATAACTGGTATGGCACAATTGAAAACTATAAGGTGTCCGTCTGGTACACAGCTCCGACTGCACTCCGGAAGTTGGTCAGTGCCGGTGAGGATGCGGTAAAAAGCCATGACTTGTCATCCTTGCGTCATATTATGAGTGTCGGGGAGCCGCTGAATCCGGAAGTCATTACATGGGGACTGCAGGCATTTGATTTGCGGATTCACGATACATGGTGGATGACGGAAACAGGTGCGCAGCTGATTGTTAACCTACCGTCAGAGGAAATCCGTCCTGGTTCAATGGGTAAACCAATTCCGGGAATTGAAGCATCCATTGTCGACAATGAAGGCAATGAGGTTCCACCGTATCAGATGGGGAATTTAGCTATTAAAGCGCCATGGCCAGCAATGATGCGTACGATTTGGAAACGGCCGGAGAAATACGAAAGCTACTTCATCAATGGCTGGTATGTTTCCGGTGATAGCGCCTACAAGGATGAAGATGGTTATTTCTGGTTCCAGGGACGTCTGGATGATGTTATCAATACGTCCGGTGAGCGCGTCGGTCCATTTGAGGTTGAGAGCAAGCTAATCGAGCACCCTGCTGTTGCAGAAGCTGGTGTTATCGGCAAACCGGATCCGGAGCGTGGAGAAATTGTTAAAGCCTTCATTACGCTAAATGACGGATATAAGCATTCAGACGAATTGCTTGAAGAAATCCGTCAATTCGTCAAAACTGGGCTAAGTGCGCATGCGGCACCACGTCAACTCGAAGTCAAAGATGGTATTCCGAAAACACGAAGCGGAAAGATTATGCGCCGGCTGCTGAAATCATGGGAACTTGGATTACCGACCGGCGATACGTCAACATTGGAAACGTAAAAAATTAGAGGCTGTCATCTGCGGATGGCAGCCTTTTTAGCATGAATTGGTCGGACAAGCAGTTTGGTTGTTCGCATAGTCCGACCTGGTATTACAATTATGGATGGAACATGCTTTGCCTTGCATATGGATTGCAGGGTAACTGTTCAGGATTTACCAAAGCTGGGAGGGGTGATCGTACATGGGTAAGAAAATAGCGACAGTTCTGACGGACATGTTTGAAGACGTCGAGTACACAGAACCAGCCGAGGCATTCAAGGATGCCGGTCATGAAGTGGTAACAATTGAGAAAGAAGAAGGTCTAATCGGGAATAAATCCCCCCTCGAAAACTACGGCATTTGAGGGGGGTTTTTATCATTCTTCCAATTTCTTCACATTAAAACGGTCTTGCAGTAGCAGCCAGTTTTGCGGGAAGGCGAGTCCAAGCTTCCAGTAACTGATTCCTCGAAGGTTAAGTTCCTTGATCATGTCAAATTTAGCCTGGATGGAGCGTGCATCCTCAAACCACACTTCATGTTCTTTTCCCTGTGCATCGGTATACGTGTAGAATGGTGCCTGTGCTTCTGAATCGTACTGAATAGCTGCATTATTGATGCGTGCCCGGTTAATCGCCTCTTGCGGACTGATTGCTTCAGCGGGATCTCCGCCTTCTTCATATGGTAATGTCCAGTCATAGCCATATAAGTTCTGTCCAAGCAGGATTTTATTAGCAGGCATGACACTAAGTGCAAAATTGACTACCTTGCGAACTTCATCTATCGGAGAGACGGCTAATGGCGGACCATAACTATATCCCCATTCATATGTCATCAACACCACAAAATCGGCAATTTCCCCATGAGCGGCATAATCATGTGCCTCATACCATGCTCCTTCCTGTTCGGCGCTTGTTTTTGGGGCGAGTGCAGTTGACATGAGCAGACCTTCTTCTGCTAGGCGCTGTTTTGCCTTGCGAAGGAACTGGTTATAAGCTTCACGATCATCCGGCGGCAAAAATTCAAAGTCAAAATGGACATCATTGTATCCTTGCTCATTGGCAACGTTCACAATGTTATCGAGCAGTGTATTCTGCACAGCTTGGACGGTAACAATGATATGTCCGAGTTCCCTGCTGAACTCACCGCCTTCAAGGTTAGTAACGACAAGCATCCTTGCTGTATTGTTTTCATTTGCAATCTGCTGGAAATTATCCAATGGCGGCGGCGTGAGTGTCCCGTTCCGGCTGATGCGATAGCTAAACGGTGCGATATAAGTCAAATATGGTGCTGTTTTAGTTGCAGCGTTCACCAGTGTGTCCGAAACACTGTCACCATATGGTTCAATATAGGCATTGGCGGTTATCTGCTGTTTAGGCTGTTCCGGAATGTACAGTTTGTAGCCGACAGGTAAGGTATTATTGACAGGAAATTGATTGATTTGAGCTAATTGCTGATAGGACATGTTAAATTTTTGGGCGACGGAGTACAGGCTGTCGCCGGGCTGGACGAAGTAAAATTGCCCGACGATTGGTATGACCAACGATTGGCCGACAACAAGGTTATTGGGCGCATCCAGTTCATTTGCTTCAATCAGTTCATTCACTGAGGTGCCATATGTATTGGCGATGGCATACAGTGTATCCCCTTGCTGTACCACGTGTATTTGCACGAAAGTTCCCTCCCTCAGTTGTTGTATCCTTATTACACGTTATGACTGGCATAAGACAGATATACCACCAATGTACCGATTATACTGTTCGTATTCTGGTAAAATGGGTTATACTGACTGCAAGTGAGGTGTTACGGCTAATGGATGATGCTACATATATGATGGAAGCAATCCGACAGGCAAATAAGGCAAAAGCCATGAATGAAGTCCCGATAGGAGCGATTATTGTTCATGATGAAAACGTGATTGCGGCAGGGTATAATGTCCGGGAGACATCCCAGACGACGCTGTCACATGCTGAACTTATCGCCATCAAAAAGGCCAATCAGGCAATTGGCAGCTGGCGGCTGGAAGACTGCACACTGTATGTGACGCTGGAGCCGTGTCCCATGTGTGCTGGTGCGATACTCCAGTCACGGATTGGAAGGGTTGTGTATGGTGCACCGGATCCAAAAGCAGGGTGTGCCGGAACACTGATGAATCTGCTTGACGATAAGCGATTTAATCATCAGGCAGCGGTGACCAGCGGCGTTCTGGAAGCGGAATGCAGCGGGCTTTTGACTGACTTTTTCCGGGAATTGCGCGGGAATAAAAAGAAATAGCTTCGGGAGCTATCCATCGCAAGCAGAAAAGGCGGTACTTTTTTCAAAGGCATCACGAACTTAGCCTGCAAATGGGTTTGAAGGTTCTGGCGTACTGTAAAATGTATCCACTTTGTTTTTTTCATTGCATTTTGCTTAGATAGTACGTATAATAATTATTGCCGTGCTAGGCGGGGAGGTAGCGGTGCCCTGTACTCGCAATCCGCTATAGCGAGGCTGAATTCCCATTCGAGGTCAGGCGTCTTTAAGGCCTGCCCCAAGGGATTGGTGTTGACGCCCAGGTCCTGCGCAACAGGAACCCATGAATCCTGTCAGATCCGGAAGGAAGCAGCAGTAAGTGGTCATTCTTGTGTGCCGCGGGGAAGCCTGAGCTGAGCCATGAACTTGGGTAACGCTTAGGGACGTCCGATCAACGATGGGTGCACGGTTACATATATTTGCAAGGCTGCATCAGTACCGTACTGCGGGCTGGTGCAGTTTTTTCGTATATAATAGGTTGTTCAAAAAATCCAGTAAAAATGACGCTTCGAATTTCTTCGTTAGCTTGCTTTTCCGTTCCTTGGAAAAGAAAAGCACTTTCTGCGGCTGGCAGCTATTTTTCAATTGATGGTCCATAAAGGTTCACATTCACCCCTTAAATCGAGTATAATTTAAATAGAATCCACAAAGGGGAAGCGTTCATTATGAGCTATCAGGCATTATACCGCGTATGGCGGCCAAGACAGTTTCAGGACGTTGTCGGACAAACCCATATTACAAGAACTTTGCAGAATGCTATTGTGCAGGAGAAGTTTTCGCATGCCTATATCTTCTCAGGCCCGCGGGGAACCGGGAAAACAAGTGCGGCTAAGATTTTTGCGAAAACAATTAACTGCGAAAAGGCCCCTGTGAAAGAACCATGCAATGAATGTGCTGCCTGCCGCGGTATTCAGGATGGCTCCATTTCCGATATAATCGAAATGGATGCTGCCTCGAACACGAGTGTTGAGGATATACGCGAAATACGGGATAAAGTAAAATATGCTTCCAGTACGGTTCCTTATAAAGTGTATATTATTGACGAAGTGCACATGATTTCAACGAGTGCGTTTAATGCACTTCTGAAAACACTGGAAGAGCCGCCGAAGCATGTCGTGTTCATTCTTGCCACAACCGAACCCCATAAGATTCCGCTGACCGTTGCGTCAAGATGCCAGCGTTTCGACTTCAAGCCGATCACGAGTAAGTCGATTGTGGAACGCATGCAGACGGTTGTCAGCGCAGAGAATATAGGTGTATCACCTGATGCACTGGAAACAGTTGCACTGGCAGCGGAAGGCGGCATGCGGGATGCGTTGAGCATTCTTGACCAGGCAATTTCCTACAGTGACGAGCGCGTTGAACTGGAGGATGTCCTGGCTGTCACAGGCGGTGTGGCACAAGGGCTATTGACGGACATCGTGCAGGCACTAAAACAGCGGGATGTACAGCGGGCACTGTCATTGCTGGACGATTTGATTCAGAACGGTAAAGACCCAGCACGTTTTGTGTATGACCTGATCTATTTTTTGCGTGACTTGCTGCTGTATAAAAGCGCCCCCTCTCTGGAAGGCATTTTGGAAAGGGCGATGATTGACGAACCGTTTAAACAGCTTGCCGGTGAGGTATCCAATAATTGGATTCAAGAGGCAATCACTCATCTGAACCAGTGTCAGCAGGAGATTAAGTGGACAAATAGCCCGAAAGTATTCATTGAAATTGCTCTGCTGACCATCGCCGACAAGGGGCATGAACGACAAGAGCAAAATGCACCGGACTCGGAGAAAGTCATGGAATTGATGACAAAGATTCAACACTTGGAGAAAGAGCTGAATGCGTTGAAAGAGGCACCGCCTGCCGCCAAACAGCAGCCTTCAAAAAGTGAACCCAAACGGTCAAGGCCAAGGTCATCCAAAAATGGCTACACAATACCATATGAAAAAATCCGGCGTGTGCTGAATGCAGCAGAACGGCCGCTTCTGAAGGAAGTACAGTCCCAGTGGGCATCTTTTTTATCAAAGCTAAAGTCAGCAAGTGCTCCTGCCCACGCAACGATCCAGGACAGCAAGCCGGCCGCCGCATCACAGGAGGCACTGGTCGTTCAGTTCAAATATGAAATTCATTGTTCCTTATTCCTCGATAACCAGGAAACAGTTGAGTCTGTTTTAAAAAGCGTCACAGGTAAAGATTGGACAATTATACCAATTCCAGCGCATAACTGGCAGGAATTGCGCAATGAATATATAAGCAGGCAGGAACAATCCGCCGCAGAAGAAGAAGGCAAGGAGAAAGATCCTCTGGTGGAAGAGGCTAGGAAGCTTGTAGGCGATGATCTGCTGGAAATTCACGAATAAAAACCGATTAAGTTCAAGGAGGCGTTTCCAATGAAAGGAAATATGAATAACATGATGAAGCAGATGCAGAAGATGCAAAAGAAAATGATGAAAGCCCAGGAAGAACTGCATGAAATGACGTTTGAGGCGTCAAGCGGCGGTGGAATGGTTACGGTTGTGGCAAATGGCAAAAAAGAAATAACGGATGTACAGATTTCTGAAGAGGTTGTTGACCCGGATGATGTAGATATGCTGCAGGATCTTATTCTGGCCGCAACCAACGATGTACTTAAACAGATTGAAGATAAAACAAATGACACGATGGGAGAATTCACAAAAGGGATGAATATGCCTGGAATGTTCTAATGTAGGAATTTAAACAGGATTGTTGACCTTATAAGAAAAGCTTCGGCGCCTGCCATAAGGCGGGGGTGAGCTTCGAGCTTTTCTAATAGGAGGTACCGGAATGTATTATCCAGAACCGATTTCCAAACTGATTGACAGTTTCACAAAATTGCCAGGGATTGGTCCGAAGACCGCTGTCCGGCTGGCATTTTTTGTGCTGAATATGAAAGATGACGATGTGCTGGATTTTGCCAAGTCATTGGTCAATGCCAAACGGGAACTGACACATTGCTCCACGTGCGGCCATATCACAGACCAGGATCCGTGTGCAATCTGTCAGGATACATCAAGAGACGGTTCTATTATTTGTGTTGTACAGGATCCGAAAGATGTTATAGCCATGGAAAAAATGAAGGAATACAACGGGAAATATCATGTGCTGCATGGTGCTATTTCTCCAATGGATGGCATTGGCCCGGAAGATATCAATGTTCCGGACCTGATTAATAGACTGAAGGATGAAGGGGTGGAGGAGCTCATTCTCGCGACCAACCCGAATATTGAAGGGGAGGCAACGGCAATGTATATATCTCGCCTTGTCAAGCCTTCAGGTATTAAAACGAGCCGGATCGCCCACGGATTGCCGGTTGGCGGTGATTTGGAATATGCAGATGAGGTGACACTGTCCAAAGCCCTTGAAGGCAGAAGAGACCTCTAACATACGTGGTCAGGTGATGATATGAGGAGAAAAAAGAAAAAGCGGGGAGCAGACGAACAATTACTGGATGCAATTGTAGCCCTGGAGAATGAATGGAAGCAGATCCAGGCAATTGTGGAGAAGAGCATTGAACCGACGGAAGACATTTTTTACAGGCAGAATATTGCCAGGGAAAACTATTTATTTTTGCTGCGGGAGGCCAAACGGCGCAAAATTAGTGCCATCCGATATAATAAATAGATAAGAAGTTCTTTTTCCGCACGCCTTTTCATATATAAGTAGAAAGGGACAAGGAAAAGGAGTGTTCGGATTGAGTTCAACACTGGTGATATCGATTATGGTTGCGCTGATTGTCATTTTGCTATTTGCAGGTGCCCCTGTGAAGCCAATGCGGTTCATCGCAAACAGTACGGTGAAAATGGGTATTGGCATTTTATTTCTGTTTTTCTTTAATGTGTTTGGTGGGGCGATTGGGTTGCATATCCCAATTAATCTATTCACGGCAGCCGTTTCCGGATTTTTGGGTTTATTTGGACTGGCCTCACTGGCCGCTATCCATTTATTCATCATAGCGTGACGGTTATTTGCCCGCGGAAAGCGACTGCCCGGAGTGGAAATCAACGTAGCAGTTACGTCGCGGTTTATAGAAATTATTAAGTAAGTGTTTGGTTCTTAGAATGACGCCAAAAGCAACAGTCTTTTAAAAAAATATTCCCCACAAATGTTGGCTGAAACAGTAAAGAAAAGAGCCCCCACAGCATATACTGCTGTATATACAAAATTTTGCGGGTATTTTCTATTAAAAAATCTACATTTACAAGATTATCATGTATACGATTCGTTAGATTAGGAGATACTAAGCTAACGGAGGTGGGGAGATGGAACAAAAAGTAATGTTGGAACGATGTGGAATCTGTGAAGAAGAGAAGGAACGGGGTATTCATTTATATAAAATGTTTATCTGCCGCGAATGTGAGACGAACATGGTCCAGACAGAACCACGAGAAGAAAAATACCGTTACTATCTACAGAAACTGAAAAATGTTAATCAGCCAACACTATATTCCTAGCAATCACTGAAGGTCTCTTGCAAATTTTTTGCAGAGGCCTTTTTTGTTGAAATAGAATAGAAATAACCAAAGGGGGGATGAACGATGAGAAGAAACCAGACACAAACACCGTTATATGATGCACTGCAGCAAATGGCCGGCCGTGAATCCGTTTCGTTTCATGTGCCCGGACATAAAAACGGGAGGATTTTTCCAGAACGGGCGCGGTCTTTCTTTGGTTCGGTTCTACCTATTGACATGACGGAACTTGTGGGCCTGGATGATTTGCATGCACCAAATGAAGTCATTAAAGAGGCGCAAGACCTGGCAGCTGCTTTTTTTGGCGCGGATGCCACCTTTTTTCTTGTTGGCGGCAGTACGGCAGGCAATCTGGCAATGGTAATGGCTGTCTGTTCCCCTGGGGATAAAATCATCGTACAGCGCAATAGCCACAAGTCGATTATGAATGGGCTGGAATTGAGTGGTGCCAGACCCGTGTTCGCAGCACCAGAATTTGATAAGTCCAAAGGGCGTTATACTGCGCCGGCTATACATACTATACGCGAGGCATTAAGGCAACATCCTGAAGCGAAAGCCGTTGTTCTGACCTATCCTGATTATTTTGGCGGAATCTTCCCTTTAAAAGAAATGATTGATCTTGCCCATGCATATGATGTACCAGTGCTTGTTGATGAGGCACATGGCGTTCATTTTCCGCTGGGAAGCAAATTTCCGGCAGCCGCACTTGAATTAGGTGCGGACGCTGTTGTTCAGTCGGCGCACAAGATGGCTCCGGCAATGACGATGGGATCCTATTTGCACGTCCGTTCACCGCGGATTGCCATTGAACGTATCAGGCACTATTTACAGATGCTGCAGTCGAGCAGCCCGTCGTACCCGATTATGGCATCATTGGATTTAGCACGTTTTCACATGGTGGGAATGACTGAACATGAGATCGATCTGGTAATTGAAAGCGCTGATCATCTCAAGGGTATACTGGCGGACGGGCCATGGGAAGTTTTGGAGTCGGATGATCCGCTGAAAATTACACTGCAGGCAAGAAGTGGTCTAACTGGTGATGCTCTGGCTCAAGCATTTGAACGGGAAGGAATTTATCCGGAGCTTTCCACTCATAATCAGGTATTAATGGTACACGGACTAGCTCCTTTCACCAAAACAGCACATCTAAAAAATGCCGTCAAACGAATTGGTGCACAATTAAAATTTACGGCAAATCATGCTATAATGAAAATGAATGTTTTATTTACAGAAAAATTAACAGAACTTGATTTGGACTACCAGACAATGCTAGAGCGCCGGACAACGCAGGTACCCTTGCAGCAATCGGCAGGCTATATAGCAGCAGAAGCTGTCATACCTTATCCACCTGGAATTCCGATTATCCTGAAGGGCGAAAAGATCACAGAAAGGCATCTTCAGCTAGTGGAAGAAATGCTGCAGCAGAATGTTTCGTTCCAGCATCGGAGCATCACTGGTAGAATCACTGTTTTTGAATAAAGGAGCAACCAAACGTGGATGGATATTTTGTAACATTTGAAGGTGGGGAGGGTGCCGGTAAGTCTTCCATTCTTGAAGCCGCAGCCAGCATGCTGTCGGATAAAGGATATGATGTGCTGACCACCCGTGAACCGGGGGGCATCGAAATCGCCGAGAAGATACGTCAAGTTATCCTCGACAAAACCCATACATCAATGGATGCGCGCACGGAATCCCTATTGTATGCAGCAGCGCGACGGCAGCATCTCGTGGAAAAGATCCTGCCAGCTCTGGACAAAGGAAAAATTGTCCTGTGCGATCGATTCATTGACAGCAGTCTGGCCTATCAGGGCTATGCTCGAGGAATTGGTGTGGATGATGTTTATCGGATTAACCAGTTTGCCATCCAGGATGCTTTCCCGGATATGACACTATTTTTTGACATTAAGCCGGGCAAAGGACTGGCGCGCATTGAGGCTAATGAGAACCGGGAAAGAAACCGCCTTGACCTTGAGAATATTCAGTTCCATGAACAGGTTTATGAGGCCTATCAGTGGCTTGTCTCACAATCACCGGAACGCATCCGGGTTATTGATGCGGATCAGCCGTACGAACAGGTTAAGGCAGATGCCGTACAAGAGCTATTATCAGGTTTACACACGAATACAGAGGAGGGAGAACAGTGAAATTAGTTATCGCGGTTGTCCAGGATAAGGATACGAACCGCCTTGTTGATGCCTTGGGTGAGGAGAACTTCAAGATAACCAAACTGGCAACGACTGGTGGCTTTCTGAAAGAAGGGAACACAACATTGATGATTGGCTGCGAAGACCAGTATGTTGACCAGGCCTTGGATGTTATCAGGGACAACTGTTCCAAGCGCGAGCAAATGGTGGCGCCAATTTCACCTATGGGCGGCAATGCTGATTCTTACATCCCGAAACCGGTAAAAGTCGAGGTTGGCGGAGCAACTGTATTCATAATGCCCGTCGAGAAGTTTCTACAGTTTTAAGGGATGAGATACTTTGAATGACCGTTCATCCGGGATGGTTTATCGAAAAGGAATGATCGCATGAAAGTGAGCACGGATGTACAATCACAAGTCGAAACGGCAGCCAAAAAACAGCCATTATCCGCTGAAAGGCATGTTTCTTTTCAGCAGATCGTCTAGTCGCAGACACAGGGGCTGAAACAGCAGGAACTTGATCGGCTCATGAAAGACAACGCAAGGGGATAAACTAGCCCGGTACCGGTCATTCCGCGACATGGTGAGATTCAAAAGACTCGTTAAGTCATTCCTGGAGAAAACGGTGTACAAAGGGCCTGATGTAAAAAAGTCACATGATTTCAGTATGGATGGGCATAACCGTAAGCTGGCAATTATAAAAGAAGTCGACAATAAACTGATTAAATAACGGAAGAGGTCATGAATCAAGAAAAGAAAACGTCGATTTGCTCGGATTGATTGGAGAAGTAAAAGATCTGTTAGTCAATCTGTACATGTAGTTTGATAAATGAGGGACTAGCGAATGAAAACATGGTCGGAAGCAGCTGTCATTCAGCCACTGGCAAGCAAAATTATCACCAATAGTATTGAGAGGGGCCGCATATCCCATGCCTATCTGCTTCAGGGAGAGCGCGGCACAGGAAAAGACGCCATTGCAATCCTGCTTGCAAAATCTGTCTTTTGTCAGAATCGATCCGGCCCTGATCCTTGCCAGGTATGTCACGCGTGTAAACGGATTGAATCAGGGAACCATCCGGATGTCCATTGGATTGAACCGGACGGGCAATCCATACGAAAAGAACAGATAGAGCATTTGCAAAAGGAGTTCATGTATTCCGGACTGGAGTCAGATCGAAAGTTTTATGTGATCAAGGGTGCTGAGACGCTGACGCAGAACGCCGCCAACCGGATTCTGAAGTTTCTGGAGGAGCCGGGAAGAGAAACGACGGCCGTGATGCTGACCGAAAATAGTCAGGCAGTTATTTCTACTATCCGCTCACGATGCCAGGTTATCGATTTGAAACCGCTTCATCCGGAGGCTTTTCAGGAGCAGCTTGTGGAGCATGGTATCAATAGGCCAACTGCTGTTTTACTGAGTGCTTTAACGAATAATTTGGACGAAGCAATTGCGTGGAGCGAAGATGACTGGTTTGCGCAGGCACGAAAACGAATGATACAATTGATAGAAATAATCACAGCTAATCCGGACGAGTTGTTTTTGTTTCTGCATCACGAGTGGCTGCCGCATTTCAAAGAACGGTCACAGCAGGAACAGGGGCTGGATTTGCTGGTTTTGGCATTCAAAGATATATTATACTGCCATATCGGCAAGGACGAGGACCTGATTATTTTTTCAAAGGGTGATGAGAAACTGGAAAACCTGGTGATGTTCTTTTCACAGGAGAAATTGCTGGATATACTGAACAGACTGCTGGATGCCAAACGCAAACTCAAGCAAAATGTCAATCCAGCACTAGTGATGGAACAGCTCACCGTTCAAATACAGGGGTGATAGACAATGATAGAAGTGATTGGTGTCCGCTTTAAAAAAGCGGGTAAAATATATTATTTTGATCCCGGGAATAATGAAATAGAAACCGACAGCTATGTTGTGGTTGAAACGGTCCGCGGAATCGAATTTGGCAAAGTTGTCATCACGAACAGGCAGGTGGACGAGGAGGATGTCGTCCTTCCGCTCAAGAAAGTGATCCGCTTGGCAGATGAGGAAGATAAACGTACGGTCATGGAAAATCAGGACCTTGCAGATAAAGCTATAGAAATAGGTTCCCAAAAAATTAAGGAACATGAACTGGATATGAATCTGGTCGAAGTGGAATTTACGTTTGACCGCAATAAAATTATCTTTTACTTTACAGCAGACGGCCGGGTCGATTTCCGCAATCTTGTGAAGGACCTGGCTGCGGAATTCAAAACACGCATTGAGCTCCGGCAGATTGGTGTCCGTGACGAGGCCAAAATGCTCGGCGGTATCGGTCCGTGTGGCAGACTGCTTTGTTGCTCCACGTTTTTAGGAGATTTCGAACCAGTATCCATCAAAATGGCGAAGGATCAGAACTTGTCACTGAATCCGGCTAAAATTTCAGGACTGTGCGGACGTCTAATGTGCTGCCTGAAATACGAAAACGATGACTACGAAACTGCTAAACGTGAACTGCCCGACATGGGGGAAGAAATTACAACCCCATATGGAAATGGGAAGGTAGTCGGGCTGAACATTCTGGAGAGAATCATCCATATTGAAATACCGGAAAAGGAACGCGTGATTGAATATACATTAGATGAAATGATTAATGAAGGCATTATTGCAGCGCAAGCCACAGAGTAGTGGGGTGAGGAAGCGTGTCTAAGAGGCAAATTTTCGACCAGGTATCCGATATGGAAACACAAATCGGTGAGCTGTATGAACAGCTTGGTGATTTGAAGGGCAAATTGCGTGATTTGCTTGAGGAAAAGCACCGGCTGGAAATGGAGAATCATTATTTGCACAATCGCCTGGAACAAACAGGGGAAGATGTCCCGGATGACAAAGAGCAGGGTCATGCTACGAAGGACATACCGGGGGAAGGCTATGATAACCTGGCCAGACTGTATGAAGAGGGATTTCATATATGCAATGTTCATTTTGGCACTCCAAGAAGGGAAGAGGACTGCCTGTTCTGTCTCGAATTTCTGAATAAAACAAAATGATGGCGATGTCGCTGCGTGTTCAAAAGGCTGTCTCTATGCTTTAGGGACAGCTTTTGTATCCTTGGCATGAATGGATGAGTACAATGAAGGCAATAAATGATGATGAACGAATTGATTACTTGCTGGCTGAAGATGATATGCATATTATACAGAGCCCGGAGGTTTTTTCATTTTCCCTGGACGCTGTGCTGCTAGCCCACTTTGCATATGTACCAATCAAAAAAGGCAATATTCTTGATTTGTGTACAGGCAATGGTGTGATTCCTCTGCTGCTGTCACGGCGCACGAATGCATCGATTACCGGGGTTGAGATTCAGGAACGGCTCGCTGATATGGCACAGCGCAGTGTGGAATTGAATGGGCTTGGTGACAGGCTATCGATGATTCACGGCGATCTAAAGGAAATGAAGACGGAGCTGGGTCACTCTGCATTTGACGTGGTTACGTGCAATCCTCCTTACTTTCGGTCTCCTGCCAAAACAGAGCATAATGCAAATGCCCATTTGACTGCTGCAAGGCATGAAGTGTACTGTACTCTTGAGGATGTGGTCAAAGCATGCAAGCTGCATGTGCGCCCCGGTGGGAAAGTGGCGATGGTGCACAGGCCTGATAGACTAGTGGATATTATCGCATTGTTCCGCCAGCACCGGATTGAGCCGAAACGGATTCAATTTGTCTATCCGAAATACGGGCGGGATGCCAATATGCTGCTGATTGAAGGGACAAGAGACGGAAAGCCAGGGCTTGCTACTCTTCCACCATTATACATTTATCATGAGGACAATACTTATACAAAGGAAGCCGAGGGAATCATTTATGGAAAACAATGAGCATATCGTTTATATTTTGAAATGCGGCGATGACACGTTTTATACCGGCTATACCAATGACTTGGAAAACAGGCTGAAAATGCATGAAGACGGAAAAGGTGCCAAGTATACAAGGGGACGTGGGCCATTCCAGGTAGTGTTTGTAGAGAAATTCCCAACCAAAGAAGAAGCACTAAAGAAGGAATACCAAGTGAAACAGCTCTCCCGCAAGGAAAAAGTGAAGTTGATAAGGGAGAAGCTGAAAGAAGTGATGCAGTATGCAAATTCAGAAGAGCTTTAGCGGAGATACTGACGGTACTGTTTATGTTGTTCCTACCCCGATCGGGAACTTGGATGATATTACGATGCGGGCGCTGAAAACATTAGAAGAGGTGGATGTCATTGCTGCGGAGGATACGAGGAACACTAGGAAACTGCTCCGCCATTTCGATGTACCCACACCGCTCGTTAGCTACCATGAACATAATAAAAAAAGCCGTGGACAAGAACTTCTTGCCCGCCTGGAAAAAGGCGAATCGATCGCTGTTGTCAGTGATGCGGGCATGCCGTCTGTCTCCGATCCCGGTGAGGAACTGGTGCAGGCTGCAATAGAAGCAGAGCATCCAGTAGTTGTTCTTCCCGGTGCTAATGCTGCATTATGTGCACTTGTTGGATCGGGGCTTGCGGCGGGGGAATTTCTGTTTTATGGATTTTTGCCGCGCAAAACGAAGGATAAGAAAGCAGAACTGGACCGTCTAAAGAGTATACAGGCCACATTAATCTTCTATGAGTCGCCATATAGGGTGAAAGATACACTGAAAGCACTGCATATGCATGTTGGCAATCGCCGGATCACGGTGGCACGCGAACTGACAAAAAGATTTGAGGAATATGCCCGCGGAACCGCGGAAGAGCTGATTGAATGGACGGATTCAGTAGAACTGAAAGGGGAATGCTGCCTCGTGATGGAAGGGGCCTCCAGTGATACGGTACAGGCGGATGATCTGTGGTGGAGCGGCATGTCCATTGCCCAGCACGTCACCCATTACATACAGGAAGAGGATCTAACAAGCAAAGACGCCATTAAACGTACTGCCACTGACCGGAATCTTGCCAAGCGTGAAGTATACCAGGCATTCCATATTGACAGCTGAGCAGAAACCGGAAACGCTCCATCCGGACGGAAAAGTGGGAGATCTGCGCAAACAGGGTAAATAGCAAAAAAAAGCGGCTGACGTTGTTTTGGCAATGCGTCAGCCGCTTTTCGCACATTCTATGGGAACACAGCAAATAAATTGCTGTTTCTAGCTGTTTAATCCGGTTGCGGGTCGAATCGTGACTCTATTTCTGCAATAAGTGCTTTTGCCCCCTCTGGACTGAGCACAATTTGACCATTGGCCAATGATAAATTGTCATCTGATGTTTCCCCGGTAATCTGACAGGTCATGCTTGGTTTGTGTTTTTTCAGTACTACCCGGTCATCATCAACGAAAATTTCTAACTCATCCTTTTCGTTGATGTCCAGTGTACGGCGCAGTTCAATCGGGAGCACGACCCGGCCTAGTTCATCCACTTTCCGTGTAATTCCGGTTGATTTCATAGTCCATTCTCCCCTCTAAACTTTCTTTTTTAAAACAACCATGGAAATTGTTTCCCCATTAAAAAATATTCGCCACGTTTCGACACTTACTTATGGAATATCGTACCAACCTTCTGTACAGGTGTCAATAAGTATGGTGCAAAAGTGTAAAAATTAATTTGAAAATTAGATTAACTAAACAATTGGTTCGTTTTTTGGTAAAATAGCGCGTATTAGGAATATAGAAAGTCAGTTGCATGTGTCCGGGGAGCCCGTGATTGGAAAAACTTTTAAAAAAAGCTACAATGGGAATCATGATGGAGGAGGGAACGCTATGCCTAACGATAACAAAACATTCTATATAACCACACCGATTTATTATCCGAGTGGCAACCTGCATATTGGCCATGCGTATTCAACCGTCGCCGGTGATGCGATGGCACGTTATAAGCGGCTGCGCGGGTATGATGTCATGTATCTGACCGGAACGGATGAACATGGCCAGAAAATCCAGCGCAAAGCAGAAGAAGCAGGAAAAGAACCTCAGGCGTATGTCGATGAAATTGTCAGCGGCATTCAGGATTTATGGGCGAAATTAAAAATAACAAACGATGATTTTATTCGAACTACCGAGGAGCGGCACAAAAGGGTAGTCGGACAGATCTTTGACCAGCTTGTCCAGCAGGGGGATATTTACCTTGATGAGTACGAGGGCTGGTATTGCACATCATGCGAGTCCTTTTTCACAGAACGCCAACTTGATGAAGGCGCCTGTCCGGATTGTGGCGGGCCAGTTGAAAAAGTAAAAGAAGAATCTTATTTCTTCAGGATGAGCAAGTATGTGGACAGGCTGTTGGCATTTTACGAGGAAAATCCGGAGTTCATTCAGCCGGAAACCCGAAAAAATGAAATGCTGAATAACTTCATTAAACCAGGTCTTGAGGACTTGGCTGTATCACGGACAACCTTTGACTGGGGTATTAAAGTACCGGGCGATCCGAAGCATGTTATTTACGTATGGATTGACGCGCTGACGAACTACATTACGGCACTCGGCTATGGGTCTCGTGACGATGAACGGTACCGGAAATACTGGCCTGCTGATGTTCATCTAATGAGTAAAGAGATTGTCCGGTTCCATACCATTTATTGGCCTATTATGCTGATGGCACTTGATCTGCCATTACCGAAAAAGGTTTTTTCACACGGATGGATTTTGATGAAAGATGGTAAAATGTCCAAATCAAAAGGCAATGTTGTCGATCCGGTCCAGCTAATCGATGTTTATGGCCTTGATGCATTGCGCTACTATTTGTTGCGCGAGGTGCCATTTGGATCGGATGGTGTTTTCACGCCGGAAGGATTTGTGGAACGCACGAACTATGATCTTGCCAATGATCTTGGCAATCTGCTTAACAGAACGATTGCGATGATCAGCAAATACTTTGACGGCAAAATGCCTGCCTACAAAGCGGCAGAAACTGAAGTGGAGAGGTCGCTGGAAAACTTGCAGCAAGAAACGGCCGAAAAAGTAGAAAACGCGATGGACAACATGCAATTTTCAGTCGCTCTTTCGTCTTTGTGGCAGCTGATCAGCCGTACCAATAAATACATTGATGAAACGGAACCGTGGAAGCTGGCTAAGGATGCTGCAAACAATGAACGCCTCGGCAATGTAATGGCACATCTTGCCGAATCATTGCGCAAAATTGCGGTTATGCTGCAGCCATTTCTGACAGAGGCGCCTAACGAAATCTTCCGCCAGATTGGAATTCAGGACGGATCACTTAAGGCATGGGACAGCATCCGTGACGACGGTGTTCTGAAGGAAGGCGAACCAGTCCAAAAAGGCAACCCAATCTTCCCTCGTCTTGATGTTGATAAAGAAGTCCAGGCAATCAAGGCAATGATGCAAAAGCCGAAACAGAAAGAGGAGCAGGAGCCTCAGGAACCGGTTCCGGAACAGAAAGAAGAAGTCGTTATTGATGATTTCATGAAACTGGACATGCGCGTTGCTGAAGTCATGAAGGCGGAATCAGTCAAAAAAACCGATAAACTGCTGAAATTACAGCTGGACGTCGGAACGGATAAGCGCCAGGTTGTATCAGGCATTGCGGAACATTATCAGCCGGAAGACCTTATTGGCCGCAAAGTCATTTGCGTAACCAATTTGAAACCGGTCAAACTGCGTGGGGAAATGTCCGAGGGCATGATTCTATGTGGAGAAGACAACCAAGGACAGCTCGTGCTGGCATCTGTTGAACAATCATTGCCGAATGGATCTGTCGTGAAATAAGCCTGAACCAACCTTAGAAAAATCGGCCGTATTGCCGATTTTTCTATTTTCACTGCGTGTTTAGGAAGCAACAATTTGTTACTGTAAGTATGTTAAATCCGTTTATCACAGGAGTGATCGTATGTTAGTAGATACACATGTGCATTTGAATGTGGAGCAATTTGCTGAAGACAGAGAGGAAACCATCCAGCGTGCGTTTGATGCTGGGGTTCAATACATGGTCGTGGTCGGCTTTAACCGGGAGACTATCCCATTGGCATTGGAACTAGCCGAACAGAATGAAACAATTTATGCCGCTGTCGGCTGGCACCCCGTTGATGCCATTGATATGCAAGATGAGGACCTGGAATGGATTGAAGAGCTGACCGCACATCCGAAAGTGGTGGCCATTGGTGAAATGGGATTAGACTATCATTGGGATAAATCACCGAAAGATGTGCAGAAAGATGTTTTCCGCAAACAAATTGAATTGGCCAAAAAGGTCGGTATGCCAATTATTATCCATAACCGGGAAGCGACGGTGGATATTATTGAAGTACTGCAAGAGGAAAATGCCAAGGATGTTGGTGGCATCATGCATTGCTACAATGACGATGCCAAACATGTGCCGACCTTCCTCGATATGAATTTTTACATATCGCTGGGCGGACCAGTCACATTCAAAAATGCAACATTGCCAAAAGATGTGGCTGTCGAGGTTCCGCTTGACCGGCTGCTGGTGGAGACCGATGCTCCGTTCCTGGCACCACACCCCAACCGCGGCAAGCGCAACGAGCCTGCTTACGTTAAACTGGTGGCCGAGAAGATTGCTGAACTCCGGGATATGCCATTCGATGAATTAAGTAGAAAAACGACAGAAAATGCCTTTACATTCTTTAAAATTGGCGATAACGCGTGAAGATTGTTGTAAAATGCGTGTAATAAAATGATAGGAAATTGGATAATCTGATGGGACTGACGGCAATTGTCAGTCTTCTTTTTTTGGCTGTACGTACTGCCATGACAACCTTTTAGAAAGGTTGTCACAAAGTGGTCATCATTTGTAATCCAACTGTAAAGGAAACGTAAACGGAATTTCGTTGCAATTGCATAGGTCTGTTAATATAATCAAAGTCGCGGTGAAAGGAGGCAAAGAAGCATGCGAATATTTTCAAAGCTTTTGCCAAAACTGACCTGGAAACAGATTTTCTCTGGTGCAGGTATCATAGCACTGATTGCTTTTTCCGGATTCGTCATTTTCGAAACAACAAAAGCAGAAGTGACACTGACGGAAAATGGGGAAAAGCAAACAGTCAAGACCCATGCAGACACCGTTGAAGAATTACTTGCCGAAGCAGGGATTACCTATGAAGAGCATGACGCACTAAACCATAATTTAAACACAGCACTGAAAAATGATATGAACGTTACATACGATGAAGCCAGTGAGGTTACCGTTACAGTCGATGGGAATGAAAAAAGTTATTTTACAACAATGGATACCGTGAAGAAATTCCTTGATGAGGAAGGCATTGAAGTGACAAAGCATGATGAGACGTCACATGCCAAGGATGAATCGATTGAGGATGGTATGACGCTTGCCATCGATAAAGCATTTCAGGTGACTGTCAATGACGGCGGTGAAAAGGAAAAAATTTGGGTAAATGGCGGAACCGTCGGGGAACTTCTGGACAAAGAAGACATCAAACTTAAAGATCATGATAAAGTTAAACCAGCAAAAGATAAAAAGGTTAAAAAAGACACACCAGTAACCATCACCCGTATTAAAAAAGTGACGGATAAAGTAGAAGAGACCATTGATTACCAAGTAGAAAAACAAAAAGACAACAGTCTGGCAAAAGGAAAGCAAAATGTCATTTCTGAAGGAAAAGAAGGTTTGGTGGTCAAAAAATACAAAGTAACGAAAGAAAACGGCAAAGAGGTTGACCGGGAACTGGTTGATAAGACAGTTAGACGCGAAAGCAAAAACCGGGTTGTCGCAATCGGTACAAAGGAAAAAGAGCAGAATCTGAAGACGCTGTCCAATACGAGCAACTCTGGTGACGATTCTGATGACAGCGACAGCGATAGCGGTAAGGTAATGTATATGAATGCCACTGCTTATTCAGCTAATTGTGATGGCTGTTCGGGTACTACAGCTACTGGTATTAATTTGAAGGCAAACCCGAACAAAAAAGTTGTTTCCGTTGATACAAGTGTCATTCCACTGGGCACGAAGGTTTGGGTGGAAGGCTATGGCACGGCAATTGCTGGGGATACTGGTTCAAAAATTGCCGGAAACCGAATTGATCTCCATTTTTCAAGTCAATCAGCGGCATTGAATTTTGGACGAAAAACCGTTAAAGTTAAAATACTCGACTAAAATAGGAAAACAGCTCCTGTCATGGTATAGTGACAGGAGCATTATTATTCGGGAAGAGGAATACATGTGAAAATTAGAGAAGTCATCGTTGTAGAAGGGCGCGACGACACAGCGAAACTAAAGCAGGCCGTCGATGCAGATACCATTGAAACGAACGGGTCGGCTGTTAATGATGCAGTCATAAAACAGATAAGGCATGCACAAGCTAAACGAGGAGTCATTATTTTTACTGATCCGGACCATCCGGGCAGCCGGATACGCCATATTATTGACCATGCTGTTCCAGGCTGCAAACATGCATTTTTGCAGCGGGATGATGCCCGCGCGAAAAATGACCATGATAACAGTCTGGGGATAGAACATGCCTCACCGGAAGCGCTCCGGCAAGCTTTGCGTAATGTGTATACACTGGCCGGAGATGAACCGGCGCAGATTAATAGGGAAGACTTGATTGCAGCAGGACTGATTGGAAGCGCGGAGGCAGGAGCCCGGCGGGAACGTCTTGGTGAACTGCTGCAAATTGGCCACACGAACGGCAAGCAACTGCTGAAGCGTCTGTCCATGTTTCGTATTTCCAAAGGCCAATTTAATCAGGCGATGAACCAGGTATTGCAGGAGGAAGACGATGAACGGAAAACCAATAGCAACACCTAAGCGAACAACTGATATACTCCATAAGTACGGATTTTCGTTTAAAAAAAGTTTGGGACAGAACTTTATCATTGATGTCAATATCCTTCAGAATATCATACGGGAAGCAGGCATCAGCGAAACATCCGGAGTAATTGAAGTTGGACCCGGCATTGGCGCGTTGACAGAACAGCTTGCCAACGCAGCCGACAAAGTGGTGGCGTACGAGGTTGACAGTCGCCTGCTCCCCATTCTGGATGATACCTTGCACAACTGCGGTAATGTACAGGTGGTTCATCAGGATATTCTTGAAGCTGATGTGAAAGCAATGATGAATGTGTGTTTTGATGCGAATCAGTCTATTCATGTCGTTGCCAATCTCCCTTATTACATTACAACTCCAATTCTAATGAAGTTGCTGCGTGAAGAGCTGCCGGTCTCCAGTTTTACGGTCATGATCCAGAAAGAGGTTGCACAGCGTATGGCTGCACAGCCGAATAGCAAACAGTACGGTTCATTGACTATTGCGGTTCAGTATTACACGGACGCGGAAGTAGTCATGAGTGTCCCAAGAAGTGTATTCATGCCGCCTCCGAATGTGGACTCAAGCGTACTGAAACTGACCAAAAAAACGGAACCACCGGTAGAGGTTGATGATGAGGATTATTTTTTCGCACTCGTACAGGCATGTTTTGCACAGCGCCGGAAAACATTGCGTAATAATTTGCGGCGTCATTTCAGTGAATGGGCTGACAGGGACATAATCACGGCGGTACTCGATGAAACCGGTATAGATCCTGTAAGGCGTGGCGAATCCCTGACAATGGAGGAATTTGCCGGACTTGCTAATGCATTCTACCGTAAATTTAGAAACTGATTATCAAAAGCGATTGCCTGCTATATGCAATCGCTTTTTTTGCTTTGGAGCAACCGTTTTTTTTCTAACGTCAACGGCACAGAAAAGGTCCATCCTTCATAGTCTACAGATAGGGAGATTCATCCAATCAGAGGCTGTGAGGTGGCTTTATGAGTTTTTCAGCAGGAGAGATGGTAACACGAAAATCGCATAAGCATGATTTGCTGTTCCGCATTGCATCCATATCCGGTAATAGTGCTCTGTTGCATGGCGAGGACTTTCGTCTTGTCGCAGATGCCTCATTGGATGATTTGGAACACGTCGGGAAAAGAGATTTGGAACAGCGGAAGAAGCAAAGGAAGGAGCAAGAGGAGTTTTCCTATCGCTTGTTCCGGCAAGATTACCAGCTGATGAAGGAAAAGCGTGAATACCAGACAACAAATGGGTACCAGTATACGGAGAGTTTTTTTCAGCTGCCGACGAAAGTGCTGCATATAGATGGTGACCGTATGTACCTCCGTAAGTGCATTGAATTGTACAGTCGGATTGGTCTCCAGGTTCATGGGGTTCATATCCATGAAAAAGACATGCCGCATGAAATTGGCTCACTTGTGGAGAAAATTCAGCCCAATATTGTTGTAATTACTGGTCATGATGCTTATTCCCGTAATAAAGGCATGAAGAAAGACATTCGTGCATACCGGAACTCCAAATATTTTGCAGAAACCGTCAGGGCTATCCGGGAGATAAACCCGAATCTGGATGAACTTGTCATATTTGCAGGCGCCTGTCAATCTCATTTTGAATCGCTTATTAGGGCAGGGGCGAATTTTGCCAGTTCTCCTTTGCGCATTAATATTCATGCGTTGGATCCAGTGTATATTGCTGCAAAGATTGCCTATACCCCGTTCATGGAAAAAGTCGGTGTCTGGGATGCACTCCGGAACACCATGACCGGTGAAAAGGGGATGGGTGGCATTGAAACAAGAGGGCTGCTGCGGACAGGAGTTCCTTATATACCTGATGACGAGGAAGATAGCTGACGAAATTGCCACTACTCCATAGACAGGAACGATTGCTTCCTTGTTCCTGTCCATTTTCGGGTTTAGAACCCCTTTTATGCACAAAATTTGAAAACGCATACATAAATTGTTAACTTTTTGTAATAATAAAACGTGAAAAGTGTTTTTGTTTATTGACATTCGAAAAGCTATGCTGGTATAATTAAAAGTTTTATTTGACTTTTAAACAAGCATATGCTAATATGAATGGGAGTGAGGTGGAGTATAGTGGCAAAAACATTAATCGAAATTAAGCAAGGTCTTGAAGGCCAGGTCGGCAGGCGGCTGCGGTTAAAAGCCAATGGCGGCAGAAGGAAAACGATTGAACGCTATGGTGTGTTGGCAGAAACATATCCTTCTGTTTTTATTGTTGAACTGGACCAGGATGAAAATGCATTCGAACGTGTTTCTTACAGCTATGCGGACGTATTGACAGAGACAGTGGAATTAAGCTTTCAGAATGAGGGAGCAATGAATGAAGGAGCATTGATTGCCGAGCAGTAAACACCGTTTGCTGCTTGCTTTTTCCTTATTTGCAGTTTTTCCTTTTAGACGAAAAAAGATGTACTGCAAAGAATACATATGCCGGACATAACTTTTTCCTGCTTTTCATTAATTTAACGGGAATTTGTTTTTCGATCTTTTCATATACTATAGGTGTCGTAACCACTCTTTCAGGAAAGGGGATGTTCTTTGTTGGCTAGGCGAGGCGGAGCGATGTCGGACCAACTGAAAGAAGAAATTGCTAAAGAGTTAGGATTTTACGACACAGTGCAGCAGGAAGGCTGGGGCGGCATTCGTGCGAAGGATGCCGGGAATATGGTGAAACGAGCAATTGAAAAGGCCGAGCAACAGATGAAATAATTTAAAAACTTGGCTTATCGCTGCAGGGATTTGATTTGTGCTTTTATGGAGTACAAGCCTTAATGGCGAAAGCCCTAGTTGACTTATGCAGAAAGAAAGGGTTCATACTTTCTTAACTGCCAAAAAGGCAAACCCTGAATGGGTTTGCCTTTTTAATGCACTTTTTAGGAATTATGGTGAAGCACCGCCGCTTAAATTTCGTTTTGAGTCGAAGCTTCTTTTGGAATGTGATACAATCTGTTATAGTTTTTCATAAAGTACGTGGGTTTTTACGAAAAGACTGTTTCTAATTAAAGTGGGTGACGGCGATGGGTTTATTTGAACGGGCTCCGGCTAAAATCAACTTGTCCCTTGATGTTCTGGGAAAGCGTGAGGATGGATTTCACGAAGTGGAGATGATCATGACAAGTGTTGATTTAGCTGATCACGTTGAGCTCCAGGAACTTCACCGTGATGTAATTGAGGTATCGGCGGACAGCCGGTATGTCCCTGATGACGAACGGAACCTTGCTTATAAGGCTGCGGCGGCTTTTAAGCATCACTATCAATTGACGCGGGGGGTCCGGATAGACATTAAAAAGAACATACCGGTAGCAGCGGGACTTGGAGGTGGCAGCAGTGATGCGGCTGCTGTTTTGCGCGGCCTTAATGAAATGTGGTCTGTCGGTGCTTCACAGGCTGAGCTGGCTGAACTGGGGACAGGCCTTGGCTCTGATGTGCCCTTTTGTATTTACGGCACGACTGCCATTGGAACAGGGCATGGGGAAAAGATTCGTTTATTGCCCTCACCGCCTGGCTGCTATGTCGTGCTGGCCAAGCCGGATATTGGAATATCCACGAGGCATATTTTCCCCAGGGTAAACATGGATGAACTGGAGCATCCGCGAACAGAAGAGGTTATTCAGTCCTTGCGGGAGAAAAACTTCCAAAGGCTCTGTGCCAGTGCTGGTAATGCGCTGGAGCGTGTAACTTTTTCGATGCATCCGGAGGTGAGCCGGATAAAGGAAAAAATGCTTGCCAATGGCGTCCCGGGTGCAGTCATGAGCGGAAGTGGTCCGACAGTAGCTGGTTTCGTCAGGCAATACAGCAAGGCAAAGCGGGTGTACAATGGACTGCGCGGTTTTTGTGATGAGGTATTTATTGTACGGCTGCTTGATCAGCGCTAAAAATTTGTCTGAACACGTATAATAATGGTATATTTATCTTATAATATTCGGGTATTATTAGAGGTGGTTATATGAAAAGAAGTGAACGTCTAGTTTCGTTGATGAACTATTTTATGGAAAGCCCAAGGGAACATACAGCACTCCCAGTTTTTAGTGAGTGGTATGGTGCAGCAAAATCCTCGATCAGTGAGGACTTGGACATTGTGGACCGTGTTATGCGGGGCGAAGGAATTGGTCATTTGCAGACATTGCCTGGTGCATCTGGCGGAGTTCGATTCATACCAGAATTTTCACAGGAGAACAGCATGACCTTTATTAGGGAACTGTGCGATATGCTGGAAGATCCTGAACGCATTCTCCCCGGCGGTTATTTATACATGAGTGACATTTTAGGTGATCCGAAAATGGTCGGTAAGGTCGGGCGGGTGTTGGCATCAGCTTTTGCAGGTGCGGATATTGATGTCGTTGTGACCGTTGCTACAAAGGGAATTCCGCTTGCCTATGCGGTGGCTTCTGTTTTAAATGTTCCAGTTGTCATTGTTAGAAGGGACCCGCGGGTAACGGAAGGGTCCTCCGTAAGTATTAATTATGTATCAGGTTCGTCTAGAAAAATTCAGACAATGGTGCTGCCGAAACGGAGTCTGCAGGAGAATGCCAATGTCTGTATAGTTGACGACTTCATGAAAGCTGGCGGAACGATCAACGGCATAATCAGTCTGTTGAATGAGTTCAAAGCCAACGTCAGTGCAGTCGGTGTGCTTGCTGAGGCGGATGATGAAGAAGATGAACGGGTGGTTGATCACTATAAATCACTTGTGAAGATTACGGATGTGGATGGGAAGTATCAGCGCATAACAGTTGCTCCCGGGAATATTGTATCGGAGTGGTAAAAGGTCTTTTCCGAAAAGGGAAAGATTTTTTTATATCCAAATTCTAAAATTTTTTAAAAAATAGGCAGGATTTCTTATAGTTTTGTTGAATTATGTATAGTAAGTACAAAAGTAAAAGGTGGTGAAACATCATGGAAGTTACTGACGTCAGATTACGCCGCGTAAACACAGATGGAAGGATGCGGGCAATTGCATCAATCACGATGGATGAGGAGTTTGTCGTTCATGATATTCGTGTTATCGATGGAAACAATGGCCTGTTTGTGGCAATGCCTTCCAAGCGCACACCGGATGGGGAATTTAGGGACATTGCGCACCCAATTAATTCCAGTACTCGTGGCAAGATTCAGGAGGCCGTCCTGGAAGAATATCATCTTGTCGGAGAAACAGAAGAAAATTACGAAGAAGCTGGTGCTTCCTAAACTGCAATCAACAAGAAGTCTAATCTGCGGGCAGGTTAGCCTTCTTTTTTTGGTATAAGATACTTTCTCACAAGTGAACAAAAGCTAATCGCACTCCAAATCTTAAGGGGTTCTAAGAAAGCTAAGAACGCTTTTCTAAGAACCGCTTTAGCGTTAAGTGAAAATTTTAAATGTCCTTATTCTCCCCTGTGTCCTGTTATGCTTATGAATTGAAATTCGTCTTTTTTTAAGATATATTCATAATGGATATTCAGAATGGAGGATTCTTCATGGCGAAACGATATGCAGTAATCCTTGCTGCAGGACAGGGGACCAGAATGAAGTCCAAGCTGTATAAAGTGCTTCATCCGGTTGCCGGGCGTCCGATGGTGCAGCATGTGACAGGCCAATTGAGTGCAGTGAGCCCCGATGAAATGGTAACGATTGTAGGCCATGGTGCTGATAAAGTGGCCGAGTACATCGGTAATGAAAGCCGGCTGGTTCTGCAGGAAGAACAGCTGGGAACAGGTCATGCCGTATTGCAGGCGGAAGATTTGCTGAAAGATAAGGACGGAACGACGATTGTCGTATGTGGAGACACTCCATTGATTACAAGTGAAACGTACCAGACGCTTTTCGAGCATCATGAACAGGAAGGTGCCAAGGCGACAATTTTAACAGCTAAGGCTCTCAACCCTGCAGGTTACGGCAGGGTTATTCGTAATGAACAAAAAGAAGTAGAGCGGATTGTCGAACAGAAGGATGCATCGGATAGTGAACGTCTAGTAGACGAGATCAATACAGGAACATACTGTTTTGATAACAGAACACTGTTTGAGGCACTGCAGCACATATCGAATGACAATGCACAAGGTGAGTATTACTTGCCGGATGTCATCGAAATTCTGCAAAGCCGCGGTGAAAAAGTGAGTGCTTTTCAGACGCTCGACTTTGAAGAAACTATGGGGATCAATGACAGGAAAGCATTGGCCCGCGCCGAGAAAGTGATGCAACGGCGCATTAATGAAAACCATATGCAAAATGGTGTAACACTTATTGATCCGGATAACACATACATTGGGCTGGAAGCTGTCATTGATTCAGATGTCCTGATTCACCCCGGTTCCATTATTACAGGCAAGACAACCATTAAAACGGACGCCGAAATAGGGCCGTATACAGAAATTGACAATTGTTCTGTTGGACAATCTACTGTCATTCGGCATAGTGTCGCTAAAGACAGCCGAATTGGCGACCGGGTACAGGTTGGGCCGTATGCTCATATCCGGCCGGAGACTTCGGTTGGCAGTGAAGCAAGGATCGGCAACTTTGTGGAAGTGAAAAAATCGTCCCTGGGAGATAATAGCAAAGTGTCCCACTTGAGCTATATCGGGGATGCTGAAGTTGGCAGTAATGTCAATGTTGGCTGCGGAACGATTACAGTTAACTATGATGGAAACAATAAGTATTTAACAACCATTGAGGACGATTCATTCATCGGCTGTAACTCCAATCTGATTGCTCCGGTGACGGTAGGGGAAGGCTCTTATGTCGCCGCAGGATCGACAATCACAAATGATGTGCCCGGGGATTCATTGTCAATTGCCCGTGCAAGACAGACGAATAAAGAAGGATATGCATCAAGAATCAAAAATCAAAAAAAAGATTAATGGAGGGTTTTTCCATGGCGTCTGGCTATAAAGATCCATTTTTGAAAGTGTTTTCGTTAAATTCCAATCCGGAACTGGCTGAGGACATCGCTAATCATATTGGAACAGAATTGGGCAAGTGTACGGTCAAAACATTCAGTGACGGTGAAATTCAAATTAATATTGAGGAAAGTGTGCGTGGCTGTGATGTGTACGTTGTTCAGTCCACCTCATCACCGGTCAATCAGCATCTGATGGAGCTCTTGATTATGATTGATGCGCTAAAACGTGCGTCAGCGAGGTCCATTAATCTCGTGATGCCATACTATGGTTATGCCAGACAGGATCGCAAGGCAAGGTCCAGAGAGCCGATTACCTCTAAACTCGTCGCCAATCTACTCGAATCATCCGGTGCCGACCGTGTGATTACCCTTGACCTGCACGCGCCGCAGATTCAAGGATTCTTTGATGTTCCAATCGATCATTTACAGGGTGTACCGATTTTGTCAGATTACTTTGAGGCGAAAAACTTTGATGATGTAGTTATTGTTTCTCCGGACCATGGCGGTGTGACACGAGCCAGAAAGATGGCTGATCGTCTTAAAGCACCAATCGGAATTATTGACAAACGCAGGCCGCGTCCGAATGTTGCAGAAGTAATGAATATTGTCGGTAACATTGAAGGTAAAACGGCCATACTTATTGATGACATCATTGATACAGCAGGGACCATTACAATGGCTGCAAATGCACTGATTGAGAACGGGGCTAAAGATGTATATGCATGCTGCACACATCCGGTACTGTCAGGTCCGGCAATGGAACGGATAAATGACTCGAAAATCAAAGAATTGGTTGTGACCAATTCCATTCCGCTCCCGGATGAGAAGCGGAGTGAAAAAGTCAACGAATTATCTGTTGCCCCGCTAATAGGCGAAGCAATTACCCGTGTACATGAATTGAAATCGGTCAGCATCCTGTTTGATTAGCAGCTGTATTTTTGTATAGTGGTTTAAAATGTGTTTTAATAGAGAGTGTTAGTGCAACCTTTGTTACTGAAATATTTACCGTATCAATAAACTTGAGTACAAGTAGGTTCTCAACTAATGGAGGGTGATGAAAATGGCAGTAACATTAAAAGCAGAAAAAAGGGAAGACCTTAACAAATCGGTAACGAAACAAATAAGAGAAAGTGGCTATGTCCCATCGGTTGTTTATGGGAAGGATAAAGAGTCAAAGACGATATCGGTCAACAGCATCGAATTAGTCAAAACTGTCCGGGACGAGGGCATAAATGCGATTATGTCACTTGATATTGAAGGAGAGCAGCCGGTCAATGTCATGCTGTATGACTATCAGAAGGATCCGCTCAGAGATGAATTGCTGCATGCTGATTTTTACATGGTTAATATGGCAGAGGAAATGGATGTTGAAGTACCGCTGCACCTTGAAGGCGAGGCGCAGGGCGCGAAAGATGGCGGTGTACTGCAGCAACCTTTATATCAGCTGCAAGTGCGCTCGAAGCCTGCTGACATTCCGGAAGCGATTACTGTTGATGTAACGAAGCTGGAAATTGGTGATACCATTACGGTTGCCGATTTGCCGGAAGCAGCAGAATATGAATTCCTTGACACGGAAGACACGACCATCGCTACAGTTGTACCGCCAGATACTGTCAGTGAAACGGACGAGGCATCCGACGAAGATGCTGAACCGGAACTGGTCGGTGCCGACGGTAAGGACGAGGAATAAGGCTATAAAAGCAAGTTCTCTAGTGGAATAGACCTAGAGGCATATGAAACCCTCCTACCGGGATAGGGGGGTTTTGCTTTATAACGTCAGACGGCACTAGCGATATAACAAGACTAGACCTAGGTTTTTCTAATCGTTCTAGCCGGTAATAAAAAAGGAATACTAATCAGCAAAGGAAGAAACGAAATGAAATGTATCGCAGGATTGGGAAACCCTGGCAAAAAATATGACGGAACCCGGCATAACGTCGGATTCATGGTGATTGATGAACTGCTAAGGCGAAATGGCTGGAAAGTAAAAAAGGATAAATTCAGCGGCCAGTCAGCTGTGGAGACGGTTAATGGCGAAAAGATAATCCTGCTGAAGCCGCAGACATTCATGAATCTTTCTGGTGAGTCTATCCGGCCACTGACTGATTTCTATAATATTCGTGCGGAGGATGTATTGGTTATTTATGATGACCTTGATCTGCCCACAGGAAAAGTCCGTTTGCGCGAAAAAGGCGGCCATGGCGGCCATAATGGTATTCGTTCGACCATCGATCATCTGGGCACAAAAGAATTTAAGCGCTTACGGATTGGGATTGGAAGACCACAGAATGCCATGCCAGTCGTTGACTATGTCTTGCGGCCGTTTACTAAGGAAGAAAAGCATGATGCGGAACGGAGCGTCAAAACAGCAGCGGAAGCTTGTGAGGCTTGGATGGAAAAGTCCTTTCCTGAAGTAATGAATGAATTTAACCGTTAAAACTGCATATAGTGTTCAAAAAGGAGGATAAAAAGGACCAGCCGGCTAAGGTCTACCGAAGTGTTATTTCGGACTTTTTGAACAACCTCATATAGTATAATCATACGCTTTTCGGATAAACTTTAGGATACCCTATGTTTATTCGAGGAGGTATGGTTATGCCGATTATCTATCAATGCAGGCATTGCGGGCATAAGATTGGACAATTGGATCAGCAGATGGTTGATGCGTCCATGCTGGGACTGGATCAGTTATCCGTGGAAGATAGACAGGATATGGTTAATTATCAGGAAAATGGCGATATACAAATTAAGTCTATTTGCGAAAGCTGTGAAGAGTCACTGGGGAAAAATCCGCAGTATCATGAATTGGATCATTTTATACAATAACATACATGCTGTAAGAAGCTTTGATTGCTTGGTAGCGGGAAGCCCCATAGTCCGGGTGCCGTTTTGAGAAGGAGAACGGCATGCTGCCTTTAAGGTGCCCCGTCTGCAATCAGAGCATTTTTGCACGTGAGCAGGTGGGGAATAATGAAGGGTATTCATGCATTTTTACAATCAAAAGAAGATGTAGCATCTGTTATTAGTGGCATTTCAGATGGTATGAAAGAACAGCTGGTTGCCGGCCTGTCAGGTTCGGCGAGGAGCTTATTTGTATCGGTCATCAACGAATCGCTGCACAGGCCAGTTTTGCTTGTGACGAACCAGCTTGTGCAGGCACAGCAGTTGTATGATGATCTGACAGAGTTGGCTGGGGATGATCATGTTCATTTGTATCCTGTCAACGAATTGATTGCATCAGAAATTGCCATAGCCAGCCCTGAATTGCGAGGGCAGCGGATTGAGTCATTAAGTGAATGGTCACAGAAGAAGTCCGGAATTCTAATTGCACCGGTGGCAGCACTGAAGCGGATTCTCCCCCCGACAGATTACTGGGCGGCCTACCAGCTTCCGTTCTCTTCCGGAGAGGCTATTGATTTGGATGCTTATCTGTCATCACTGGTTGATATGGGATATGAGCGGGTGTCCATGGTCGGGACGCCGGGTGAATTCAGTGTCCGCGGCGGTATTATAGATATTTATCCAGTAGCAGAAGAAATGCCGGTCCGGATTGAATTGTTTGATGATGAGATAGATTCCATCCGCCAGTTTGATCCGGAAACACAGCGATCATTGGAAAAGCTGTCATCGATCACGGCGGGGCCTGCAACCGAAATGCTTCTGACAAATGAGGACAGACTGGCCGCTGCCAATCGTCTGGAAGAAGCACTGGCCTCCTCGCTGCAAAAGCTGACATCGACAGAAGCGAAAGAAAAACTGGCAGAGACTATTGAGCCGGATATTGACAGGCTGAAGAACCTGGAACATTTTCAGGAACTATACAAGTATATTGGTTTTCTTTATGATAATCCGGCTAGTTTGCTAGACTACCTTCCTTCTGATGGGCTAATCATTATGGATGAAATGAGCCGGATTGAAGAAACTGCAGCTAATTTGGATACAGAAGAAGCGGAGTGGTACAGCAGCTTACTGGAAACGAATGCAATGGTCAGAGACAGCACATTTTCCTATGACTGGAATAGAGTGAGGGCTAGCATGCAGCATCAGCAGCGGCTCTATATGTCTGTTTTTTTGCGCCATATTCCCAATACGCATCCACAAAACATTGTTAACTTGTCGGCGCGGGCCATGCAGGAATTCCATGGACAGATGCACTTATTTAAAAATGAACTGCAGCGGTGGGAAAAAGGTGAGTTTTCAGTAGTTGTTTTTGCACCGGATGAAGAGCGTGCCGAAAAGATTCAGTCCATTTTCATGGATTATGCAATAGAGGCGGATGTTGTGCGTGAGCTGGAACTGCCTGTTAAACGCCCAGTGATAACGGTCGGGAATATCAGCAATGGTATTGAATTTCCGATGCATAAACTCGTGCTCATTACAGAAAATGAACTGTTTAAAAAGAAAACAAAGCGTCCACGTAAAAAGAAACAGAAGCTGTCAAATGCGGAGCGCATTAAAAATTATCAGGAGTTAAAAGCAGGTGACTATGTCGTTCATGCCCACCATGGCATCGGTAAATACCTTGGCATTGAGACGCTTAAGGTGAATGATTTGCACAAGGATTTTATGCTGCTCAGGTATTCAGGTGATGATAAGCTTTACGTACCGATTGATCAGATAGATTTGGTTCAGAAATTTGTTGCATCCGAGGGCAAAGAGCCAAAGCTGTATAAACTTGGTGGAAGTGAATGGACGAAAGTAAAACGAAAAGTGCAGTCCAATGTTGAGGATATTGCGGATGACCTTATCAAATTGTACGCGGAGCGTGAGGCGAGAAAAGGGAATGCGTTTAGTGAAGACACGGATCTGCAGCATGAATTCGAGGCAGCTTTTCCCTATCAGGAGACTGAGGATCAGTTGCGTTGTATTGCTGAAATCAAGCATGATATGGAACGGGAACGCCCGATGGATCGGCTGCTTTGCGGAGATGTTGGATACGGGAAGACGGAAGTGGCGATTCGTGCTGCATTCAAAGCGATTGCAGATGGAAAGCAAGTGGCCATTCTTGTACCGACAACGATTTTGGCACAACAGCATATGGAAACGATTCAGGAACGATTCCAGGACTATCCGGTCAATATCGGCATGTTAAGCAGATTCCGGACGAGGAAACAGCAGCAGGAGACAACGGAAGGACTCCGTAAAGGGCAGGTGGATATCGTAATCGGAACGCACCGTCTGCTGTCCAAAGATGTCGTTTATCGTGATCTGGGACTGCTCGTCGTCGATGAAGAGCAGCGATTCGGTGTCAAGCATAAGGAAAAGATTAAACAGCTTAAATCCAATGTCGATGTCCTTACTCTGACAGCAACGCCAATTCCAAGAACGTTGCACATGTCTATGCTCGGTGTCCGTGACTTGTCGGTCATTGAAACACCGCCTGAGAACCGTTTCCCCATTCAGACGTATGTTATGGAATATAATCCCATCTTCATTAGAGAAGCGGTTGAACGTGAGATGGCACGTGGCGGTCAGGTGTTTTTCCTCCATAACCGGGTGGATAATATCGACAAGGTTGCACGTGATCTTGGCATGCTGGTTGATGATGCGCGGATTGCAGTTGCCCATGGTCAGATGAATGAAATGGAATTAGAGAATATTATTTTTGCCTTTCTGGCCGGAGAATACGATGTTCTCGTTAGTACAACCATTATTGAGACAGGTGTAGATATACCAAATGTAAACACGCTGATTGTCAATGAGTCCGACCGAATGGGCCTCAGCCAGTTGTACCAGTTGCGTGGACGTGTCGGCCGTTCCAACCGCGTTGCGTACGCGTACTTTACGTATCACCGGGATAAGGTGCTCAGTGAAGTGGCGGAAAAGCGTCTCGAGGCTATCAAAGAATTTACTGAACTGGGATCTGGCTTTAAGATTGCCATGCGTGACTTATCCATCCGCGGTGCGGGGAACCTGTTAGGTGCCCAGCAGCATGGATTTATTGATTCAGTCGGGTTTGACATGTATTCACAAATGCTCAAGGATGCGATTGAGGTACGCAAAGCAGGAAAGGCGCTAGACGAAGTAGAAGCATTTGAGCCTGAATTGTCCCTTATGCTGGATGCCTATATACCGGATGCCTATATTGCGGATGAAAAACAAAAAGTCGATATGTACAAACAATTCCAGTCTATTGCCTCCACGGAGGACATATCGGATTTGCGGGATGAATTAATGGATCGGTTTGGTGATTATCCGGAGGAAGTGGCGAACTTATTTACCGTCACATCATTAAAATACAACGCGAAACAGCAGCGTGTTGAATCGATCACAGAGAAGTCCGGTAAACTGGAATTATTGATTGAGGAGCAGCGCAGTCAGAGGATTGATGGATCTAAGCTGTTTGAAAAGGCCAATCAGTTTGGCAGGAATGTACAGCTTGGGACTGAAGGAAGTAAATTAAAGATTATGCTGACATGGACTCGTGACACAAAGCATAAGCGATACGAACAAGCTGAACAGTTTATCCGGGAACTAGCCACTGTCGACCGGGACGGAATGGTATCGGCTAATTAATTAAATTGCTTCAAGGCTGGCATATTCCATTTTCTGCCTAGAAGTTTTCTGTGGATGTATAGATATCACTGATTGTTTCATACTAAACCCACAACTGGTGTTTTTTTCTCATAGAGGAAACGTCTGAAAACATACATACACCAGGAACAATCACCACAGAAAGCGAGGGCTTCCTACAAATGAAAGCAACAGGAATTGTACGACGCATTGATGACTTAGGAAGAGTTGTCATCCCAAAAGAAATCAGACGAACATTGCGCATTCGCGAAGGAGACCCATTAGAAATATTTGTTGACCGTGAAGGTGAGGTTATTTTAAAGAAATATTCACCAATCAGTGAATTAGGGACATTTGCGAAAGAATATGCAGAAGCATTGTTTGATTCACTCCAATACCCAGTACTGATCTGTGATCGGGATGAGATTATTGCTGTTGCAGGTGAATCCAGAAAAGACTACTTAAATAAAAGCATTGGTTCGCAGCCGGAAAGCACGATGGAAAACCGTACAATGTCCTATGAAACAGAACAAGCTTCGGTCGAGTTTATTCAAGGGCAAGATGAGCAAGTTGATTCATATTGCATTAGCCCAATTATTGCCAATGGTGATCCGATTGGATGTGTCATGCTGTTTTCCAACGACGGGAATAAAATCGGGGATGCTGAACAAAAGGCGGTTCAAACGGCCTCCAGCTTTCTGGCCAGACAAATGGAATAGTGGCAGTGAAAATGAAATGCCATCAATAACAATTGTATCTTGTATGGAAAAAGTGTCTTTATTTTACGAGAAAATAGGGCACTTTTTTCGTTTTAGCGATGATTCTTCGGACGATTCGCTTCCATTGTCAATGCTCGTCTATGCTATAATAAAATAGCTATACTGTATCGGTAATGTGTTTGAATCGTTGGCCGGACGCTGGTACTACAGCTGCAAAATGGCTTGCGGATAAGTTTTTGGAGAAAGGCGTTTTGAATGAAGGAACATGATAACACGGACGTAATGAAAGGGGCTTTGCTCCTGACGTTGGCCGGGCTGGCTGGAAAAGTGCTCAGTGCAGGTTACCGGATACCGCTGCAGAACCTGACGGGTGATGTAGGCTTCTATATTTATCAGCAAGTATACCCTTTTTTGGGAATTGTAACCATACTATCGTTATACGGTTTTCCTTCCGCTATCTCCCAAATAACGGCTGAACTGCTGGCGCGTGGAAGAGGTGTTTCTTTCCGTCATTTTTATGCTCCGGTGTTTATACTGCTGTTTATCATGATGGCTGGTGTATTCCTGCTGCTGTTTTCTCAGGCGGGTGAATTGGCGAAACTAGTGGGGGATGTGCATTTAACAGGAGTTTACAGATTGGCTGCTTTCATCTTTTTGCTTGTACCGTTTACCGCTTTGCTGCGCGGGGTACTGCAAGGAACCGGACAAATGAAGCCGACAGCCTTTTCACAAATAGCTGAGCAGTTTATTCGCGTCTTTCTCATCATTGGTGCGGCGGTATGGATTTCAGTAAGTACCGTTTCTTATTATGCGATTGGACAGGCGGCTGTGATTGCATCCATGGCTGGTATGCTGGCTGCTATTATCATTCTTACCATGTTTTTTGTTCGGAACAGGTCGCCGGCAGCACGTGAAGCACGGACTCCCTGGCGTTATTATACAGGCGTGCTCTTGACTGTCGGAATTGCGGCTGCAATGAATCACTCGGTTCTCATTCTGATGCAACTGGCTGATACATTCACCCTTGTGCCAGGATTGACTGCGGATGGATGGACCAAATTGGAAGCCATGGCGGCAAAAGGGGTATTTGACCGCGGACAGCCACTAATTCAGCTTGGAACTGTGCTTGGGTCATCGTTTGCCCTAACACTGCTCCCAGCTGTGTCAGGGGAAATAACAGCCAAAGATTCAAAAGCACTCCATCTGCCAGTTCAGCGTGCGCTGGCGGTCAGTTTTTATCTTGCTGCAGGTGCAACTGTGGGATTGATGGTTATTTTTCCGGAGGCGAACAGGCTTCTCTTCCAAAATGATGATGGTACAGGCAGTCTGCGAATTCTTGTGATGGCCATCCTTCTCAGTTCTATCGGCATCACAGCGGCGTCGATTCTTCAAGGACTTGGTTATGTAAAGCAGACTGCGTTTTTTGTTGCGGCTGCGTTTGTCATAAAAGTCCTGGGTAACGTAATGCTCGTACCGCGTTTAGGAATCACTGGAAGTGCTCTCGCAACAGTCATTGGTTCGGCATTTCTTGCTGCTTTGATGTTAATAACCCTGAAACAGAAGATGCCACAGCTTGCACTTGGAAAACAGGTGAATTGGCGTGCATTGCTGTTGGCGATAACCGGGATGGTTGCATTTTTAGCAGGGATGGACTGGCTGATGGAGCCGATTATTTCCAGAGCCGGACTGTTGTTGTATGTTCTTTTCATATCGGTTACTGGGGGAGCTGTTTACCTGCTACTGCTTCTGCGTCAGGGAGCTTTCCGTAAAACAGATTTATCCATGCTTCCGTTAGCGGGATTGTGGATACGACTACATAAAGAGAGGGATTCGTAATGGACAGGACAATCAAAGTTGTTGGACTGGGAGCGGGTGATCTGGATCAATTGCCCCTCGGCATTTATCGGAAATTAATACGTGCGGAAGAAGACGTGTTCGTACGGACGATGGACCACCCGGCAGTAAAGGAATTGCAAAAAGAAGGAGTTGTGTTTACACCGTTTGATGACTTATATGAAGCATCGGATGAATTTGCTGCGGTTTATGAGTCTATCGTGGACAGACTTCTGGATGAGGCTAGGACTCGTTCCGTTATATACGCTGTTCCGGGTCATCCGATGCTGGCTGAAGAGACTGTCAGCCGATTACTTGATCAGGAAGAAATACCGGTTGAAATCACAGGTGGGCACAGTTACCTCGATGCTCTATTTACAGTATTAAAAATAGATCCGGTTGACGGGTTCCAGTTCACTGAAGGAACAGCTTTTAATAGAAACACACTAAATTACCGGCAGCATATCATTATTTCTCAGGTGTATGACCGGATCACAGCATCCAATGTGAAGCTTGAACTGCTGGAGGATTTACCCCCGGATTATCCAGTCAGTATTGTAGAGGCGGCTGGAAGTGAGCAGGAACGGTTGACACAGGTTCGGCTGGAAGAACTTGACCGTGCTTTTGATAAGGTACATAATTTGATATCGGTTTATATTCCCCCTGTGGCGGACAGCATGCTGCAGCATACGTTTCCCCGTCTGCGCGAGGTGATTGCTGCATTGCGCGCGCCTGATGGTTGTCCGTGGGATCGTGCACAGACACATGAAACACTCAGGCAATATGCAATTGAAGAGGTATATGAGTTAATCGAAGCGATTGATGAACAGGACGATGATGGTATTGTCGAGGAATTGGGCGATTTATTGCTTCAGGTCATGCTGCACAGCCAGATCGGTGCGGACAATGGCTTTTTTACCATTGATGATGTCATCCGTTCAATTACGGAAAAAATGATTCACCGGCATCCGCATATTTTTGCTGACCATGAGGCCCGGACGGTTGATGACGTTTATCAGACATGGGATGCGTTAAAGCAGGAAGAAAAGGGGCATCAGCGGACATCCGTACTTGACGGTGTTCCTGCTGGTCTTCCTGGGCTGGCAAAGGCCTCTAAGCTGCAGTATAAAGCAGCGAAAGTTGGTTTTGGCTGGGATGATGTAAAGGATGTTCTTACCAAGTTTCAAGAAGAATGGCAGGAATTGCAGGAGGCTGTCAGCAATCAGCGGCATATCGAAGAGGAACTTGGCGATGTTTTATTTGTACTGGCCAACCTGGCACGGTATTATAAAGTAAACCCGGAGCTCGCTCTGCATCAGACCAATCAGAAATTCGTTCGGCGATTTTCTTATGTTGAACAGCAGCTGAAGGATAACGGAAAAGATATACAAACAACATCACTTGCGGAAATGGATTATTATTGGAATCAAGCCAAGAGGGGAGAGTGATTGCATTGCGGCTCGATAAATTTTTAAAGGTATCAAGGCTTATTAAGCGCCGAACCCTGGCAAAAGAAGTTGCCGGACAAGGACGCATCACAATTAACGGGAATAAGGCAAAAGCCTCATCTATCGTCTCGGTTGGGGATGAGATGACCATCCGTTTCGGCCAGAAGGTTGTAACGCTTGAAGTGACATCACTGAAGGATGCAGCTCATAAGGATGAGGCGGATTCGTTATATCGTGTGATCAGTGAAGAAAAAGTGGACTGAGTCAGTTCTATACTTGTCCCTCCTTTCATAGAGTAGTAATGACAAGGAGGGGAAAGTGTATGAATTATTATCAAAATGATACCGTCAATCGCACGGAGCAGGATCATTCCGTCAAGATGAACAACCGGAAGAATTTGGAGATAACTGGGGTCAAAGAGGTTGACAGTTTTGATAATGAAGAGTTTCTGCTGGAAACAGTTATGGGCTATCTGATCATTCGTGGACAAAATCTGCAGATGCAGAACCTGGATGTTGGTGACGGTCTGGTTACCATCAAAGGCAAAGTATATGAGCTTTCCTATGTTGATGACCATCATCAGGAGAAAGCTAAAGGATTCTTTAGCAAGCTATTCAAATGACTTTGAGTGTACAGTTCTTAACGATGATTTCCATGACTGCAGGCGGATTCTATCTTGGGATGATACTGGACACATACAGGCGCCTGTCGATCCATTGGAAAAGCAGCCCATTCATGAAATACTTCATGGAAATCGTTTTTTGGCTGACCCAGACGATGCTGTTATATTATGTATTATTCCGGGTAAACAGTGGAGAACTGCGCTTTTATGTGTTTTTGGCCTGCCTGCTCGGATTTTCCATGTACCAGGGATTAGCGGCCAGGCCATACAAAGCATTCTTGGAACACATCATCCGGATGGTGGCGGCTGCTTACCGATTCTGCAAGCGGACGGTTCAAGTGCTCGTCATCATACCGGTGAAATGGCTTTTCCAGCTTATTACGGTCATTGCTGTGTTTATCTTGAGTACGCTGGCAACAATTTTGCGGTGGCTTGTTAAAATAATCGCTGTTCCGCTTTTCTGGCTGTGCCGGCTGGTATATCGCATGCTTCCTCAAACAGTTCAAAAGAAATTACACAAAATTGCAGGATTTTATAGTAAAATAGAGAATATATGCAGGAAAAGGATAAAGCAATTGCTGTCAAAGAGGAGGTAGTGATTCGTGTCGGCAGATAAGAAAACAGTTACACGCCTGGATTCCAATTACATGGAGCAGTACGATGCCTACATAGCCAGACAAAAGCGAAAGAAAAAGCGACTAGTGCGCCGGCTTGTATTTTTTTCTGTGCTTGTCATGCTGATTGTCGGCAGCCTTACTGCATACCATTTGAACCAGCGCGCATTGCAGGCGGAGAAAAAGGAACAACATGAGCAGCTGGAGGACAGGCTTGCCAATCTTGAGGAAAGAGAACAGAATCTGAAGGAAGAGATCAGTTTGTTGAATAATGAGGAATATGTGCTGGAGATTGCCCGCACGAACTATTTCTTCTCCAAAGAAGGCGAATTGATTTTTAAAATTCCCGATAAAGACCCCTCTTATTGACACACTTTTACATGAATGGCTATAATATAGTAGAAGTACACTTTTCAAAATTCTAAGGAGGAGCACTTTTTTTATGTCAATCGAAGTAGGCAGCAAGCTGCAGGGAAAGGTGACCGGTATCACTAATTTTGGGGCCTTTGTCGAAATTGAGAAAGGAAAAACAGGTCTGGTCCATATTAGTGAGGTTGCTGACAATTATGTGAAAGATATTAATGAACACCTAAGTGTTGGCGACAGTGTGACAGTAAAAGTCATCAATGTCGAAAAGGATGGGAAGATTGGCCTATCCATCAAGAAAGCAAAGGATAAACCGCCACGCCAGCGGCCCCGTCAGCGTACGGAGTCCTTTGAATCTAAAATGAACAAGTTTCTCAAAGATTCGGATGAACGTTTAGCCTCTTTGAAGAAGCACACGGAATCCAAGCGGGGAGGTCGTGGTGCGAAAAGAGGATAGCAGTTTGCTGTCTATGATCAATTGATGCAAAATTTGATCCGGAATTCACCATATATAAAAAGCAGGCATCCCTTTTAGTGGGATGCCTGCTTTTTTAGCCGGTCACCTTAAAGAATGAAACGCTACTGAACAAATTCCTTAAACTGCGACACAGCATACCGCTCCGGGTACAAGTGCTGCGGGGTCTTCAGACACGTGCTGTTCGCCCAGGAGTCGACTACCCTCCGCTTTAATCAACCATTATAATAGCACTAACAATGATTAGAAGCGGAATATCTTCAAACCAGCGGAGGAAATACACGGAGACTCCTGTGGGGGCAGAGGCCTAGATGAGACCCCGCAATGCGCAAGCACAAAGCAAGGATTCCACGAGTAATCTGCGACCTGCGAGGAGCGTACGCATCACCGAATTGGCTTTTAACGCGACGAGCATGAGGAGGCTCATCAGCCGCCCACGGAAAGCGACGAGCGAAACATCCACCGAGTAATCTGCGAGTTGCGAGGAGTGCTGCTTCAACGAAAAACTTGCAACACGACGAGCACCCAAGTGTATTTCCGCAGCGGCGGTTTAACACTCATACAAAGTTATGTCGCATTATATTCCAACTGCGGCAAAAAGCAACAGTCATTTAGAAAACAACCAAAAAAAAGAACCGGTGTCTTCACCGATTCTTCTCCTTCTGGGCATGGCACCCATTTTATCTGTATGGCGGCGGAGGGGTTCGAACCCCCGACCTTACGGGTATGAACCGTACGCTCTCGCCAGCTGAGCTACGCCGCCGAATTAGTCACAAATGATATATTATAACAGCATGTCCAATGTGTCAATGGGTATTTCTCATTGACATAAATAAACAGAATACGGAATGTCATGTAGAATATCGCTTGTCCAGCTTGAAAGAAGTCGAACGATTTTTTAATTCCTTCCTCTTGTTTTGACAAAAAAAGTTAGCATCCTGTGTTTTAATGGGTTGCAAGAGGGAGTGGTTGAATATGATAAATTCTGTTCCAGAGCTCAAACCTGCTGCACGTGATATGCATGATCGTCTCCTGGACAAGTTCCGCATAAAAATAACATCTGCACTGAAGACAATGCTGTTCGAAAAAGGCTGGCTGTTCTATATTGTCGGTTTTTTACTTGGACGAGCCATTATATTGTCTGTTGTTTCTCCCTTTGCCATTGCCTTTTTGGCAACTATTTGGTTTATTCAACGGGAAAAGGCGGCAAAGGTTATGTTATTTGCTTTGTGTGGTGCATTAAGCTATTCGCTTGTCCATGGTGCTTTCATTGCATTGGCCACGATTGTGTTCCTTTTCATGGCAGGACTTGTGAAGCAAACGCAAAAACAGCAAGTTCTAATGCCGCTTATTGTGTTCATTTCGACAGCGGCACCAAGAATATTTATTTACTCCATCCGTGATCAGCTGTCATCTTATGAATGGATGCTGCTATTAGTGGAGGGAGTATTGGGTGCTGTCCTAGTATTAATCTTTATGCAAAGCATTCCGCTTTTATCACCACAACGTTATAAACCTGCATTAAAAAATGAGGAAATTGTCTGCATGATTATCCTCATCGCATCAATACTGACCGGAACCATCGGCTGGGAAGTGTATAATGCTTCGATTGAACAGATTTTTTCCCGGTACTTTGTCTTATTGCTTTCCTTTGTTGGTGGGGCAGCAATCGGATCTACTGTTGGTGTCGTGGCAGGGCTCATTCTGTCACTGGCCAATGTTGCGAATCTCTATCAGATGAGTCTGCTCGCTTTTTCCGGGCTGCTTGGCGGACTGCTGAAAGAGGGAGGAAAGCCGGGGGTCAGTGCTGGTCTCTTGGTCGGGACGTTTTTGGTTGCTATTTACGCGGATGTGGCAGCAGTTGTCCCTTCGCTTATGGAAACACTGATGGCTATCATTCTTTTCCTATTGACACCGGCAAGCTTGATCAAAAAGTTGTCCCGTTACATTCCTGGGACGGAGGAATATACGAACGAACAGGAACAATACTTACAGAAGGTACGTAATGTAACAGCCAAGCGCGTGGAACAGTTCTCTGACGTATTTGAGGCACTGTCGAAAAGTTTCTCAGCAGCAGAAGAGAGCAAAGAGGATGACATCGATGACAGGCGGGATACCGATTATTTCCTGAGCCAGGTAACGGAAAAGACGTGTCAATCCTGTTTCATGAAGGAACGGTGCTGGCAGCAGCAGTTCGACAAAACATATACCTTAATGGAACATTTGAAAGATGACCTTGCAGATGGAAAAGAGCCCGATCGCAAATCGATGTATAGCTTTGAGAACCATTGTGTAAAGTCAAAGAAAGTACTTGATGCCATGAAGGAAGAAGCATCATTCTTCGAGGCAAACAAGCAATTGAAAAAACAGGTACTGGAAAGTAAACAGTTTGTCGCCGATCAGCTGCAGGGCGTGTCAGATGTCATGGACGACTTTGCTAATGAAATTCTTAAAGAACGGAAGCATCACGAAAAACAGGAAATGCAGATTATGAATGCATTGCAGAACATGGGTATCGAAGTGGAGAAACTGGATATTTACGGGCTGGAAAAAGGCAACATCGATATCGAAATGACACTGTCGTTTTACGATTACCATGGTGAAGGACCCAAGCTCATTGCTCCAGTTCTGTCAGATATTTTAAATGAGATGATTGTTGTCAAAAAAGAAGAGGTTTCGCCCTTTCCAAATGGGTATTGCCAATTGGTGTTCGGATCGGCCAAGGAATATGTAGTAGAGACAGGCATTGCTAATGCGGCAAAAGGAGGCGGCCTCGTTTCCGGTGACAGTTACCGGACAATTGAACTCGGAGAAGGAAAACACGCCCTTGCAATCAGCGACGGAATGGGTAACGGCCAGCGGGCAAATGAAGAAAGTGAAGAGACGCTGCGGCTTCTCCAGCAAATTTTGCAGACAGGCATTCCTGAAAAAGTGGCCATCAAATCGATTAATTCCATTTTGTCACTCCGGACCCGTGATGAAATGTACGCTACGTTGGATCTGGCTGTCGTTAACCTTCATAATGCATTTGTACGGTTTTTGAAAATCGGTTCAGCCCCAAGTTTTATAAAACGAGGCGAGGAGATTATTAAGGTGGAGTCTAGCAACTTGCCAATGGGAATTATCCAGGAATTTGATGTAGACATTGTCGGAGAGCAGCTGAAATCAGAAGACATCTTGATCATGATGAGTGACGGTATACTGGACGGTCCAAAGCATATTGAAGATACGGATGTGTGGCTGAAACGGAAAATCCGGGAATTGAAAACAGATGATGCACAAGAGATTGCGGATTTATTACTGGAAGAGGTTGTACGTACTAGGTCAGGTGCTATTGAGGATGATATGACAGTTGTCGTTACTAAGGTAGAAAAAAATGCACCGCAATGGGCGTCCATCCCCATTTATTCTGATGTACAAGCACAGTGACGATGTATAAAAAAAGACAGGCCAGTGTTTGCCACAATATTGGCTTCCCTAAGACGTTCTCTTTTGAGGCGCAAACAGGAAAAAGTCATGGCTAATCGCATAGAAATCAGCAATGAAAATAGCAGATGAATTCACAATAGGATTCATTGTTTTTCACAAATGGAATGCGCACTAATTACCGCTACGGAAATACACTTGGGTGCTTGTCGCGTTGCAGGTTTTATCGGTGAAGCATACGCTCCTCGCAACTCGCAGTTTACTCGGTGGATGTCTTGCTCGTCGCTTTCCGTGGGCGGCTGATGAGCCTCCTCATGCTCGTCACGTTGCAAGCTTACTCGGCGAAGCATACGCTCCTCGCAGGTCGCAGATTACTCAGTGAAGTCTTGCTTTGTGCTTGCGCATTGCGGGGTCTCATCTAGGCCTCTGCTCCCACAGGAGTCTCGGCTGAAGCCGTGCCCGCGGAAAGCAACTGCCCGCAGCGGAATCGGGCGGGGCCGTTACTGCACATTTTATATCAACTGCTAGAATCAAAAGGAATATACTTTAAGTAACATGCCATTTAGCACACAAAGCAACAGATTGGGAACGAAAATTCTCAATCTGTTATTTTATGTGCGATTTGCACTAAGATTTATATTGCTAAAAGGATGACCTAATAGTGCGTGTTGTGCCGAGTAATCGCAGACACAGAAGGTCCTCTGTCTTATAACAAATATCGCCTGAGCGAGGGGCCAATGTATATTATTCCCTGTTTGTGTCGATGATGGTAGTGGATTTAACAGGGAGGTATGCCAGGTGAAAAAAGGAACATTGAAACAAATACTGCTGATTACCGACGGCTGTTCCAATAAAGGGGAAGACCCGTCTGTTACGGCAGCATTGGCACAGCAGCAGGGTATTGCTGTTAATGTCATTGGAATCCTTGATGATGATCAGACGGAGGAACCTGAAGGATTTCAAGAGGTGGAAGACATTGCAAATTCCGGCGGTGGTCTCAGTCAGATTGTTTACAAACAGGCATTATCACAGACGGTACAGATGGTGACAAAGCAGGCGATGACACAGACCATACAAGGGTTTGTTAATCAGGAGCTGAAGCAGATTCTCGGACCGGAACAGAATCTGGAGGAGATTGAGCCCGAAAAACGCGGTGAAATTATGGAAGTCGTGGAAGATATGGGTGAGACGTGCGATTTAGAGGTATTAATACTGGTTGATACAAGCGCCAGCATGCATGATAAGCTTCCGACCGTTAAGGAAGCCCTTACCGACTTGTCCATTAGCCTCAATGCCCGGATCGGCCGCAATCGTTTCTCCATTTACCATTTTCCAGGCAAGCGCAAACAAATTCAGAAAGTGTTGGACTGGTCACCGGAACTTGACTCTATTTCTAACGTATTCCCAAAACTGACCAGTGGTGGAATTACTCCGACAGGTCCGGCGATACGGGAAGCAATGTATCAATTTGGGAAGAAAAGCTTGTTAAGGAGCTTGAGGGATGAAGATGAACCAGGCATGGAAGAAGCAGGGCATTAATATACGGCCGGGAACAGTCATAACCGGCAAATGGCACCGAAAACGCTATGTCATCAAACGCAGACTTGGCCAGGGCGCTGTCGGCACTGTCTACCTCTGTGAACAGAACGGTCGCTATGCTGCCTTGAAAATCAGTGAAAATGCTGCATCCATGACGGTAGAAGTAAATGTACTCAAGTCGCTGCAGAAGGTTCAAGGCAATCGTCTTGGACCTTCTTTACTGGATGTGGACGATTGGGAAGCCTCCACGAATGCCAAGTATGCTTTTTATGTTATGGAATACTTGGACGGAGAGTCGCTGCAATCTTTTATCAAACACCAAGGCCAGGAGTGGGCGGGTGTTTTTATGCTGCAGTTGCTTGATGACTTGGAGCATTTGCATAAGGCCGGCTGGGTATTTGGTGATTTCAAGCCGGAAAATCTAATTGTAGTCTCCTCCCCCATCAAAGTTCGCTGGATTGATGTCGGTGGCACGACACAAATAGGCCGAGCCATTAAAGAGTACACGGAGTTTTATGACAGAGGCTACTGGGGACTGGGCTCAAGGCGTGCGGAACCAAGTTATGATTTGTTCGCACTGGCCATGATTTTTTTAACTGTTTATTATCCGAACCGCTTTGAAAAAGGAGCGAATCCGAAAGCAACATTATTTAAAAAGCTGCATGATGTAAAGCAGTTGCGCATCTACCGGCATTGTCTCAAGAAGGCACTCGTCGGACACTATCAGTCGAGCGCCGAGATGAGAAATGAACTGCTGGAGGCAATTAATAGTGCAAATAATCGGCGGGATACTAGAACAAAGTCTGTTGCTGCCTCGAACCGCATGGTGTTTAAAGAGGGGAGCGGCATTATATTGCTTGCGTTATTTTATTACTTGTCGTCGCTTCTTTTACCGTAATAGGGTCGGCCGCAGTGATTTCTCAGATGGCTGGTTTGTGGTAGGATAAGGAAAAGGAGCCGCATGTGTCGGAATGGCAGCGGACATTTTTGCGTTTGCAGTGAAAAGACTGTAAACGGACAGGAGATGGAATGGGATTGGAAGCGAACATCCGTTCATTCATTAAAAAAAACGAACTGCTGAAAAAAGGTGCGACTGTTTTGGTTGGTGTTTCCGGCGGTCCGGATTCGATGGCACTGCTGCACTTTCTCTGGAGGATAAGCGGTGCATGGAACCTAAGGCTTGTCGCTGTAACTGCTGATCATCAGTTGAGGGGGGACGAATCCCAGGAGGACCTTACATATGTAAAACGTGTCTGTGCTAACTGGGGAATCGAATTTTCAGGGGCTTCATTGGATGTTCCAGCCCACAAGAAAGAGGAGAAACTGGGAACACAGGTGGCAGCACGGAACCTGCGCTATGCATTTTTCGAAAGAGAGATGGAGAAGTTTCAGGCGGATTATCTGGCACTTGGCCACCATGGTGATGACCAGGCGGAAACGATGCTGATGGGACTGGTTCACTCAGCCAGTGTCCAATCGCTGGCAGGGATACCAATAATGCGGCCGTTTGCCACGGGCCGTATCGTGAGGCCGTTATTATGTGTGACGAAAGAAGCAATTGAACACTATTGCCTGGAGTGGGGGATTACACCGAGACGTGATCCATCCAATCACGATGATACCTATACCCGGAATTATTACCGCAGCCATGTACTCCCGCTACTAAAAGCCCAAAACAGTAATCTGCATAGAACGATACAGCACCTGAGTGAGTCACTGCAGGAAGATGATGCATTCCTGATGGCCGAGGCGAAAAAAATATTTGAAGAAGTAGCTGTAATCAATGAGGAGAAACAATCCTTATCTTTTTCAATTTCTTCCTTACATAACTATTCCCGTTCTTTACAAAGGCGTTTCTTTCATCTAATATTAAATTATCTGTATGAAGAGCAGCCGGAAAAGTTATCTTATGTTCATGAAGATCAGTTTTTTGCATTACTGACGGAAGATACCGGTAATGCAAGGCTTGACTTTCCGCAACAGCTGAAAGTGGAACGAAATTACCGGACCATGTTATTTTATTTTGTGGACGAGCAGTTACAGCCATACCACCAGATATTGGATGTGCCGGGGGAGTTGGAGCTGCCAAATAGCCTGTGTTTTACGGCATATTATACAGACTCCCCGGGAACAAAAGGAGAGGCTATTTATGCTTGTCGTGCGGCAAATGTCGCCTTGCCTTTACATATACGAACTCGGCAGGCAGGTGACCGGATGCGCTGGAGCGGACTGAATGGAAGCAAAAAGCTGAAAGATATTTTTATCGATGCGAAAATTCCATTAAATGAAAGGGATACATGGCCGGTCCTAGCTGATAATAATGGTAACGTGCTCTGGCTGGCTGGTTTGAAAAAAGGGCTTCCGCCAGGGCAAACGGAAGAGGGGCCATTTATTCAGCTGACATGCGAAAAACGGGAGCAATAGGAGGAGCAGCATGCATAACGATATTGAAAAGATCTTGATTACGGAAGAAGAAATTGCCGCTAAGTGTGCGGAACTTGGAGACCAGCTGACAAAGGAATATGAAGGGAAATTTCCGCTGGCAGTCGGTGTACTGAAAGGTGCTATGCCGTTTATGGCAGATGTTCTGCGGTATATCCATCCATACCTCGAAATGGATTTCATGGATGTATCAAGCTACGACGGCCAGACGCAGTCATCCGGCGAGGTAAAAATTGTAAAGGACTTGGATACGAAAGTGGAGGGCCGTGACTTACTGATTATTGAAGATATCATTGACAGTGGCCTTACGTTGAGCTACCTCGTTGACTTATTCAAGTACCGGAAAGCGAACTCTATTAAAATTGTCACGCTGCTGGATAAGCCATCCGGGCGTACCTCCCATATTAAAGCTGACATTGCTGGGTTTGAGGTTCCAAACGAGTTTGTGGTCGGGTATGGCCTTGATTATGAAGAGAAATACCGTAACCTGCCATATATCGGTGTGCTGAAACCGGAGATTTATGGCGGAAAATAGTTGTGATGGATTTGAATGAAAAGGCATAGAAATCCTTGTAGGAACGGGGCTGCAGGAAGAGTTGCATCTGCTGCCGGGATAAGTAATATTAGTTGTGCGGACACTTTTCTGTATGATACTATTGGTTGTAGTTTTCCCGCTTGGGAGGAGGTAAGGAATGAACCGGATATTTCGTAATGTCATCTTTTACTTATTAATATTCTTAGTCGTCATAGGCGTCATAGGAGTATTCAACGGACCGAATGAACAAAGAGAAGAATTCAATGTACAGGAATTCATGAATGCGTTAAATAATGGCGAAATCGATAAAATGACGATGCAGCCAGCAAATGGAATCATGCGCATTACCGGCGAAACGGGTGATGAGCAATTTGTTGCGCAGGTTCCGGATAATACCAATATCATTTCTGAGATTACACAGCAGGCAACAAAGCAAAGCTCGCTGAAAGTAAAAGAAGAGGAACAACCAAGCGGCTGGGTAACCTTTTTGACAACAATCATTCCATTTCTGATATTGGGACTGTTTTTCTTCTTTATCCTAAGTCAGGCACAAGGCGGCGGTGGCGGTCGCGGCGTTATGAACTTTGGCAAGAATAAGGCCAAAATGGTCAGTGAAGATAATAAAAAAGTTCGATTTAAAGATGTCGCCGGGGCAGACGAGGAAAAACAGGAACTCGTTGAAGTTGTTGATTTTCTAAAGGATCCCCGCAAATTTTCGTCAGTCGGGGCAAAAATCCCTAAAGGGGTACTACTCGTAGGACCTCCGGGAACAGGTAAAACATTGCTGGCCCGTGCTGTTGCAGGGGAAGCAGGCACACCGTTCTTCTCCATAAGTGGTTCAGACTTTGTGGAGATGTTTGTAGGTGTCGGTGCATCACGTGTACGTGACTTATTTGAAAATGCCAAGAAAAATGCGCCATGTATTATATTTATAGATGAAATTGATGCTGTCGGACGTCAGCGCGGTGCAGGTCTTGGCGGCGGCCATGATGAACGTGAACAGACATTGAACCAATTGCTCGTTGAAATGGATGGATTTGGTGTTAATGAAGGGATCATTATCATTGCTGCAACGAACCGTCCGGATATTCTCGATCCGGCGCTATTGCGTCCTGGGCGCTTTGACCGTCAGATTACGGTTAACCGTCCGGATGTCAAAGGTCGTGAAGAAGTACTGGAAGTACATGCACGGAATAAACCATTTGATGATACAGTTGATCTCGAGACGATTGCGAGGCGCACGCCGGGATTCTCGGGTGCCGATCTGGAGAACCTTCTGAATGAAGCGGCACTTGTTGCAGCGCGCTTCGATAAAGATAAAATCGGCATGGAAGATGTAGACGAAGCCATTGATCGAGTTATTGTGGGCCCTTCCAAGAAGAGCAAAGTCATTTCCAAGAAGGAGCGCGACATTGTTGCCCACCATGAAAGCGGGCATACCATTGTCGGCTTGGTCCTGGAGAATGCGGATGAAGTTCATAAAGTGACGATTGTGCCGCGCGGTCAGGCAGGCGGTTATGCCATTCAGTTGCCAAAAGAAGACCGGTCTTTCATAACCAAACCGGAACTTTTCGATAAAATTACCGGATTATTGGGCGGTCGGGTCGCTGAAGAAGTGATGTTTGGTGAAGTGAGTACAGGAGCCCACAATGACTTCCAGCAGGCTACCAACATTGCCCACAAAATGATTACGGAGTATGGCATGAGTGATAAAATCGGACCGCTGCAGTTTACAAGCGGCGGCGGGGAAGTTTTTCTTGGCCGTGACATACAAAACGATCAAAACTACAGTGATGCAATTGCACATGAAATTGATAAAGAAATGCAAAACTTTATTAATTACTGCTATGAACGTGCCAAAACCATTCTTACCGAAAATAAAGATAAGCTGGAACTGATGGCACAAACATTGCTGGAAGTGGAAACACTTGATAAAAGACAAATTAAATCACTGTTTGAGGACGGTGTTTTGCCGGAGCCTGAAATAAAAGACGAAAAGGGTTCGGATGTGAAAGTAAACATCCATTCTAAAGATGGTGATGAATCAACTCCGGAAACGTATGAGGAAGCGAAGCAGAAGGCAGAAGAAAAGCATCAGGGAAACTACGAAGAAGATACAAATGATACTGACGATTCCTCAACGGATTCAGACGAGAAAAAGGAATAAAAACGCTACAGCCTCTCATCGTTATGGGAGGCTGTATTTATTTTAACGACAGAAAGTATTGTGGCATTTGCTAAAAGACGGGGCAAATGCCGAGTTTTTCTAATAAAGGCGAGGTTTTTCCTTAATGACACAGTATAGATTTATGATATAGTAAAAAGATAGAAAAAGGTCTATAGGAAGGTTTGGTCGTAAATGTTATTTGTACTCGACGCCGGTAATACAAACACCGTGCTTGGTGTATTTGATGGAGATACATTGATTTACGAATGGCGCATTAAAACTGATCGCCATAAAACAGAAGATGAATATGCCATGTTAATCAAATCATTGCTGGAACATAAAAATATTGCATTATCAGACATCAGCGGGATTGCCATCTCCTCTGTCGTTCCGCCCATTATGTTTGCATTAGAGAAAATGTGCACAAAATATTTTCACATAGAGCCAATGATTATCAGCAGTGCATCAGCCCATAAATTTTTAAAGATGTCCTATCCCAATCCCGAAGAAATTGGTGCTGACCGCATTGTCAATGCTGTCGGTGCAATTGAAGATTATGGTGCGCCACTGATCATTATTGATTTCGGTACCGCTACAACATATTGCTGTATTAACAGTGATGCGGCATATCATGGCGGCCTGATTGTGCCTGGGATCCAGATTTCACTGGAGGCTTTGTACCAAAAGGCATCCAAGCTTCCGAAGATAGAGATTCAGGAACCGGAAAAAGTGATTGGCCGTTCAACAGTCGATGCAATGAAATCTGGAGTTTTTTATGGGTATGTGGCACAGGTTGACGGGATCGTAAACAGAATGAAGCGGGAAATGGATACAGCCCCGGCCATCGTTGCAACTGGTGGTCTTGCTCCGTTAATCGCCAACAAGTCCGAAACAATTGATCATGCGGACAAGCATCTGACGCTGAAAGGTCTGTATAAGTTGTATTATTCAAGCAATCGGCGTTCGTATTAAAAGTGTGACAGAAAAGGGGATGAATACCTAATGAAAGACTATATAGTAAAGTCAACAGTATATAATGGCATGATTCGTGCGTATGCGATCAGCACAACCAATACGGTCAAAGAGGCGCAGGTCAGGCAGGACACTTGGGCGACGGCATCGGCCGCACTTGGCCGAACTATTACCATTAGTGCAATGATGGGCGCAATGCTGAAAGGTGACGATTCACTGACTGTGAAGGTGGAAGGCAATGGCCCAATCGGCGCTATTGTTGCTGACAGCGATGCCACAGGTGATGTACGCGGGTATGTAACGAACCCACACGTGGATTTTGACCTGAATAACCAGGGGAAACTGGATGTTGCCCGCGCCGTTGGGGAAGGTAACATTAGTGTTGTGAAGGATCTGGGTTTGAAAGATTACTTCACCGGTCATGTACCGATTGTGTCAGGTGAAATAGGAGAAGATTTCACGTATTACTTTGCCAATTCGGAACAAATTCCTTCTGCAGTAGGTGCAGGTGTCCTTGTTAATCCTGATCATAGCATCCTCGCATCCGGCGGTTTTATTGTTCAGGTGATGCCTGGTGCAGATGATGCAGTTATTGCGCGTGTCGAGGAGAGAATCGGGGCTATGCCTCCAATTTCCCAGTTAATTAGAGAAGGTGTGTCACCTGAGGGAATATTGGAACGTCTCTTTCAGGAAGACGACGTGAAAATTCAAGGACGCCTGCCGGTCCGGTTTCAGTGCAAATGCTCAAGGGAACGGCTGCAGCAGGCGCTGATTGGATTAGGGAAAGAAGAAATTCAAAGCATGATTGAGGAAGACCACGGTGCAGAAGCAACATGCCATTTCTGCAATGAAGTCTACCGGTTTAATGAAGAAGAGTTGAGTGAACTTAAAATGCGTGTTCAAAAAGGAGGATAAAAAGGACCGAGAATTTCAAGGCGGCGTCGTTTCGAGCAGAAGTAAAGCTACCCTGAACCGCTTCGCACGCTGGGAAAGTGTTCTTCTTTCCCAAGGAGTGGAATGTATGTATTTAGATACATGAGCACAAGGAATGCTTCCCTGAACCGGCATCGCACGCAGGAAAAGCGTATTTCTTTTCCAAGGAGCGGAGAAACAAGCCAACGAAGAAATTCGATGTGTCATTTTTACCGGACTTTTTGAACTACTTCTTAAAAAGAGTCAGCCCAGACATAAAGCGGAAAGGAGTTACCCATGAACAGGAAACTTCTTTGGGGAGTTGTGGCGGTGCTGCTTATCACAAACATAACAACCCTCCTGTTTTGGAGCCAGCAAAAGCAAATCAAGCTGGAAAGTGGCACAGCTATCGATCAGTCGGAGCCTGCCGCTGTAATTGGTGATAGGGAAATCTCCTACGATGAATGGATGACATCACTAAGGGAAAATCAAGGGAAGGCACAACTGGAAACGATGATTGATTATGAGGTTGTCCGCCAGCTGGCAAAAGAGCTTGGTGTTAGTGTGAGCGAAAAGGTCATTGCCCGGGAAATAGCACTGCTGACGACCACACAAGGCGTTATGACAGAAAAAATAACCAAGAAAAATGAAAAAAAGTGGCGTGAGGATATTTTATATCGCTATCGGCTGGAAGCTCTTCTGACAGCCGATGTACATATACCCGAAGACCGCGTGAAAACATATTATGACAAGTATCAGAACCAATATGATTTCAAAGCGTCCACTCAGCTTTCCCATATTGTCGTACCTGATAGAAAAACAGCTGAAAAGGTACGAAAGAAGCTAGCGGGTGGTTCCGAATTTGGCAAGCTTGCACGGAAGTATTCAATGGATGAAGATACAAAACAAGACGGCGGCTACTTAGGTTTTTTCGTCAATTCAAGCCGGTCCTTCCCTGCCTCTTATATGACAGCTTCCACGGATATGGAGGAGCGTACATACAGTGAACCAATCAGGCGCGATAATGGTTTTGCAATCATCTTTGTTCACCGAAAACTTTCTGCTATAGAATTCACTTATGATGAAATGAAACCCTATGTAAAAAGGGAGCTGGCTATGGATAAATTGGACCAGTCATTATCCGCTGCATCGCTTTGGAGTGAATTAGATGTGGAATGGGTATACGGTGATGAATGATAGTGTTTTCGTTGACAATTTTTCGGCTACAGCATATAGTTGTGATATATAAATCCTATAAAATTACTAGGAATTAGGAGGGGTCCACATGCGAGTCGCTGATAATATTGCAGGTCTGATAGGGGAGACGCCTATTGTAAAGCTGAACCGTTCTATTGAGGATGACAGTGCTGATGTTTATTTGAAACTGGAATTCATGAACCCTGGCAGCTCTGTGAAGGATCGGATTGCCTTATCTATGATTGAGGCAGCTGAAAAAAGTGGGGAACTGAAAGAGGGGGACACTATCGTTGAGCCGACGAGCGGGAATACCGGAATCGGGCTGGCGATGGTCGCTGCAGCGAAAGGCTATAAAGCTGTATTGGTCATGCCTGACACGATGAGCCAGGAGCGACGCAATCTGCTGCGCGCCTATGGGGCTGAGCTTGTGCTGACACCTGGTGCAGATGCGATGAAGGGTGCGATTAAAAAAGCGGAAGAACTTAAAGAAGAACATGGCTATTTCATGCCACAACAATTTAGCAACGAAGCGAACCCGGAAGTGCATGCACGCACAACAGGGAATGAAATTGTCAAACAGATGAGCGATGGTCTTGATGCGTTTATTTCCGGTATTGGCACTGGAGGAACAGTGACTGGAGCCGGGAAAGTACTGAAAAAGCACTTTGAAGGAATTCAAATTTATGCCGTTGAGCCGGAAGATTCAGCCGTGCTGTCCGGTGACACACCAGGGCCGCATAAAATTCAGGGACTTGGTGCAGGCTTTGTGCCGGAAACTCTGGATACATCCATTTACGACGAAGTTATTCGGATCTCCAATGAAGAATCATTTGAAACATCACGTGAAGTTGCCCGATTGGAAGGCGTACTTGGCGGAATTTCATCGGGTGCTGCCGTCGCCGCGGCTAAAAAGGTTGCCAAAACGCTTGGCAAAGGGAAAAAGGTGCTCGCGATCATACCAGATAATGGCGAGCGGTACTTATCCACTCCACTGTATCAATATGATGACTGATGGGAAAAGCTAGTCGAAACCGGTGCCGTTTATGGTACCGGTTCTTTTTGTGACGTCAGAAAGTATAAATTATGGATGAACTTATAAGCAAAACTTCGGCATTTGCTAAAAGACGAGGCAGATGCCGAGTCTTTCTAATTAAATGACTGGGAAATCAGCTGCGGCTTTGATGGTGCCTGCTTCCGCTTTTTTTTAGGCTGTGATAGGATGGTAGTGACATAATCTGATCGATGAAAGAAGGGTACAGGATGAAACTGAAAACAAAAATAAATACATACGATTTGTCTGAACGCACCCATATTATGGGTATATTAAATGTAACCCCTGATTCTTTTTCGGATGGTGGAAATTACACATCGGCTGATGAAGTTATTGAACAAGCTGTTCAGATGGAAAAACAGGGAGCGGATATCATTGATATCGGCGGAGAATCGACACGCCCGGATCATGAGTCGGTATCGCTGGAGGAAGAGCTTCAGCGGGTGATTCCCATGATTCGTGCTGTTAAAGATTATGTTACGATTCCGATATCCATTGATACATATAAAGCGGAAACAGCCCGTCAGGCATTGGAAGCAGGTGCTGATATCATTAACGATGTCTGGGGTGCAAAAAAAGAGCCTGCCATTGCACAGGTAGCGGCAGCGCATAACGCACCGATTATTTTGATGCACAACCGGACGAACAAGAATTATACGTCGATTATAGATGATATGAAACACGATTTGCAGGAAAGTATTGATATTGCTCTTGACGCTGGTGTTGTTCCGGAAAACATTATTCTGGATCCCGGTGTGGGTTTTGCAAAGACGCCACAGGATAATCTGATGGTCATGAATCAGCTAGAGGCATTTACGGACCTCGGCTACCCGCTGCTCCTTGGCACATCGCGTAAATCATTTATCGGAAGGATTCTGGATTTGCCCGCACCTGAACGGGATAACGGAACTGGAGCAACTACCTGTCTGGGAATTGAGAAAGGGGCACAAATTGTCCGTGTTCACAATGTACCTTTGCATGTGGAACTGGCAAAAATGATGGATGCCATGCTTTTTAAACAAGGAGTGGGAAGCAATGGATAAAATTTTGTTGAACGGGATGGCGTTTTACGGCTATCATGGCCTCTTTGAGGAAGAGAAAAAGCTTGGCCAGCGATTTTCTGTAGATGCGGAGCTTAAGTTTAGTCTGAAAAAGCCAGGCAAGTCAGATGATATGAACGATTCCATTGATTACGGGGATGCTTACGAGCTTGTGAAAGAAGTTATGGAAGGCAAGCCGGTGAACTTGCTTGAGGCGCTGGCTGAAACAATTTCAGAACGATTGTTTCAGTCATATTCCATACTGGAGGCTTGCCGCATTCGCATCACCAAGCCAGATCCGCCAATACCGGGGCACTACCGGTCAGTAGCGGCAGAAATTTTTCGGGAGCGAAACGAATGATGGAAACAGTATATCTTGCATTAGGGTCAAACATTGAACCAAGGGAAGACTATCTGAAAAGGGCAGTGCATTTATTGGAGGACGATCCCCGGCTGACTGTCATCAAATCATCATCCATTTATCAGACGGCACCGGTCGGGTATACGGAACAGGCTGACTTTTTGAACATGGTGCTAAAGGCAGAGACCTCGCTTTCTCCGTTGGCATTATTGGATGTCTGTCAGCAAATTGAAAAGAAGCTGGGAAGAGAGCGGGAGTTCCGATTTGGCCCCCGCACACTTGACCTTGACATTTTAGTTTATAATCAAGAAAATAGACAAACAGAACAATTGACCCTTCCGCATCCACGTATGCATGAACGGGCATTTGTACTTATCCCGCTGGGCGAAATCGCACCTGACTTGACATTGCCCCCAGCGGATAAACCAATTTCCGATTATATAGATGCACTTTCCGAAAGAGACATAAAGGATGTAACACGATGGACAGAGAGAGGGTCGGCAGAAGAATAAAAGCGTTTCGTAAATTAAAAGGGTACACGCAGGCGGAACTGGCTCAGGAATTGAATCTTCCTATCATCACCCTTGGTAAATTGGAACGGGGGCAGACAGAGCCCTCGGAGGAACGATTGGATCAAATAGCCAGGCATCTGCAAATACCTAGGCAGGAACTGATAAACAGCAGCAATGGTGAGAAGGAGGATTAACCAATGTTTACGATCGGTGATATTACCATTCCAAACGTGTTGTTCTGGCACCGATGGCTGGTGTTTCGAACTCCGCTTTCCGCCTGATTAGTCAAAGAATTTGGAGCAGGGCTCGTCTGCGCGGAAATGGTCAGTGACAAAGGCATTAACAATAAAAATGATAAATCCATGAACATGCTTTATATAGATGAAGGCGAAATGCCAATGAGTCTGCAGATCTTTGGCGGTGAAAAGGATTCATTGGTCAAAGCGGCCCATTATGTTGATCAGAATACCAATGCCAGCATTATTGATATCAATATGGGCTGTCCTGCACCGAAAATCACGAAATGTGATGCGGGTTCCAGATGGCTGCTCGATCCGGAGAAAATCCATGAAATGGTGACAGCAGTCGTTAATAATGTTGATAAACCTGTCACTGTTAAGATGCGCTCCGGCTGGGACGACGATCATATCTATGCAATTGAAAATGCTAAAGCAATTGAAGTTGCTGGTGCCAAAGCAGTTGCACTGCACGGCAGGACAAGGTTGCAAATGTATGAGGGAACTGCAGACTGGGAAATTGTCAAGAAGGTAAAGCAGGCTGTCGATATACCGGTTATTGGCAACGGCGACATCGACAGTCCGCAGGCAGCAAAACAGCAGCTGGACGAAACAGGTGTAGACGCCGTTATGATAGGACGTGCTGCTCTGGGTAATCCATGGATTATTTACCAGATAGCCCAATATTTAGAAACTGGCGAATTGATTTCCAGCCCATCTCCAAGAGAAAAAATTATGCTGCACATGGAGCGCCTTATCAAACTGAAGGGCGAAAAAATTGCAGTAATGGAGATGCGCAAACATGCAGCATGGTACTTGAAAGGCCTGCGTGGCGGTGGAAAAGTACGTCGTAAAGTTAATGAAACAACGACAAAAAAAGAATTGACCGACCTACTGTACACATTTGCGGAAGAACTTGAGGGTTCTGAGAGCGCATCCTAATGCGGCTGTTGTAATGACTGGGTTTGAGTGCGGCTTGACGGATCCGTGCAGTTGCAGCGCAGTGCAGAACCCTGGGGATGAAAGTCGACTGGTTTTCTTTTATACTATACGTTAGAAAAATACAGGATTGATCGGGATCCCGATTAATAACCAATGTTGGAGTGATAATCGTGTCAGAAGAATTAAATGATCATATGCGGGCCAGGCGGGAGAAACTTGCCATGTACCAGGAGAAGAATGTCGATCCCTTTGGCGGTAAGTTTAACCGGACACATTTGGCAGACGACTTGTTTGCAAGTTATGACCAATATTCCAAAGAGGAATTGGAAGAAAAGCCGGATGAAGTAACCATCGCAGGCCGGGTAATGACGAAACGTGGGAAAGGGAAAGCCGGTTTTGCCCATGTGCAGGATCTCAGCGGCCAAATTCAGATTTATGTCCGCAAAGACACAGTTGGCGAAGATGCATACGAAATCTTTCAGTCCGCTGATATGGGCGATATTGTCGGCGTGACAGGCACTATGTTCCGGACGAAAGTAGGCGAACTGTCCGTGAAAGCAGCGGAGTTTACTTTGCTGACTAAATCATTGCGTCCGCTTCCTGAAAAATATCACGGACTAAAGGATGTTGAGCAGCGTTACCGCCAGCGCTATTTGGATCTTATAACCAATCCAGACAGTAAAGAAACGTTCATCCTGCGCAGTAAAATTATACGTTCGATGCGCAGTTTCCTCGATGGACAAGGGTTTCTGGAAGTGGAAACACCAATGATGCACGGAATTCCAGGTGGGGCCTCCGCTCGTCCGTTTGTTACCCATCACAATGCATTGGATATCCCGTTGTACATGCGGATTGCGATTGAATTGCATCTGAAACGGCTGATTGTCGGCGGTTTGGAAAAAGTTTATGAAATTGGACGTGTATTTCGTAATGAAGGTGTCTCCACACGGCACAATCCAGAATTTACGATGATGGAACTGTACGAAGCATATGCTGATTTTCATGATGTTATGACCCTGACAGAAAATCTAATCGCCCACATAGCCGAGGATGTTCTCTCCGATGCAACCGTAACGTATGACGATTATGAAATCAGTCTGGCACCGGGTTGGAAACGACTGCATATCGTCGATGCGATAAAGGAATATACAGGCGTTGATTTCTGGTCACAAATGAGTGATGACGAAGCGAAAAGACTTGCTGCCGAACATGGTGTTCAAGTCCAGGACAATATGACATACGGGCACATTGTCAACGAATTCTTTGAACAAAAGGTTGAAGAGAATCTAATTCAGCCTACCTTTATTTACGGGCATCCAGTGGAAATTTCTCCGCTCGCTAAACGTAACGCGGAGGATGAGCGGTTTACAGACCGGTTTGAGCTGTTCATTGTTGGACGTGAGCATGCAAATGCTTTTAGCGAATTAAACGACCCGATTGATCAGCGCGAACGGTTTGAGGCGCAAGTAAAAGAACGGGACGAAGGGAACGATGAAGCTCATTTAATGGATGAAGACTTCCTGGAAGCACTCGAGTATGGAATGCCTCCAACAGGCGGATTGGGTATAGGAATTGATCGTCTGGTAATGCTATTAACCAATTCTCCATCCATTAGAGATGTTCTGTTATTCCCGCAAATGCGGAATAAATAGTCTTAAAGTGCGTGTTCAAGAAGGAGGATAAAAAGGATTGGCAGGCTAAGTTTGTGACGCCGATCGCCTTTACCGGACTTTTTGAACAATCACTCAAAGGATGAGGATCAAAGTGCGGGGCTTGGAAAAAGGCCCCGTACTGAGGATTCCGTGGTGATGAACGGATAGAAGGAAGAACGTGGGCAATTTTGTTGTCTGCGATGGAGCGAATTAATTAATCGCGAACCTGACAACGAACCAATCCTTTATCTTTTGCTGTTAGTGACTCAAATATGTGTGCATGGCAGGTGGGGTACCCGGCTGAACAGATGGATAAAAAAACCATTTAATTTTTATTTATTTACTATTGATTCCGGATGGCAAACATGATAAATTATTAAATGTCGCGCCAACAGATGCGGCCAAAAACGAAAGCAGCAAACGAAATAAAAAAGTTGTTGACTTCGATTTTGAAAGATGGTATATTAATAAAGTCGCTTTTTCAGCGAAGCACAACCGCACAGGCATAAAACAATTCAATAAAAATAATTGTTGACATTAAGTTGGCTGCCTGATATAATGAAAAAGTTGGCTTGGACAAAGCCATTATGACTCGCTCTTTGAAAACTGAACAAAACAGCCAGTATGACAAAACAGATGTCAAAGGTTGGAAATCAGATGCTTT